>CAYRPX010000139.1:0-7970 GCA_964426195.1 uncultured Salinivenus sp.
CGTAGGTCCAGGCGGGGAAGAAGACGCCCGGGGCCACCTCGATCTCCTTGTCCTGTGCCACGATCGTGTACTCGCGCACCGTCTGCCCGTCGGCCGCGGTGTGGACGGCCCCGTAGTCGAAGTCCGAGAGCATCGCCATCGGATCGAACCCGTTGCGCTCGGAATCGACGGTGCCCGCCGTCCGCATCCGTCCCTTGGGCCACCCGGACGGCGAACCGTCGGTGTCCTCATATTGCCGCGGGACCTTCGCTTGGTTGGACGACGAGGTCTCTCCGACTACCGCCGTAGCACCAAACAGACCGGACAGGCCCAGAAGTCCCCCCGACCGGAGCCAGTCGCGACGCGAGAGGGAACCTGAAAAGATGCGCTTCAAAAACCAATCCATGGCGGTGCGGGAAGCAACAGAAAATCCACTCGAATATACTCTACCCCACAACTTCTATAATTTTCCAGGGAAAATGTAAATTTTAGCCTAAGCTAAAAGTGAATGTTCAGGAGGCAAGGATCCCGTCCCGGCTTTGAGAACCGGACCCTGGAAAGCCCCCCCAATGAAACGACCTTCTATACGAAAACGGCGGCCCACCGTCGGGATGGACTGCCGTTTTTTTAACCGGTATTCAGGGCTTTCGGCCCGTTTACTGGGCCACCGTGATGCGGCGTGTCTTGGTTCCCGAGGATCCCTGCACCCGCACAAAGTACATCCCCGCGGAAAGGGAAGACGACGACACAGACAGGTCCTGGCCCTGCGGACCAATTCGTCCATCGTAGAGTGTGCGGATCCTGCGTCCAAGCACGTCGTGCAGCGTCACCGTTACAGATTGCTCCGTGTCGGCCGCGAGACGAAAAGACGCGGGCTGTCCGCTGTGAACCGGATTGGGTCCGGTGATGGAAACTTTTAGTCCATTCGGACGGATCTCCACGACTCGCTCGGGGCCGATCGTCGTGCTCCCATCCAGGTCCACCTGCTTGAGCCGAAAGGTGTGCGCACCTGCACTCAACCCCTCGGCCGTGTACGTGTATCCGGTCGACTCGGTAGTCGTCTCGGCTCCTTCCACGAAGCCAATCGTCTCAAAACCGCGCTCCGTGTCGCGCTGTACTTCGAAGCCTGCATTCCGGGTCTCAGAAGCCGTCTTCCAACGGAGGTGGGCGGCGTCGCCGTCTGCCGTGGCGTCAAACGTGGCAAGTTCGACCGGGAGTTCTCCACCCGGGTCCGTGACGTAGATGTCATCAAAGAAGGCCTTCGCGGCGTCGTCTTGGCCGTGGTTCCAGAGCATCCCTGCAAACTTCTGCTGATCGCCTGTTTCCTCGGCGTTCTCTCCGAAGCCCCGCTCGGCAGAGACGTTTCGGGGATCCGAATAGGGATAGCTGGACGTTCCACTCTCAGCGTACAGCGTCCACCCCTTGGTGTCAGCATCAAAGGTGACTCGCACGCTCAGGTACTCCGTAGCGAGGTCCTTCGACCAGGTCGCAATCTCTTTAAAGTCGCCCTCGGCACTATACCCGCCGTTGAACACGACGAGCTTGAGGTGGTCTTCGGAGCCATCCTCACCCAGCACGACGGCATACACGTTCCCGCTTCCTGGAACGTCGTTGGCACTGGAAGCGAGAATAAACATGAGGCCGTGTTCCCCCGTCGCAAAGCCCTCCGGGTCTGCCCGATTTTGCCGCATGTTGAAGGCCCACATAACGGTCCCGTTGGCGTCGTCGAGCGTCTTGGGGTAATCGTTTAAGTTACTCATGTCCACCGTGGCCCACTTGTGCCCGTCTTTTGCGCCACTCTGCAACAGCGCAGCTTCGTTCTCGAGACGGACAGTTTCACCGGAGGTAAGCTCGGTATCAGATCCGACCTCCTCCCCCTTTTCGGACCACTGAATCGACGTCGGCTCGGTGGGGGTTGAACCAAGTACGTTGTCGCCGGACCGGCTGAAGGCGTCGAGGTCCGTCGTGGAAACCTGAGCGTGCGCGGGCAACGCGAACAGGAAAAGGACAAGAAGTTGTATCAAGGTTCGCATAGAAGTGAGTGGGTCAATTCACAATACGCGAAAAAGAGAGAGTTGACTGAGTTTCTGTGCACGCGGACGCAGGAAGGAGGTTCAGCATTCGAAGGGCCTTCCTTGCCCTACACTCTTGGACCCGGCTTTCACTATCCTTTTCGTTTATAATCGGACGTGTCCTACAGATTTTCAACCGCATTACAATCCAAAAATCAGCCGCCGGGGGACCCTACAGGTGGACCCACTGGGAACAGAATGTCCTTGGAGAAGAAGCCCGCCTAGCTGCCGATTGATTGAGAAAAGCCCCGCGATGGTTTTCCCAAACAGGTAGAGTCGCCCCCCACTTTCGCCCCCACCATCCTTGGAGGCATCTTGGCGTTCATACCTCCCCCAATACACCAGTCGGCATCCATCCACCGCTCCCGTCCCTCAGCCGCACCCGGATCCACTCGTTCTGCCGGGCCTGAATTTCCAGCATTGCCCCCCCTTTCAGTGTCGTGTCGGACGCCGCTGTGTCGTTGGGGGCTTGACGAACCGGTACCGACTCCGCCATCACGACGGCGCAGCGGTCCTGTGCCTGGACGTACGAGGTGCCCAGCGCCACGATGACGAGCAGAAGCCCCACTCCGACTGGTCCCCAGACTCCAGGCAGGTGCCACGGGGGGGACTCATTCGGCCCGGCCTTGAGTACAGCGCCGATCAGCCCAGCCCCAAAGACTATCCCCCCCGTCATGAAGAGAACGAGGGGCGACCATCCTGCAACGAGGCCCGCGAGCCCGCGGGGAGGGAGACTCCGAAGAGGGAGCCCCGCTCGGCGGCGCACATACTCCAGGTTGTGTTGCGGACGCGGGTCGGAGGGTCGTAGGTGCCGAGCCCTCTCGTAAGCCCAGACGGCGGGTCCCACACGATCGAGCCGAACGTAGGCATTGCCCAGGTTGTGGTACAGCGCCCCACTCGTGTAGCCAGCATCAAGAACGGCTTCGTAGTCCGTCACCGCCTGCTCGTGGCGGCCCTCCGTGTAGGCTTCGTTGGCAGCCTCGAAGTTTTGGAGGACGGAGTCGGGCTGGGCAACAGCGGACGGAACCACCAGTCCAAGGGCACCGAGGAGAAGCAAAATCCGATACGTCAAAATCGGCGGAGAGGCCAACACGAGGAGAACGGGGAGCAGCATGAGAGGAAAGGCCAACCGCAAACCAAAACGATGCGGCCTACGAAGGCTAATGATTCTCGGAGGGCGGAAGGTACTCGTCGAGCCGACGGAGCACGTTCTCTGCCTCGTCGAGGAGGGACGTCAGGGAGCTGTGGGAAGAGCGGCCAGGGGCGTACTGAGCCTCGTCACAGCGGTCGAGCAGCTCGTACAGGGCGTTTTGAAGCTCCTCCGGTGCATCGTGACGAGTGAGGTGCCGGGCGAGGGTCCTTCGCGATAGGTGAGGGTCTTCCTCCAACCGCTCGCTGAGGAAGCGCTGGAGAGCCCGCTCGACGGACTCGTAAGCCGTCGCCTCGGCCCCGTTCTCTAGATGACCGTGTGCCTTCTGAAGCTGAGTCTGCACCGTGTCGAGAGAGGCGGTCGACGATTTCCCACTCGATGAGGGGCTACCCCGCTTCCAGCGCCGGTACACGCCCCCTCCGCCCGCCAGGAAGACGGGAATGAATAGAACCAGGTAGGCCCACGGTCGTCGATACAGCGGTCGCCGATCCGTTCGAACCCAGCGGACCTCCTCCCTCCCCATTAATCCCGCCACGTCGGCCACCGGCAGGCCGTCTCCAGTCCGCCCCGACAGCCGCCGAGACTGCGATCCCGACGCGTCCGCGACCTTCAGGGTCGGCCCCTCGGCCCGTAGTGTTACGTATTGCTCTGCCTCGGGATCGAAGTACGAAAACGGTGCCGCCGGCAGCGCGTGACGTCCGGCGGAACGGGGCACGAGCGTATAGGTGAAGGTCTTGCTCCCCTGAATCCGCCGCCCATCACGATCGATTTCAGCCTCGACGGTCGGCTCGTATCGCTCGATGGCCGACGGCACTTCGACACGGGGTGCAGAAAGCGTGGGCAGGTTCCCACTCCCCTGGATCCGAACTTTCAACGGCACCGAGTCCCCCACCGACACGCTGTCCGCGTCTGTGCGGGCCGTCATCGAAAACTGGCCCACGGCCCCATCGAACGACGAGGGGGCTCCCGGAGGCAAAGACTGAACCTGCAGAGAGAGGCTTCGAGAAGCAAGCTCCACGGGCTGAAAGCGCCCCCGGAGGGCCGCCCCTCCCCGCTGCATGCGCACCGTTCCCTGGGCTTCCGTTTCGATACGGAGGGGATCGACGTGGAGAGTGCCGGGCCGCGTGGGGAACAGGGCCACTCGCTTCAGCACGACGGTTTCGTAGGTGCGCCCGTAGGCCCGCTGAGGCCGTGGGGCGGGGCGAGAGGCCACGTCAAGCTCTTCCCGCCAGAAGCCCGGTGCATCCCACGAACTAGCCAGCCGGCTATGCCGGAGCCGAATTCCGGACTGATAAAACAGACGGTATTCCACGACGACCTGTTCGTTTTGGTACGCTCGGTCGTCCGTCGCGGTCGCACGCACGAATAGATCGCGCTCGTCGAGGGTCGCCTCCCCTGGCGAACCGTCCGGGGAGGTCAGGCTCGGAGAGGACAGATCCTCTCCCCGTGGATTCACTCGAACTCGAACTTCCCCCGTCGTATACTCCTCCCCCCGAACGACGACGGAGACGGGCTGAATGTGCGCCGCTCCCGACTCCTGCGGACGAAACCGCCATGAGAAGGTGACGCTTCGACGAAGTCGTTCCTCGTCGGACGAATGCGTGCGCCGCGTCGTCGGTGCCTGCTGCTGCGGCTCCAGATTGGTGGTGGCGGGGCGGTCCGGCGTCTGGACCATGGTGGCCGATGCGCCCTGCACCTCGATGGTAAACACCACAGATTCGCTCACCTCCACCTCCATCGGCTCGGCCGTGGCTGTCACGCGCACCGAGGCCTCCTGGGCACACACCGGTCCTACAAGCGCAGTGCTCAACGCCAGGAAGAAGAAAACAGCACGAGCGGAGACGAACATCGTGTTTCTCATCTACCAGTCTTTCTCCACAGTCTCGGTTTTCGGAGCTTGCCCCTGCACCTCTCGAAGCAGCTTCATTTCTTGGTTTTCGAGCGCCTGAAGAAGACGGGCCGCCTGAGCTCGACTCAGGGAATTCGTCGGTCGATCATCGGCGTTCCGAATTCGCTGGGGAGCCTGGCGCTCGTCCTCTTCGGCTCGCGCCGAAGCGCCGTCGTCCGGGGCCTGCGACGATTGCGGGTCTGAGGAATCATCGAGGTTGCTACGAGAGTCCTGCCCCGAAGGCGCCGACGGATCCTCCTGAGTGTTTCCTCCCGCTGACCCTTGCTCTTGGTCGTTCTGGGAGTCCCCTTGCGACGAACGATCGCCCCCCTCTCGTTTCTTCTCCTGCTCCTGCAACTTCTCTCGTAGGGCCAACAGGCGCGGATCCGAGGGAGCCACGTCGAGTCCGCGTTCCACGGCCTGACGAGCGGCCGCCACGTCGCCGTCGACGTACCGCTGCGCAGCCTCGTGAAAGAGGGCATCGGCCGAGGACTGGGCCGCCGCCGGCGTGCCGCCCAGCACAAGCAGAAATCCAGCGATGATACCGATCCAGCGAGGGGAAGTCACGGGGCCGATCGGGAAATGGTGGCAATTTCTTCGATGCGCTGCGTGAAGTCGCGGTACGCCCGCACAGTGGAGTCTTTCTGCATCCCGTTCCGAAGGAGAGCTGCGGCGGTCGTATACTCCGCGCGGGCCACCAGGGTCTCGGCTTTCTGCTTCAGTTGTCGAGCGAAGGACGAGGGCTCGATGCTCGGCGGGCTAGTGTCAGAACGACCGCTCTGCTGGCGCTTGAGGTATTCGTAGTTGAACCGGGCGGCCTCGTGCTCCGGGTCTAGAAGGAGTGCTTGC
The DNA here is from genome assembly GCA_964426195.1 of uncultured Salinivenus sp. Lineage (GTDB taxonomy): Bacteria > Bacteroidota > Rhodothermia > Rhodothermales > Salinibacteraceae > Salinibacter. Next base: position 5,939 of record CAYRPX010000139.1, read on the forward strand.
CTGTAATTGTGGAGGGCCACCTCCCGGTCGCCCATCTCGGCCGCCACGTTAGCGGCGTTGAAAAGTACTCGCGCGCGGCCGGCCTCGGTGGAGACGGCCCGGCGCGCCCGCCCAAAAGCGGTTCGTGCCGCGTCGAGGCGACCCTGCCGATAGAGCGCCAATCCCAGGTTGTTCTGGAGACCCGCATAGACGGCCCCCGTGGTGTCAGAGAGGGCATCCAGGCCCTCCCGGTAGGCATCCGCCGCGGTGCCATACTGCTCCTCCTCAAAGAGAGCGTTGCCCTCCCGGCCCTTCTCCGCTCCCGTGTCGCCGAACAGGCCAAAGAAAAGCAAAATGAGTGCCGCTCGCGCGAGCATACATCGACCTAGGCCGAGTCAAAAATGGTGTGCAGGGGATTGTACCGCTGGGCCGGGCCCTCGATTCCCGAGCGGAGGGTCGCGCTCATTCGGGCTCAGGCTCCATACCGAGGCGGCCCCAAACGTCCGCCGAACGCTGCGTCCGTCGCCGCACTGGAATCACGTATTCGACCAACAACAACAGCAGGGCCGCCGCGAGTGGCCACTGGTACATCTCCTCATAGTCGGCAAATGTCTTCGATTCGTAGGTCGAGGCGCCAACCTGTCGAAGGGCCGCCGGCACGTCCGACAACGCGCTGCTGGTGGCCCCGATTCGGAAATAGGCGCCCGACCGAGCAAGACGCTGCAGAGCCGCCTCGTTTAGACGGCTCTTCACGACCTCTCCTCGACGATCCCGTTTAACCCCCACCCGTCGTTGGCCTTCGTAATGAGGAATGCGCGCCCCCGTCTCGGTCCCAATTCCGGCCGTCAAAAGCGTGATGCCGGCCTCTTCGGCTTGCTGCCGGGCCGCGTCGAGGCCGCCTGCGTGGTTCTCGCCGTCCGACACAATCAGGAGCGCACGTGGTGGCCTCTCGGTTGGGTTGGTCAACGAGTCAGTTACTGAACGGGACGCCCCGAAGGCCTGGACGGCGGCGTCGACGGCCGCGCCGACGTCGGTGCCCGGCGTCGATACCTGATCGGGGCCCGCCGCGTCGAGAAACAGGCGGAACGCGCCGTAGTCGGTCGTAAGGGGACACTGCACAAATCCGCTGCCCGCAAAGAGCACCAGGCCCACCCGATCGCCCGTCAGGTCTCCGACGAGGTCTTGGAGTTCATTCTTCGCCCGGCGGAGGCGGCTCGGGGGGATGTCCTGCGCCCGCATCGATGCCGACACGTCCAGTGCCACCACGAGATCGACCCCGCGGCGCTCCACCGTGCGGACCTCGGTGCCCCAGCGCGGTCCCATCAAAGCCACGGTCGCCAAGAGAAGCCCTGCCACCACGAGGCCCGCCTTCAGGAGGCGGCGACGTGGGCGAAGGGATACGGCCAACTGCCCCACGGTCGCCGGATCCCCGAAGCGCTCGCGGGCCGCCTGCCGCCACTGGGCCGCCCGCCAGTAGAGCCATGCGGCCCCCGGGACGACGAGCAGGGCCCACGCGTACGTCGGATGCAACCAGTCCATTGGCGAATTTCGATTTTCGAATGCGAATTATGGAGCGTAAATGTCGACCGAGGGGATGTCCCTCTCCCTATTCGACATTCGCAGTTCGGCATTGATCAGGGAAAGCGGCGGAAGAGGGTGGTTGAGAGCCCCACCTCTAGGAGCACGAGGCCCAACGCCGGAAGCAGAAACCAGGGATATCGCTCCGTGCGATCGGTGTAGATGCGCTCGTCCACCGGAGCCGCCTCCATGGTATCGATCTCCGCGTAAATGCGCTCCAGGGCGTCCCGGTTCGTGGCCGAAAAGTATTGGCCGCCAGTCGAGGCCGACACGGCCCGGAGAATTTCCGTATCCACGCCGGCCGAGCCGCTCTGCTGCTCGCCGGGGTTTGGCCCCGTCTCGACGGCGGTCTCCTCCGTCGACCCCACACCAATTGCGTAGACCCGCACGTCCATTGTCGCCGCTACCTCCGCCGCCGTTCGGGGATCGATCTGCCCCCGGTTGTTGCGGCCGTCGGTGAGGAGGATGGCGACCT
>CAYRPX010000140.1:0-7865 GCA_964426195.1 uncultured Salinivenus sp.
TGTCCCCTGCATCATGACTCAACTGCTGGAGAAGGCATTTGAGAAAGCGTCCGAGCTCCCGGAGGAAGAACAGGACGACTTTGCGGCCTTCATTCTGGAGGAACTCGAATCTGAGCGTCGGTGGGAGCAGGCCTTCAGTCAGTCCCAGGATGAACTCGAACGACTGGCTGATGAGGCTCTGGAAGAACACGAGGCTGAGGACTCGGAGAAGCTTGATCCAAGTCGGCTGTGAAGTCTCGAATCACGTCTCGATTTTGGGAGGCATACGCCGACCTTCCGGAGAGGGTCAAGCGCCGCGCTCGGAAGGCCTATGAGCTGTTTGAGGAGAATCCGAGGCATCCGAGTCTCCGGTTCAAAAAGGTGCATGGGAGCCGCCTCATCTATTCGATTCGCATCACGAGGAATTATCGGGCAGTTGGGATTCAGAAAGAAGGGTCGATCATCTGGTTCTGGATCGGCTCCCACGAAGATTACGATCAACTCCTCGACCGGCTTTAGCATTTTCAGCAATTTTCAGCATAACACGTCCACTCTTATTACGCTAAAGTCAAGCAGAAGGGCCTTATTCCTTGGTTTGAGAGGGAGATGTCAGTGGCTTTGGAGGGGGCGCAGAACGTTCCTCCTCCCTCCGTGCTCCGGGACGTTCCTCACCCGTGATGCGCCGCTCGCTCCTCGTGCGTGCGCTCGAAGAGGGCGGCAAGGAGCGACCGGTCGACGTTGGTAAAGTCCGTGTCGCGGCGGGCCATCACACGCTCGGCCACCTCGAAGGCCTTGTCGAGCCGATACTCGGTGAGGCCGGATGCTCCCCCCCACGAAAACGGCGGCACGTAGCGGGGCGGAAAGTCACCCCCGAACAGGTTGCAGCTCGTGCCGACGACGGTCCCGGTGTTGAGCATCGTATTGATGCCGCACTTCGAGTGGTCGCCCATGAACAATCCCGCAAACTGACGGCCCGTGTCGACAAAGCGCTTCTCGTTGGGCGCGTACGCCGACACTTCACCGTAGTCGTTCTTGAGATTCGAGTTGTTCGTGTCGGCGCCCAGGTTGCACCAGCGCCCGAGAACGGCGTGTCCCAGAAAGCCCGGATGGCTCTTGTTCGAAAAGCCCTGAAAGATGGCGTCGTGAATTTCACCCCCAATCTTACACCACGTACCCGCGGCGGTGCCCTCTACGTTGGCTCCAATTTTGACGTGCGTCTTTGGTCCAATGTAGCACGGTCCGCGCAGCACGGCACGCTCGTGGACAGTCGCCTCCGCACCCACGTAAATGGGGCCGTTCTCCGCGGTGAGAAGGGCCCCGGGCCGAATCGTGGCGCCCTGCCCGAGATGAATCTGCTCGTCGTGGACGCTCGTGACGCTGTCGTGCACCGTGGCGTGCGGCCGCTTCGTAAGCGCTCCGGAGGTCGGCGTCTCGGTCAACGCCTCGATGTCGCGGGCGAGGGCGGGACGAAGGGTATCGAGCAGATGCCAGGGACGGCCCAGGAGGGTCGCGTCGTCGAGCGCGGTCGTGGGGAGACCAGCAAACGCGTCTGCCGTGAGGGCCGGACGGGGGAGGAGATCCTCGGGCAGACGGGCCGCGGCGTCGGGGACCCACGCCGCCACCATGGTGTCGTTCTGCACGAAGACGTGGGCCTGGTTCCGCTCCGGGACCTGTGTCAGTTGTGCGAGCGGGTCTCCTTCCTGCGCGACGAACCGACCATTGACGAAGAGCACGTCGCTCCCTTCCGGCAGCGTGTTGACGAGGGCCTCGTGGGCGCGACGCGTCACGTCGGCGACGAGCGGACGTGCATGGAGGATGAGACCAGTGGGAGCGAATGCGTCGCGGGCGGTTTCGAGCACCGTGCGTCCCCCCAAGCGCACGTCGTACGCAGCCCGCGTCTCGACGAGCGGGCGCAGGGCGGGAACGCGATTGTCTTCGAAAAGGCAGAGATGCATGCCGGACACAGGGGACTGCGTGAGAGAAATCGGGCGAAAAGCGGAAGGGAGTTCGACACCCCTGCAAGCTAGAAAGCAGAGTGCCCGATGTCACGGGACCGCACCCCGCAGGCACGACTTGATCGGCGCGCCCCCTGCCTCGTCCATCAAGAGTCGGGCACGGTGGTTCGCGACTGGAGACGCATTCAGATCGTGAACGATCCTCCCCGCTCCTCAGAGATGACGTTAGCTAAACTCCGTCGTCGATCGCTCGTAGGACGTTCTCCAATGGGACTCGTTTCCAATACGTCCCTCAAATACGTCCGAACCTCTACGACCAACGCGCCCGACCACTATGCAATTTTTCGTTGACACGGCCGACCTAGACGAAATTCGAGAAGCAAACGACATGGGCGTCCTCGATGGCGTAACCACAAATCCGTCCCTCGTCAAGGAGGAAGGGAACGTGGACTTCCATGAACACATCTTCGAGATCTGCGAGATTGTGGAGGGGGACGTGTCCGCCGAGGTCACAGCCACCGATTTCGACGGCATGATGGAGGAAGCCCACCAGCTACATCAGATCCACGAAAACGTCGTCGTGAAAATTCCCCTGATCAAAGCCGGTATCAAGGCCCTACGGGCCCTGGACGAGGAGGGCATCCGGACAAACTGCACCCTTTGTTTTTCCCCCACCCAGGCCACGCTGGCGGCGAAGGCTGGGGCCGACTACATCAGCCCATTCCTCGGTCGCATTGACGATATCTCGTCCGACGGCATGGGATTGGTCGAGGAAATCGTTCAGATCTACGACAATTACGACTTCGACACCGACATCCTGGCGGCCTCGATCCGACACCCTACTCACGTGAAGCGTGCCGCCCTAGCGGGGGCCGACGTGGCAACGATGCCGTTCGACACACTCCTCAATCTGCTGGACCATCCTCTCACCGACCGTGGGCTGGAGCGCTTCCTTGAAGATTGGCGCGAGTACGAGAACGCACGGAAGGCCGAAGCCGGACTCGCCTAGAAGAGTCCACTCACGTGAAACGCGTTTCCCCCGGAAACAGACCCGATTCTTCGTCTCGACAGGGGAACCTGCGGCTTCATTCAGGATCGGCCCCTTCCCCTCGGAGGAGAAAACTCCGAAGGTTCGTCTCTTAGCAGTTCACCACCCGCGGTCCGAACGCTTCCCTACATGAAGTTTCTTGCCCTCGGCGATACGGACGGCATTGGCGCAAGCTGTCATTTCCTCGATCTCAACGGCACCGGCCTCGTTCTCGACGCCGGCACCGATCCGCAGCGCGAGGGCCCCGATTCGCTCCCGAAGTTCGGCTGGGTACGCGACCGGGCCCACAGCTACGTCGACCACGCCCTGATTACCCACGCCCACCACGACCACATGGGCAGCCTGCCGGTGCTCGTGCGCCGATTCCCGCACGTGAAGGCACACATGACCGACGCGACGAAGCAGCTGCTCGACTTCCTGCTGCCGGCCTCGGCGCGCCTCCAAAAGAAGCGCCGCGAAAAGGGCGAAACCTCGCACGATCCCCTCTTCACCGAGGACGAGATTGAGGCCCTGCACTACCTCTACCTGACCCACGACCTGGGCAGTGACTTCGACGTCACGGGGCCGCAAGGGGCATCCTCCATCACGGGACGCTTCTACTCGGCCGGGCACATTCTCGGCTCCGCCGGTGTGGAGCTCACGTTCGAAGAAGCAGGCCGTGAACGACGGCTCTTCTACACCAGCGACACGAACATGCAGGCCCAAACCATTATTCCGGGGGGCGACTATCCAGACGCGACGGACGTGCTGATCCTCGAAACCACCCTTGGGGCCGACGAGGAGGCCGAGCAAACGAGCCGCCCGGAGGAACGCGAACAGTTTCGGGAGACCCTTTCTCGGGTGCTCGCTCGCGGCGGAACGGCTCTCATCCCCGTCTTCGTGATGGGCCGGGCACAGGAGATGCTAGTAATGCTTGGGGAAATGAAGCGGGACGGAGATATTCCCCAAGATGTCCCGATCTACACGGCCGGGTCCATGCGATCGATCTCCGACTTGTACGATCAGACGCGCACAACTACTCCTCGGCTCGACCCCGAGGCAGAGGTGTTCGGGGTCGAGCAGGAACGGGTCCCCTACGAGGCGGAGGCCAAGCGGGAAATTCTGGAGGGTCCTGGCATCATGGTTGTCAGCAGCGGCATGATGTTCGAGCCGACGCTGTCGAACATTCTTGCCCGTCGCATCGTCGAGAATGAAGATGACGCCGTGCTTCTCGTGGGGCACCCAGCGGAGGGCACTCCAGCCCGTCGATTGAAAGAAGCTGCCACGAAGGGACCGGGCACGCCGGTCATGCTGGCGGAAGGCCATGGTCCGCAACCCGTGTACTGCACCGTCGAGCGCTTTCGGTTCTCTGGTCACAGCAATAGACGCGATCTTCTCAGCCTCGTCGAGCGGATGGCCCCGGCCACGGTTCTCCTCGTTCACGGCGAGCCCGAGGCCCGAACATGGATGGCCCGCCACATCGAGGAACTCCCCTCCAAGATAGACGTCTGTCGACCGGACTGGGGATCCGTGATTGAATTGTAGTTCCCGCACAGAAAGAGTCTATTTTTTCACATCCAGTTGCGACCCATGTGCTGTTTTCGGGGGGACGGTGGACACCCCTAGGAGTTCTCGATCACTCCGCTCCTAGCACAGACCGCCTCGCCGTCCATGGTCTGCCGTCATTGAGGCAAAACGGCCGTGCCTCGCGACTTGGATTAGCTAGAAGACCCTCTCCGTCTTCCGAACGGGAGTCCCATGTGGCCTCCCTTCTCCCCCAAACGGTTCACCACCATGCCGACAACCCACACCGACGCTCAGCGCGCCCTCCAAGACCAGTTGGCGCCCCGCATCGCGGGTACCCTCCACACCGACGAGATGATGCAGGCGCTCTACGCGACGGACGCGAGCATGTACGCTATGACCCCCATCGGTGTCCTCATCCCCGAGCGCGAAGAAGACGTGCAGGTGGCCCTGGAGGTCGCCTCCGAACAGGGCTTCCCTGTTCTGCCCCGAGGGGGCGGCTCCTCCCTTGCCGGACAGGGCGTCAACGAGGCGCTGGTGGTCGACTTCACCAATCACCTCAACCGCATCCTCGACATCGACCCCGAGGCCCAGACGGCGCGAGTCGAGCCTGGCGTGACGCTCGACGAACTGAACCGCGCCGCCGCCGAGCACGACCTCATGGTGGGTCCGGACCCTGCGAGCGCCAATCGGGCCACCCTCGGGGGGATGCTCGCCAACAACTCGACGGGCACCCACTCCATCGAGTACGGCAATTTCATTCGCCACGTCCGATCGGCGAAGGTGCTGCTGGCCGACGGAACGGCCACCACCGTAGGGCCGACTGACCACGCGACCTGGCAGGAAAAAATGCGGACCGACGGCCTGGAAGGAGCTATTTATCGGGGCCTGAAGGCACTGCTAGCCGACGGGGGACGCGCGACCATCGAGGAGGACACGCCGAGCCACTGGCGACGAAACAACGGCTACCGCCTGGAGGCACTCCTGGACGACGACCCCAATCTCGCCAAGCTCCTCTGTGGCAGCGAAGGCACCCTGGCCGTCACCACCGAGATCACCTGCGACCTGGTCAAAAAACCCGCACGGACTGGGCTCGGCATCGTCCATTTCGAAACGCGGGACGATGCCCTCCGGGCCGTAACGACCGTCCTGGAGACCGATCCGTCGGCCGTCGAGATGTTCGACGGCGTCGCCATCGAACGGACCCAGAAAACCCCCGGCTACGCCGAACGCCTCACGTTTCTGGAGGGGACTCCCGGCGGGGTCCTCATCACCGAGTACTCGGCAGACTCGGACGCAGCCATTGCCCGATCACTCGACGAACTCGACCAGACCGTCGGGAACGCCGACCGCGGCTACGCAGTCGTGCGAGTCACGGAGCCGGCGGCTGTCAAGAACGTCTGGTCGATCCGAAAAGAAAGTCTGGGGCTGCTCATGGGTGTGGAAAGCGATTACAAGCCGTGGGCCTTCATCGAAGACGCCTCCGTTCCTGTCGAAAACCTGGCCGATTACATCGACGAGCTCTCCACATTCGTCGACGCCACCGACACCCGCGCGGCCTACTACGCCCATGCGTCCGCTGGATGCCTGCATGTGCGCCCCTTCGTGAATACCAAGGACGAGGCGGGGGTGGAAAAGATGGAGCGGATTGCAAAAGAATCACTCGATCTCGTCACCAAATACGGGGGCGTTGTGTCGTCGGAACACGGGGACGGCATGGTGCGGAGTTGGGCCAATCCCACCATCCTGGGGGAGGACCTCTATGAGCTTTGTCGCCAGACCAAATCCCTCTTCGACCCCGAGCAAATTCTCAATCCGGGGAAGGTCGTCGACGCCCCTCCGATGGATGACCACCTGCGAATGGGACCGGACTATCAGACACGCCCGTTTCCGACCGAACTCGACTTTTCGGAGGACGGAAGCTTCGCGGCGGCTGTGGAGAAATGCAACGGCAACGGGGCCTGCCGCAAGCTCCGGGCCGGGACCATGTGCCCCAGCTTCATGGCCACGCGGGAGGAGCCGGATTCAACCCGGGGCCGCGCCAATGCGCTGCGCAGTGCCCTCGCCGGCGATCTCTCCGAGGACGCCATGACGGGCGACGACATGCACGAGGTGATGGACCTGTGCATTCAGTGCAAGGCCTGCAAGACGGAGTGCCCGTCGAACGTCGACATGGCCAAGATCAAGACGGAGTGGCTGCACCACTTCTGGGACGACAATACGATGCCGCTCCGTACCCGCCTCTTTGCCCGACAGCCCGACGCGGCCCGATGGATCAGCGGCACGCCCCTGGCGTCGGTCGTTAACTGGGCAAGCGGTCAGTCCGCGCTCCGCCGGATGGGCGAGGCCCTGCTGGGCATCAGTGCCGAGCGGCCCCTGCCCCCGTTTGCACGGCAGAACTTCCGGCAGTGGTTTGAGAATACTGATGCGCCTATGACCACAGGTCCGCGCGTTGTCTTATTTCCGGACGCGTTCAACGCCTACCACACCCCTGCGCCACTCGAAGCCGCCACCCAGGTGCTCTGGGCCACCGGGCACCGGGTGGAACTGCCGCCAGCCTCCGTAGGCAGCGGACGGACGCTGCTCTCAAAAGGACTCGTGCCCCAGGCCCGGCGTCGCGCCCGCCGGACAGTGGACGCCCTCCACTCATACGCCGAGCAGGGCATGCCCATTCTGGGACTAGAGCCGAGTTCGATCCTGACGCTCCGCGACGAGTTCCTGGACCTGCTGCCGGAAAACTCCCGCGCCGCGACCGTGGCCGACGAGACCTACACGTTCAGCGAATACATGGCCGAACAGGCCGAGGCTGGGACCCTCGACGGGGAGATATGGCGTGGCGAGGGATCAGTGCTCTTGCACGGCCACTGCCACCAGAAGGCCCTCATTGGCACTGAGGCCACGGAGCAGACTCTTGCGCGGGCCGGGTACGAGGTGAACGCCGTCGACGCGGGCTGTTGTGGCATGGCCGGCGCCTTTGGCTACGAGAGCGAGCACGTCGACGTCTCGAAGCAGATGGCCAACCTCCGCCTCGCACCCGCCGTACGCCAGACGAGGCCGGAAACCCTCCTTGCAGCCCCCGGCTTCTCGTGCCGTTCTCAGATCAAAGACGTGACGGACCGAACGGCGCAGCACCCCGCCGAGCTGCTGTGGGAAGCCCTCGCCCCCAATGAGCCTCGCGGCCCGAAGCAAACGTCGGATCCCGTCGGCTAACCCTCTGCGATCACTCTGCGTGACCCCGGCCGAGCTCCGGGCCCTCACGCACGTGAGCTGAAATCCGGAGAGGCTTGGCCGGGGCGCAGCTGTCCTTGAAACGCAGGCGCCCGAGGCATAGCCCGGTTTTCTCACGAGAGGCGTAGCGAGACACAAGAGGCGGTTCAAGA
>CAYRPX010000141.1:0-7826 GCA_964426195.1 uncultured Salinivenus sp.
AGGTGCGTCTCGATGCCGCGCGCCTCTTCCACGGTAATCACACCGTCCTGGCCTACTTTCTCAAACGCGTCGGAGATCAGCGCCCCGACCGAGTCGTCGTTGTTTGCCGAGATCGTGGCGACCTGCTGGATGCGCTCCTTGCCCACGACCGGATCGCTCTGCTCGCGGAGGTGGTCCACCACCTGGCGCGAAGCGGCGTCAATGCCGCGCTTCACGTCCATCGGGTTCGCACCGGCGGTCACGCTCTTCAGGCCGGCGTTGATGATGGACTGCGCAAGCACAGTCGCGGTGGTGGTGCCGTCGCCCGCTGCGTCATTGGTCTTGGAGGCCGCTTCCTTAAGCAGCTGGGCGCCGACGTTCGGAAGCTTTTGCTCGAGTTCAATTTCCTTTGCGACCGTGACGCCATCCTTCGTGATCGTGGGGGATCCGAAGGACTTGTCGAGGACGACGTTTCGACCCTTCGGGCCGAGCGTCACTTTGACGGCTTGTGCCATCTGCTCAACGCCATCTTTCAGGGCGTTGCGCGCCTCTGAGTCAAATTTGATTTGCTTCGCCATAGTTACGAGAGGTTTCGTTCGGGGTTCGTTTCGGGGGTGAATGTCGGTCGTGCAGCCGCGACGTCGTACGCCGCGGGGACGGCCGGATCGTTACTCTTCGACGACGCCGAAGATGTCGCTCTCACGCATGATGAGGTACTCCTCACCATCAAGCGTCACCTCGGTGCCGGCGTATTTGCCGTAGAGGACGTCATCGCCCTCTTCAACCGTCATCTCGATCCGGTTGCCATTTTCAACGCGGCCCGGACCGATCGCGACGACCGTCCCTTCTTGGGGTTTCTCCTTGGCCGAATCCGGAATGTAGAGACCACTTTCAGTTTTTTCGTCGGCCGGTTTCGGCTGGACGACGACGCGGTCGCCGAGAGGTTTTATGCTCGTCATGATTCGTTCAGAATGCCTTATGAGGAATGCGTAGATGAAATTTCTGTCGTTGTTATCACTCACCAGTGGCGAGTGATAACAAATCCACTGCCACCAACATGAGACCTCAGTTTGTGTTCCTAGGGGGTGGGGGACTTCGGGTGAAGATCCTTTAGCGATCCCCAAGGAGACGAACGCAACAGTTCACCGAACACCGCCGAGGCTTTGAAGTGTGAATCAGTGTCGGGAGCACGGATGCGACCGTACCGTTCGTCTCGCGTTCAGACTGCTGGTTCGTTTGTCCACTATGGATGGTATGCACCGCGTGCGGATCGTCTGGTATGCCGTACTGGCCGGAACAGGCAGTCTGCTCGTGCTCGCGTTCCTTCCACCGTTCCTGTCCGGCGAGATGCAGACTGCAGTGCGGCAGTGCTTCGCGCCGTTGTGTCACCAGATGCCGAGTCGCTCCCTGCAGATCGACGGCGTGCCGGTGGCGATCTGCGATCGGTGCAGCGGGATCTATCTTGGGCTCGTCGTTGGCGTGGCAGCCACGGGCTGGGGCCAAAGCCTGTGGGAAGCGCTCGGAAGGTACGGGCAGCACCTGCTCCTTGGCTCGCTCGTCCCCCTAGGAGTCGATTGGATTGGTCCTATCCTCGGGCTTTGGGGAAACGGACCGTTCAGTCGAGCCCTCACGGGTGTTTTCTTCGGAAGTGTGGCGGCCAGCTACGTAACGGACCGACTGCTCCGCCGGGTGGCACGGGCCACCTCGCCCGAAGGTCCCCGTCAAGAGTGATGTCCCTTTCGGTTGGGCTCGTTCTTGCCTATTTTCGTCCGACCTTTCTCCGGGGCGTGCAGAGTCTTCGCACGTGTCCGCAGCCTCAAGTTGATCTGATCATCCAGGCTCTCGATTTCCATGACCCCCCGCCAGCAGTCGATTCTGGTCGGTGCCGTCGTGACCGGCATTCTCAGCACGTCCTACCTTTTCTTCATCAACCTTCTCTGCTGTCTCGGCGTGATCGTCGGCGGGGTTGTCGCGACACAGCAGTACACCAGTCGGGCGCGGCCCTCGATCAACGCTGGGGATGGGGCTGTTCTGGGGGCCTTGGCCGGAGCGGGAGGGGCCGTCTTCCAACCACTTTTCAATTGGGCCCTGCGGCCGTTTGGCCTGGGCCTTCGAGACATCGCGCTGAGTTGGTTGGAAGGGATGGAAGGTCAGCCGGGCGTTTCCCCAGAGATGATGCAGCAAATGCAGAGCAGCCAAAGCACAGGGACAATCCTCTTCAACCTGGTGGTGGGCATGATTGTCTTCGCGATCTTCGGGGCGATCGGGGGAGCGATCGGAGCCGCCATTTTTGGGGAGGAGAAGGACGGTACAGGAGGACCCGAGACCGCCGATTACGAAATCGTCGAGTGAGGCGGACGAATCGCCGCTCAGTCGAATAGCGACGGCTCCGTCTGGCGTCGGTTGAGTTCCTCGATGAGCCGTCGGTTCGCGCGGGGGAAAGCGTAGTCGTCGAGGTCATCGACGGGGACCCATCGGAACGGCTGGTCTTCTCGGGCCTCGGGCGGACCGTTCGCGAGGCGGCCTCGGAACGCGTGGAGGGTAATTTTGAAGTGGGAGTAGGCGTGGGAGAGGGTATAGAAGGGCTCCACGGCCGCCATGTCGATGCCGAGCTCCTCTCTCGCCTCGCGCCGACAGGCCGCCTCCATCGATTCGTCGTCTTCCTGCTTGCCGCCCGGAAATTCCCAGAGTCCGCCGAGTAGGCCTTCATCGGGACGACGCTGAATGAGAAGGCGGTCCTCCTCGTCGAACACGAGCCCAACGGCGATGTCGTGATGAGGGACCGGCTCCGAGTCCGGGGTGATCGGATAGTCTTCCTCCGTCCCGGCGTCGTGGGCACGGCACACGTTCTGGAGCGGACACCGGTCGCAATGGGGCGTGGTGGGCGTGCAGACGAGTGCACCGAGCTCCATCATCGCTTGGTTAAAGTCGCCGGGGCGGTCCGGGTCAAGTAAATCGTTGGCGAGGCGACGGAGGTGACGCTGAGCTGTGCTGCTGGTGGCATCTTCCTCAACGGCGAAGACGCGAGTCAGCACGCGGGTCACATTGCCGTCGAGGACGGCGTGGGGCTTCTGGTAGGCAATGGAGAGGACCGCGGCCGCAGTGTAGGGACCGACGCCCTTCAGGTCCTTGATCTCATCCATTGTGTCGGGCACCGTGCCGTCGTGGGCGCCGACGACGTGTTGGGCGGCCTCGTGCAGGTGGCGGGCGCGGGCATAGAAACCGAGGCCCTCCCAGTGTTTCAGTACCTCGTCGCGATCGGCCGCCGCGAGGGCCTTAACGGTGGGAAAGGCTTCCAAGAACCGATGGTAATAGTCCCGTACCGTGTTCACCCTCGTTTGCTGCAGCATGATCTCCGCGACCCAGATGCGGTACGGATCGTCCGTCTCGCGCCAGGGCATCGATCGCTTGTGGTCGTCGTACCAGTCGAGCAGATTCCGGCGAAACGCTTTGTGCTGTCGATCGGTGGGGGAGAGAGTGTCGAGCGACACGGAGCGGCTGGGGAATGAGTGAGGGAGAGTGAGTGTAGCGCGTCCTGCGCGGTAGGTGCCATTCTCCATTTCACGACAACTGCGGGGACTCCGACAGAAGAGTCAGCATCGGAACTCAAACATGCTCAACACGCAATACGAAATACGCAAGCGGGCGACCACGAGGCCCTCATTTTCGCTGAACCAATTCCGGTGGACGGCGAACTGCGGTTTTGTTCAGGAGGAGAGGTCGATCCGGAGGACGAGTGTGTCAGCGGGAGCGTCTGGAGCATTTCCCCGAAGGAGGACCTCATGGGTGCCTGGGTTGGCGCCGTGCGGAATCCAGGTGAATGAGCGGCCGGCGACACCACTCAGGGCCGGACCCCTGAGGAGGGTATAGCGCTCCACCGAGTGTCCATTCAGCTCGGCCGGAAGGGAGAGAATGAGCGGCGCGTCCGGCTCGGCGGACGTACGTAGGGTGTCGGTCGATGTAGTAATTTCGGGAGTCCCCCGTGGACCGGTGGTGGAGGCGAACGATCCTGCGGACGTACCGTCTCCATTCCCCGTCAGGCCCAATAGACCGAGGGTGAGGAGCGGGAGGATGGCGCGATGGAAGAGTGTCATCGAGCGGAGCAATACGATGAGCAGTCACCGACGACATGTCGTATACCCGGCGCTCGGGGCGGTGTTGCTCGGGGTGGCGAGTCTTCTAAGTAGCGGATGGCTCCAGACTGTGGGGGCTCAGACTTCTGTCGCTGAGTCAGAAACGGAGACACCGGTGGCTCGGTGGCGGCTCGTTCTCGACGGGGAGCACGTCGGCTGGCCGGACGCGGTGCCGAAGGCTTCTTTCGATAGCCTGCAGGCCGTGGGACGTCGCGTGCTCCGTCACCTCCGGCACCAGGGATACTACTACGCGAGCCTCGATTCCGTGACGGTCGACACGAGCGCCGTTCCGGCCTTCGTCCGTCTCTATGCTCATCGTGGGCCACAGGTGCGGATTGGAGAGCTTCGCATCGAGGGTGCCGACGCCCTGCCAGCAGACGAGTTGTACTCGCTGATGGAAACGACAGAAGGGGCCCCCCTCCGACCGACTCAGCTTGAGGCCGATCTTCAGGCTCTCCTGAACCGGTACGAGGAGGCCGGACGGCCGCTCGCGGAAATTCGTGTTGCGGAGGCGCGTCTCAACACCGACGACCCGCCCACCCTGCAGGTAACCCTGCAGGTAGAGGAGGGCCCAGAGTTGTGGCTCAAGCGGATCGAAGTGCCGGACGACGTCCGAACGACGCCGGCGCTACTGGCTCATCTTGCCGAGCTGGAGATGAATGCTCCCCTGCACGGGTACGATCCGAAGGCCCTTCGGCGTCGACTCGAAGACCACGATCTTTTTCGGGAGGTTGGATCGCCCACGCTACAGGTGGACGCCGAGGGAGGAGCGGTCTTGCAAGTTCCCGTTGAGGAAGCTGCGCCGGGGGCCTTCGATTTCGTGCTCGGTTATCTGCCGCCGTCTCAAACCCGCGACTCAGGTCAGCTCGTAGGCAGCGGCCACCTGCTGTTGAAGCATCTGTTCGGCGGGGGGCGGACGGCCGACTTCACGCTCGACCGGCGACCCGGGCGCACGAGCATCTTCGACCTGGCCCTCTCGGATCCGTACCTGTTGGGGCTTCCCCTTCGGATGAAGGGCCAATTCCGCGGCGAGCAGCGCGATTCGACGTACGGCGAGCGGGTCTATCGGCTTGAGACCGGCTATCGGCTGGGGAATGGCCTTGAGATCACGGCCCGCCTGAGTCGCGAAGTCGTCCGGCCCGGCCCCGCAGGCACTCGGCTTCAAGGGAACCGCCAGCAAATCCCACGGTCCACGACGCTCTTCTACGGGGCCGGCGTTCGCTACCAACAGCTTGACCGGTCTCAGAATCCCCGTCGGGGCCTCTCGGTTGACATCTATCTGGCCCGAGGCCGCAAAAAGCGTGGCCTTCGTCGCCGAACCGCTGACGGGGACACGATCCGGGTCTCCAATTCCTTCCGGCAAGAACGTCTTCAGGCTGAGGTGCGGGCCTATCTTCCGCTTTTCGAGCGACAGGTTCTTGCTATGGGGGGAGAGGGGACCATGCTTCTCAGTCAGGAGTACGACCGGAGTGATTTCTTTCGGCTGGGAGGGGCCGCGTCACTACGAGGGTACGACGAGGACCGGTTTCTGGGCCACGTCGTAGCCCGCGGGCTCGCTGAGTATCGGCTGCAACTCGATCGGGCCTCGTACGCCCATGCGTTCGCAGACCTCGGATATGTCGAGCGGCCCGCTGTAGGGACCACGACGGCCACTCGGGGCTGGCATCCGGGCTACGGCGTGGGTCTCCGTCTCCAGACGGCTCTCGGGCGAATCTCGGCGACCTACGCCCTCAATCCTGAGGTGCAGAGTCCGGCAAATGGGCGCGTGCATCTAGGGCTGTCCGTGGGACTCTGATCGTCTTTTGGCGCGGTCGATCCGAATTTCTGACGGAAGAAGGGCCTCGTCGGTGAACAGTTCTGGGGAGGATCCATTTATCTGCGACAGACGCGCGACTCGTTGCGAGTCCTTTTGCTTCCCATGACAACCAACTTCTACGCCCCGCCCTCCGCTGTCCGAGGACGCCGCGTCGTGTTGCCCGAGAACGAGGCCCGGCACCTGCGCACGGTCCTGCGCGGGGAGGAGGGGGACGAGGCGGTCGTGGTCGACGGGGAAGGCGGATGGTATCGCATACGGATCGATCATCTCGCACCCGACCAGGTGGTGGGCACGATCGTCGAACAACGGGAAAATGTCGGCGAGTCAGAGGTAGATGTGACGGTGGGGCTTGGGCTCCTGAAGAAGCGATCTCGCTTCGAAACGTTTGTAGAGAAAGCCGTGGAGTTGGGTGTGCGGCGCATCGTGCCACTGCGGACGCGGCGAACCGAACCGGAGTCAGTTCGGAAGAAGCGGCTTCGCAACGTGATGGTCGCCGCGATGAAGCAGTGTCGCCGGAGCTGGCTTCCAGAGCTCACGACGCCCCAATCGCCCGAGGCCCTGCTCGCGGATTCGGGAGCAGAAGTAAGAGTCGTGTGTCACGCAGGGAAGGGGGCTGTCCCGATCCGTCAGGCGGTGGAAGAGGCAGGGCCGGTCGAGTCGGTCCTCGTCCTCGTCGGACCGGAGGGGGGCTTTGCGCCTACGGAGGTGGAGGACGCAGTGGCGGCAGGGAGCACCGTCGTGTCGCTGGGGGCACGTCGACTTCGTGCCGAGACCGCTGGCCTTGCGGCGCTCCATGCCGTCGTCGGTTCTGCAGAAGCGGTCCGGACTCCAGAGACCAGAGCGTAGGACCGTTCGTTTTCCGGCGGGAGGGGGAAACCCCGGAAACAGGTGAGCATAGCTCCCAACGATCATAGTCTCCCAAAAGGAGATTCGTAACGAGTGAAACGTGAGACATGAATCGTGATTCGTGATTGCGGGCAATTTTTCTTCACGCATCACGTCCGTCCGATAGCTGCCGCGACCTTCCGGATTCAGGACAAGCGCAAACGGATACGCCACTTGTAGATCATGGCCGACCTCACCGAAACCCAACTCTCGTCCGAGCAGCTCGTCGACGGCGTGTTGCTGAAAGCCTTCCGGGACGAGGTGCGACTCCCCGACGAGCAAACGTCGATTCGCGAGTGGATCGATCATCCGGGGGCGTCTGCCATCGTGCCGATGTTCGAGGACGGGCGCACGCTTCTCGTGCGGCAGTTCCGCTACCCGCCCCGGCGCACCTTTTTGGAGGTGCCAGCGGGGAAGCTCGACGAGCCCGGCGAAGATCCCGAGGACGTCGCACGACGGGAGCTGGAGGAGGAGACCGGAGTGCGGGCCGGACGGTTCGAGCACGTGGGGGCGGCCTACCCGTGCATCGGTTACAGCAGCGAGTGCATTCACGTGTTTACCGCACACGATCTGGAGCGGGGGACGCAGGCCCTGGCGGAGGGTGAATTTGTGGAGGTCGTGGAGATGGATTTTCATGAGGCCCTCCGCCAGGTACGACACGGAGACCTAAAAGACATGAAAACGATCACGGCGCTGGTCTACGCTGCGGCCCATGCGAACGAAACCTCTTTCCCGTCGTAATCTATCAGGCAACCTATTGAGGAATTTGCCCAGCGTATTTCCAGCACGCACGGCCCTACACGCGCAATGCTCTTTCGGACAAGCGGACGGTAGACATGTTTTCTTTCATGGTCGTCATCATCGCCCTGATCGCGGCCGTCATGATTCTTGTGATTCTGATGCAGAGTGGCCAGGGACAGGGCCTGTCCGGCATTGCTTCTGGTGGGGCCACCCGGCAGGTGCTCGGCACGCGGCAGGCGCCCGACATGCTCGAGAAGGCCACCTGGACCCTC
>CAYRPX010000142.1:0-7722 GCA_964426195.1 uncultured Salinivenus sp.
CCAAACGCCTCACCACGGAGAACCTCTCTTCCATGGACTCTTCGACTCAGAAGGAGACCGACGCCCAGAGCGGTCACCACGTTTACATCGTCGAGTGCAGTGACGGCACCTACTACACCGGCTACACGACCGACGTGGAGCGGCGCGTGGCCGAGCACAACGACGGCACCGCGGCCAAGTACACGCGGGGACGATACCCGGTGACACTGGTACACGTCGAGACGTACGACAGCCAATCCGCGGCCATGCAGCGGGAGCACGCGATCAAACAGCTCCGTCGACCGGCCAAGGAGCAACTCGTCGGGCACGGGGCGTAGAAACGGGACGTTCGCGCATTGCCCGGGGCCAGTCGGGGACCACAGCAAGGATCCCCTCCCGAGAGGACAAACGCTCCCCCCGACTCGGACCGACGCGTATTTGAGCGGTATGATCGGTGGCTCGCTCCTCGCCCCAAGACGATGGGGGACATGGAGTCGTCGGGGCGGGAGTCCGGCACAAACGTTCTCCAAATTAGAGACGCGTGATCCGATGATGTCGTCACTCTCCTGAAGGATCTTCTTGCACTTCCGTCGGGGCGGACATCTCATAAGCGCTCGCCGGCTTCTTCTTTTTCGCCTCGCACACCGCATCGTCGGCCCGTCTGAGGAGCGGCTCGTATCCAAGAATCTCCGTTATCGAGGGGCTGATGTAAATCGCTTCCCCCTCGCTGTTCAGTACCGACAGAACGTCGCCGATATTTGCCAGCAGAGTGTCAAGCGCGTCGCGGTCGAGTGGCAGACGGTCCAGATCAGTGTTCACGTCGGTGACCTCTGGTCCCGAGAAGAGGCAGTGGGTATGTAGGATAGTACGGTCTGCACCACCTCACTTCAAAAATCGGATTCTAAAACGGGAGCGCCATCCGACCAGCCAGGGTTCGAGCATCCACGTTCAGACCGGCCACGCCTGCCGGGTCCAGGCCTGTTCCCAGAACATGTACTCGTACCGGGCGCTCGTCCGGAACGCTTCCAGAGCCCTTTCCCGACGGGCCTCGTCGTGCCGCTGTGCCCACCGACCGAGGCGGCCGAGCAGTTCGTCGAGGTCCATCGTCTCGTCGGGATCCGGGTCGGCGTAGCGGCGGATCCAGGCGGCGTAGGGATGGTCGTCGGGGACCGTGCCGCCGAGCTCGTCCAGAATGCTGCGGCCCAGCTCCTGGTAGAGCCACGGACACGGCGTGACGGCGGCCAGCGCATCCAGGCGCGTCCCCCGTCGCGTGCGCTCCAGCATGTGATTCTGATAGGCCCGGTTGTTCGGGGTGAGGGTCAGGGCGGCAAGGTCGTCGGGGCCGTAGCCGAGCTCCTCGCCGTAGTGGAGGTGAAGCGAGCGCTCCGTCCGCAGGGCCCGCTCGGCCGCCTCCACGAACCACAGCTTATCGTCGGGATCGGGGCACTGGGTGCCGATGAGCACGAACGCGTCGGCAATCGCCTCCAGGTAGCGAGCGTCCTGCATCTGGTAGAACTTGAAGCGCTCGGGCTCCAGCGAGCCGTCAATCAGCGCCCGCACGAACGGATGGTCGAACGAGGCGCCCCACACGTCGGCGGCGTGCTCGCGGCAGCGGCGGGGAAACGGCGGAATTGGGTCGGGATTCGTAGCCATTGGTCGAAATCAGAAATCATGAACATCATTGCTTCAGAACCTGTTTGGCGAGCGAATGGGACGCCGAGACACAGTGGGCGACGCCGCAATGAGCCGCTCAAATGAACCTTGTAGCGGAGCTACCAGGTGATATGCCGAAGGGTTATTGCGCGAGATCCACGAAGTCGCAGGCCGCAGACGTCTCGCCAAACAGGTTCTCACGCCGTGATACGTGATCCGTAATGCGTGAGGAAAAGGGGCCTCATGCATCACGACGTGTCATTCCTCAATCGTCGTCACCTCGCGCTGCAGGCGGTCCAGGTCAAAGGCTTCCTCTCGACCCCGAAGCCGGAAGAGCCCGACGACGACGGTCGGCCCAAGCAGTGCGGCAGCGAAGGCTGGCAACAGCTGCGGCGTTGCGCTTCCCGGGGCCGGAAAGAGTGCGCCCCCCACAACGAGCCCCGCGACCGTGCCCACGAGGGCGGCCCGATTCGTAACCCGTCCGCTGAGGAGCCCGCCGAACACGGGCACCACGGCGGCAGCGCACACGAGGTCGGCCACCAGGAAGAGGTAGAGCACGCTGTAGCCCTGTGCGGCAATTACAAAGACGGGCACCGCCAGGCCCGCGGTCGTCCAGCGGGCCGTACGGAGCAGGGACGAGGCAGAGGGGGCGGACCACACCTGTCGCAGGTCCACAACGAGGAGACTGGCGAGGGCATTGAGAACCGTGTCGGCACTGCTCATGACGAGCGTGAGGCCGAGGAGCACGGCCCCGAGTCCGACGCCGGGCGGCGCCGCGTCCAGAAGGAGCCCAAAGAGGGCCGTTGACGCCGGATCGGCTACCTCCCGTCCCACGGCCGCGAGGCCGAGGAGACCGGTCCCCGCCACAACGACGGCCAGCGCCCCGGCCACGGTCGTGAAGCTCACGCGCATCGACCGGGCGCTCTCGGCCGCGTACACGCGCTGCCAGGTGCCCTGATTGAACATGCTCGCCGCCGCGATGCCGACGACGAGGGCCAGCCCGCCCTCCACGCCGGGTGCAAACGTCCAGCGAAGCAGTGCGGGCGCCCGGTCGGCCACGCCCGTCACCAGTGGCGTCGTGCCCCCCACCGTGGCCACGGCCACGACCGCCCCGCCCGCCAACAGAGGAAGCAGGAGAAGGGACTGCACACCGTCGGTAAAGATGGAGGCCCGCAGCCCCCCGAGGGCCGTGTACGCCACGGTGGCCACCAGCACGACGCCCGCCGTGACCCAGAGCGGCACGTCGGCCACGAGTTGCATGATGAGGGCCATGCCCGTCACCTGCGCCGTGAGTGCAATGAAGAGATAGAAGACCATGATGAGCAGGACGACCCCGTGCATCGCCCGTCCGTATCGGTGCCGCACGTACTCGGTCAGCGTGTGGCCCTCGGGCATGAGCGTCCGCAGGCGCTGCCCAAGGGGGATGTAGAGCAGCGACGGCAGGGCCGCCCCGAGGCTGTAGCCCAGAATGGCGGGCACGCCGCCCCACGTCGCCGCCTCCGGCGGGCCGAAGAGGATCCACGAGCCCATCGTCGAGGCGAAGAGCGTCGCGGTCGTCGACACCACCCCGAATTGGCCCCGCGCCGTGACGTATTCTTCCAGGGTCTGGGACCCGGGCCCCCACACCACGTGCCCCACTCCGGCCGCGGCAAACACCGCAGCACACACGACCAACGCAACGATCATTTTTCAGATTGTATGTGTGTAGGAATGTATTCGATAAATAACACCACAACGTACATACATACCCCAATCTACACTCCGCATCAGCGAAGGGTGTATTGCAGTTCGACGAAGAGGCCGCGCGTGGCGGCCGGATAGAACCGCGGGCCGCCGACGCCTCGAAAGCCGTGCTGGAGCACCTTCGCGTCGAGGAGGTTGTCGACCTTCAGCTGCAGCTGGAGGCCGTCGAACGTCGAGGTGGGCGGGGCCTCGTACGTGAGCGACGCGTCGAGGAGGGCGTACGGGGCGATCGTGAGGGCATCGCGTTCCTCGAGGACGACCCCTCCGTCGTCGGTGGGCGCGGCGGTGCTGCCCCCCGAGTTGTCGACGTACTGTCGGCCCACCACCTGCGCGGTGAGCGCGGCCGTGAGGCCGCGCCACCCGTACGCCGTGCGCAGATTGGCCAGCTGTTCGGGGGAGGACGCAATCGGATTCCCGTCCCGCTCCAGCGCCACCGTCTCCCCACCCACACTCCGGTACTCGGTGAAGTCGACGAACCGAGTCCGGGCCAGCATCGCGTTGCCCGAAACCGTCCACCTCGGCAGGAGGCGAACGGTCCCCTCTACCTCCAGCCCGGCGTGTCGCGTGCGCTCGGCGTTCCCCGTCTTCGGCTTGCCAAACTGGGTGACGGCCCCGCTCGGCACGATCTCGTCCCAGAACTCCATCCAGAATAGGGTGGCAGAAAGACGATACGTGTGGCGCTCGAGCCCGCCGCCGATCTCGAGATCGAGCAGCTGCTCGGGTTTGATCAGAGGCTCGTCGTAGTTGAAAGATCCGTCGCTCCGCTGCTCGAACTGCGGCGTCGCACCGGCCGGACCTTCCTGTCCTTCGTACAGCTGCGTCAATCGCGGTTCACGATGGGCCCACGCAACGCTCGCATAAGCACTCAGCGATCGATCGGGGTACAGGGTCGCCCCGACGCGTGGATTGACGAAGACGTACGGCGTCGTAAACGAGCGTGAGCGCATGTCCTCGCGATCGAACGTTTTCTCGTCGTAGAACCGATACCGGCGCCACGTCACGTTCAGATCCGCCTCCACGGCTAGTGACGGCGCGGGGCGAAACCGGTGCGCGCCGAACGCGGAGGTGATGATTTTTTCGCCCCGGAACTGCCAGAGACGATGCTCGACGTCCGATCCCACGACAGCATCCGGAATGACGTCACTCGCCTCCTGGATGCGCCCCCAGCGTAACGACCGGTGGAGGCGGGCCTCTGCACCGACGGTCGTCTTCGTCGTGCCGTGATCATAGACGAGTGTCGGAATCCAGCCAATCTGATTTTGGTCGAGATTCCCGCGGAGGATTATGCCATCGGGAGGAAGGTCCTCGTCAACCAGAAAGAGTGGAAGCTGCCGCTCGGGATCCGTCAGCATGTCACCGTCGACCGAAAAGTCGGCCGGAAGGCGGAGAAAGTCGGCCGATCGGAAGGTGCCACCAAAATCAAAGTACCCGTCGCCCTTGATCCAAAAGGCGGTCTGGTCGAGGGTCCCGTTTCGCGCGACCTGCCATTTGTGCGAGAGATGAAGCTGCGGCGGATGAAACCGCTCGGTTGCATCCGTAGCCGCACTCGGGTTCTGCCGTCGGCTCGTTTCGTCCTCGTTGGCGGACTTGGGAATGCCGAAGAAGGCGAGCCCATCCTTCTGGATGCCCCCAAACGCCTGAATCTTTAGCGTCGAGCGCTCACCGTATCGGGCAAGACCGCCAAAAAACCGGTTAAAGTCTGCCCAGGCGTTCCGTCGGTACCCGTCCGACGTCACGCGGCTGAAGCGGGCATTTAGAACGTACCGGTCGCCCAGAAGCCCACTGTTTGCCGTGACGGAAAGCCGACGCGTATCGAACGACCCTGCACCGATCCGAGACCGGACGTACGGCTCAGATTCGAAGGGATCGGTGACAATGTTTATGGCGCCGCCGATTCCGACCGAGCCGTAGGTCGACGCCCCGGCCCCCCGCTGCACCTGCACGTCCTCAATCGACGGCTCCAGGCCGTAGAGGTTGACCCAGAAGACATTGAAGTCCTCCGGATCGTTCTGCGGCACCCCGTTAATCGAAACGGCAAGCCGTCGCTGGTCGAACCCCCGAATGCGGAGGGACGAATAGCCGATTCCGTTGCCGTTCTGGGAATGGAAGGTGGTGGACGGCGTCTCCGAAAGGAGCGACGGCAGGTCCTTCACGCCGAGCCGCCGGTCGATCTCCCCGGCCGTCAGGTTGCTTACTGTTACGGGCGCGAGGGCCCGCCGGGCCCGCCGGGCGGTGACGACGACCTCGTTTCCCGGCAAGGACTGGGCCCGGAGCGCGATCGTGTCGCGGATCGTGGCTCCGGCGGGCAGCGCGAGGGACTCGGCGTGGCGGGCGTACCCGACGAAGCTGACGGTGAGGCGGTAGCGGCCCGGTGTGACGCCGCGCAGCGCAAAGGCGCCGGTCGAGTCGGTGGCCGTGCCGTAGCGCCGGGTCCCGGTGGCCGGATCGCGAAGGAGGACGTTGGCCCCGGGCAAGGGCGCACCGGTCGTCGCCCGGACGACGTGACCCGCGAGGGTGACGGTCGAGTCGGACTGGGCCTGCGCGACGGGAGCGCCTGCGCACAGGAGCGCGTTGAGAACGAGAAGTGTGCCTGCCAAGAGAGGTCGAACAGAAGCCATCAGTGGATCGCGCGTGCGTGATCGAAGCCGGCGCACACTGATGGGGGCTACCAAAAAAGCCGCCTCCATCGGGCTGATGGGAGGCGGCTCGTGTCCTGCAGCGGCGACCAGAGAGTCGCCCGTCTCAGGCCATCCCTACGCCGGTGTGAACCGGGTCAGGTTCGAAGGGTGCAGTCTCAGCCCCGGCGGCGGCAGTGCCGCACCGGGACGCCCCCAGCAGCGAGAGCGTAAATGTCGGCAGTGATACCTCTGCCCGATCGGAATGGTTCGATTCGATTCTCAACTTATAAATCCCCCGACCTGGAACCCTTCTTCGGACTCCCCCTCAAAATATCCGAAATAGCGCTCGTTCCGCGTCGCCAATGACTCCTGTCCAGCTTCGAAACAGAACACCGCATGAGCGGCCCGCTCCTCGATGTAGCCATCGTTTCGGTCCGTCAAGATCTGCCCGGCGACCCGTCCCGGAGCCAACCACACGTCGGGATGTGAAGCGGGTCGCCCGTCCTTGGTGGCCCGATTCGAAGCCCCGAGAGGCTGATACTGCCCTCGAAGCGTGTCCGAATAGAGAATCACTTCGCCCCCGTGTCCCGAGTAACCTCCGCCCAGCCTCCGCGTCAACAGTAAATACCATCCTCCGTCGGGACCAGGAAATACGTGTGGAGCGACGTTGGACCCGGAGGGCCCGCCGGGATACCCGTCCTTCGTCGCGACCAACGTGGTACGGTCGCCAAGTGAAAGCAAGTCGTCCCCGCTAACGAGGTGGACCTCCTCAAAGCTTCCATTTGAGAAGACCACGTGTACCCGCCCATTGTGGCAAATGATCGATTTTACGTCCGATGCATTGCCGACGAGAGTTTCGTGCGTCCACTCGTCCGGACGATCTGGGATGTCGTCCACGGGGGCATGTTTGGCGTGGATTTCGTCGGTGATTCGCTGATTATACAGTACCCAGAGCTCGCCGTCGAGGATTCCAATTCCGGGGGCATGCTGATATCCCATCTTTCGACCTGAATCAAATTCGCCTTCGACACCCTGGTCCGTCACGACACTAATCTGCTCAAACTCTCCGAGCGGATGAGGGGACGTCCACAGCGTGACGTCTTTTTCCGTCACCCGTCCCCCGCCGAATTGATTGTCTCCTTCAACGCTCTCGTATCCATTGAACCCGGCGACAGCCAGGTAGATCGTCTCGTCCTGTTGAACAGCGGCGGGCTCTTTCGGAAAGTACGGATCTGTTGGCGGGTCCGTGACCATCTTGCGATGTACCACTCGTTCGTGCCGGGTAACCTGAAAGGGCGCGTCAAATCCGGTCGTGCCGCTTACTTCCACGTCGTGCAGAGAGAACGCGGCCCCGGCGTCAGCGGCCCAGGGCGCTAACGATACCCAGAGTCCATTTGACGCATCTACCGACCCTTCACTCGTCTCGCCGTTGCCGCTAATTCTTGCATAGACCCGCTCATTGGACGCCTGGTAGACGATGTGAACGTCAAATCGCTTTCCAATAGAGCCTTGAGTCGTAGAGAGCGTCGCAGAATGTCCCACATTCTCCGATTCGTGGGAGCGGAGGTGAACGGTTCCGTCTGCGTGAATCGATACGTAAACCCGACTGTCCCTCGGGACCTGATCGAGTTGCTGGCGGCCCCGACCTCCAAGCGCCACACCATCCTCTCCGCTGCCCGTCGTTAGTTCGACGGTGGCTCGAAGCTCGAAGTCGGGCGCAAAATAGTAA
>CAYRPX010000143.1:0-7686 GCA_964426195.1 uncultured Salinivenus sp.
AGGCCGTCAACCGCGCCCGGCGCGTGCAGCGCTTCCTCAGCCAGCCGTTCTTCGTGGCCGAGCAGTTTACCGGTACGCCCGGCAAGTACGTCGAGATCGACGAGACCATCCGCGGCTTCCGCATGATTCTGGACGGGGAGCTCGATCACCTGCCCGAGCGCGCCTTCCTGCTCAAGGGCACGATCGATGAGGTGATCGAGGAAGGCGAGAAGATGCTCGACGAAGAGTAGTTGAGTTGAGTGTTCCGCGTTGTGCGTTGAGTGTTCGAACCACGCGCAACCCCCAACCCTCAAACCCAAGATCCAAAAGATGGCCGACGACCTCACCGTTGACATCGTCACCCCGAACGAGCATGCGTTCCAGGGCGCCGCGAACGGCGTACGGGCCCCCGGCGTGGAGGGCTCCTTTGAGGTGCGCAAGGACCACGCGCCCATGATCTCGGCCTTTGGGATTGGCCCCCTCATCGTGAAGACCCAATCCGCCCACGAGTACGCCGACATGCACGGCAATCAGATTATCTTCGCGACGAGTGGCGGATTTCTGGAAATCGTAGAGAACAAGGTCACCGTGCTGGCCGAAACCGTTGAGCCCGCCTCGGAGATCGACGTGGAGCGGGCCAAGAATGCGGAAGAACGGGCTCTCCGCCAGCTGGAAGAAGGCATGGACGGGACGGAACGCGAAGTCCATGAGGCTGCCCTGGAACGGGCGCGCAATCGCGTGCGCGTGTCAATGGGCAAGGTGGGAACCAGTCCGCGATAGAGTCCCACCGTTCGCTTGTGTTCCCCACACTCAAGGGCACGGACCCGCGGACGGTTCGTCTCGGGAGCCGCTCCGGACTCCGGCTCCGATCAATGGCCTCGATTTTCCCCGGCGCAAGCGTCCGGGAATTTCCCCTCCCTCGCCTTCCAGGCATCCGGTCGCTGACAGTGTCGTTAGTACGAGTCCAGCACGGTCGTGGCGTCTGTGCCGTAGGCCACGATCGTGCTCGTCCACGTGGCCTCCTGCTGCGGATTTTCGACCTGGTACTCGACGACCTGTCCCGGCACCTCCTCTGAGAGATACCAGGTGATGGTGCTTCCAGCCCCTCCCTGGTACTCTACGTGGCGCGCCGAAAAGGTCCCCATAGGGGTATCAATGCTCTCGGTCCCCACCGTGGCGCCCTCCACGCTTTCCTCCGTCAACTGCTGAGGCGACTGATACACCGTGTTTTCCGTCACGGGCACCTCCCCGACGTTGCCCTCCGGATCCCGGGCTCGAAGTCGCACCACCTCGCCCCGGTCCGGGTTCACGAGGGCCTCGTAGATCCATCGTTCCTCCTGCTGGACGCCTCGCACGCGCCACCACTCATTCCCATCCTCGGTCTCCTTGAGAAACGCCCGCTCCAAGGTGTCGAGCACCGCCTCGCTCTCCCCCGACGCTGTGGCCTGATATTTCACCCACTCGCCGGACTCGTACGACGCCTGGGCCGGCCACACGCCGCCCGCCGAAAAGGCCCGACCAAACAAGACCTGAGCCTGACTGACCATGAACTGATTCCAGGCCCCCGTTCCGTACGTAGGGAGGTCGCCAGCAGGGGCGAGCTGCTGGCCAATCGCCCTGCCTACTTCTTCCCCGGCCGCACTCGCCGCGGAGCTGACCCCGGTCTCAACGGCCTCCCCGACGAGAAAGCATCCGGACAGTGCGGTCCCCGAAAAGCCAAGGAGAAGGAGAAAAAGGAAAACGCGCACAAATTGCGACGCTCGGGTCAAGGGAGACATGAAGAAAAAGGTGATCTGTGAGGGAAGGTCAGTGGAGGGGGCAGCGGACTTACCAAGAAGGATGCCTTTCGATTCTCGGGGAGAGGAGAAGTGGCCTCTTTCGCTGTTGTGGGTTTACCCCGGAGTGGACTCCCGTATGCCCCAGGCACACCCCAATATGGGGGTTTTTGGTCTCACCTTCAAGGGAAGCCAGGATGAACGTTTCTTGGAGCAATTGTGACGGATCCATTCCGCGCGCTGGAACGTCGATGTCCCGTTGCGCACCCCGACGAATTCTGCCCTTGCTGCCCCACTCCGCCGCGCCCCCATCGGCATGGACGGGGAGAATCAGTTCTGTGCGAACGACCGGATCCCCGAAACTCCCGCCCGCCCGTCGAGATACTCAGAACGACATCCAGCGCCGTTCCGAGGCACAGAAGATCAATTGTGGGAGAGAGATCGATCGTCCAATCACGCCTCCTGTCAACGGTGACCTTCCTGAAGAACCCTCGCCCCCGATGCCTCCCCTGCGCTTCATCTTTCCCTGCGCACTTGTCGTTTCACTCCTCGTCGTCGGCTGCGGGGACTCCGACGACCCCAGCACCCCCGACTCGGCCACGATCGACACTTCCTCGACCACGGGGAAACCGGCCGCCTGGAGCTATGAGGACGACACGGGCCCCGGGTACTGGGCCGACCTTTCATCGGCGTATGCCGCGTGCGACGGAACCAAGCAGTCGCCGGTCAACCTCGCGAGCACCCGCGCGCCAGAAGCCCCCCCGTCCCTAACCCTCTCGTACAGGTCCAGTGAGGCACAGGTCGTCGATACGGGCCACGCCGTGCAGGTAAACACTACGGGGGGCACTCTGTCATTCGGAGGGACGACCTATGACCTTCAGCAGTTTCACGTCCATACGCCGAGTGAGCACACCGTGCAGGGCGTCCCGTACGCCGGCGAGATCCACCTCGTCCACCAGGCCAACGACAATACGCTCGCCGTCCTGGGGATCTTCGTGGAAGAAGGAGACACGCCCCATCCCCACCTCGACGCGTGGATTAGCGGCACGGATACCACGCTGTCTTTTCATGCCGAAACGCTCCTCCCAAAACTTCGCCCGTACTACACCTACGAGGGCTCCCTCACCACTCCCCCATGCAGTGAGATTGTCCGGTGGATCGTACTGGACACGCCAATGCAGGCGTCGAGCGAGCAACTAAAGTCGCTGCGGGCGCAGCACAGCGGCAATGCCCGACCGGTGCAGCCCCTCAACGACCGCACGATCCGATACGTCACGGGGGAGTAGCAGCTCACAACCGCCAGCACGTGGGCCCTTCGTGCCCATTTCCCCGTGCATAACATGCCGAAGCGCCTTCTCTCCCCTCCCCACTCCCCTCTATTTGCTCGGGGCAGCGTTCTTTAAGATCAGAACCGGCGGCACTTCCTTGAAGCGTTTCAGGAACGACTCGTGAAAGTCCTCCGGAATCCCGTGCACAAAACCGGCCCCGCCGAGCGCGAGGTCGGTTCGGCCATCCCCGTCTACGTCTCCGGCGTCGATGCTCATCCACCGAGTGCCCTGCGTCATGGGAGGGGCGGACGGCACGAAGTCCATGGATTGGGTCTGTTCCAGAACGACGAACGTCTCGGGGGAGGAAGCCGCCCAATCCGGGTAAAAGGAAATCGCAGCGATATCCAGGCGCCCATTGCCGGTGAAATCGGCCACGGAAGCATCCAGGACCCCATACATCGGATAGAAGTAGGCCTCTTCAAAATCCAAATCTCCCCGGTTGAGAAAAACGCGGACCCCATGATAGTCCCGCAGCGGAGGATCCGGAATCTCCATGTTGTTCCCGTTGACGAGAAGGACGTCCATGAAACCATCCTCATTAAAGTCCGCCAGCTCAAAGTTATTGACCCCGAACCCGGGAAACTTCCGCAATATCTGGACCCGCTTGAACTCGTTTCCCCCCTCATTCACGTACAGCACCAATTCCTGCCGTTCCTGGGCAACGAGAGCCAGAATGTCCGGACGACCATCTCCGGTGAAGTCATGCACGGCGGACTTTAGCGCACCGTTCTGCTCCCAAAGAACGTGCTCCTCATACTGATCTCCCCCGAGGTTTTCGAACCACGCGAGTCGCCCCTCCCCCATATCGCCGAATCCGGACACGAGAAGGTCGGGGCTGCCGTCTCCGTTCAGATCGTGGAGTCCGGCGTGGGCCGTGCGATAGTAGTCCTGAACCAAATGCGTGGCGTCGAATTGCCCGTTCTGTGGATGGAGTCGAACGACCTGTCCTTTGCGGTCTCCCTTCATCAGGTTCCCAATAAGCGTGACGTAGAGCGTATCGCCCCGCTTCTTGAGACCAACCGGCTGAGTGTCAAATTGAACGGCGTTCCCCAACTCAAACGTCACGGTGCCGTCCGTCCCTTCTTTCGTCTCGTAGTCGAGCAGCAAATTTTCATTGCCGTACCCTACAAACAGCCGGGGGGCTTGGTTGGCGATGTCCACCATGGTGACCACCTCGTTCCGCCACTCGGTGAGCTCCCGCGGAAGAATATTGCGGTCTACGGGCTCGAATAGATCTCGGGACTTCTGCTTCGGGAGCTTGTCCTTCGGTCGGAGGGGCCCCTCCGGAGCCCGGGAGCGAAAAAAGTCCCGAAGTGCCGCCATCTCCTGAGGGCTGACGAGAGAATCGTCGGGAATGCGTTCCTGGGTGACGAGCTTATCAAGGCGTCCATCCAGCTGCCGGTATCCCAGATAGTTGCCCATCCAGTCCAGGACGAATGGCCACTTGTTCCGGGGCAACTGATCGGGCTGAGGGACGGGATGACAGTTTCCACAATATTGCTGCGCAAGCTCTCGACCCGGATGACCGTCCCGAACGACGGAGGTCTCCCCCCGCTGACCGGCCGATCCGCTTTCTCGTCCACTGGTGCAACCGAGAAGCCCGCACGACAGCAACAAAAGAATGCCCCCCATCGACATTGCTCGCCGGAGCCGCAACCACCTGGACCTGATCATTCGTTCCTAAGGCAAGTTCTGCTGGACTTTGCGGAAAGACACTGTCCATGGAGAGAGGACGCGGGAGGACGGAAGGTGTTCGTATCCCAGGGAAGAGACGAGTTCTCTTCGATCTCATTCCAGAGCTCCTTTGCGTGCTTGGGGACACGGGGAAATCTCCATGGAGGAGTGTGTCCCACAACCCTAAACCGCACATGATTCTTAGCCCCAAAAATTCCTATCCTCGAAAAAGACACAATTTTTCTCCGATTTTTTCTTGTCGAATCATGAACCTCCCTCGTTCTCAGGAACGGATGTCAATCGTGCCCCCGCAAAAGGCGGAGCATCGTCCTGGGTCCGTCTTGCGGGGCGACGAGGCAAAGATCGCCTGCACGCACTCCCTTTCACAAGAACACCACAGTGACGTGAACTCAGGAATAATATGAATTTGATGTTAAGGAAAAGAATCTTCTTTGCTCTTTTGGCTCTCCTTTCATTTTCATGGGGTGTGTCAAACCCACTGAGTTGACGACCCGAGTCACTCCTGTGACAATTGAGAAGTGTGCCGCAGGAGTTCTATGCCTCCGCTAGGTGGAGAGGAAAAGACTCAGAGGCATCGGTTCACACTACTTCTACTTTCTCATAATAGTCTTACCCAAAATTATGCTGAACGGATACGACTTCAGGTCTCTTGGCCATGCGAGTTCAGCCTCGTTGGCGATCGGAGCGCTGTTTGCGCTCGTCGCCCTATTTGGACTTCCTTCCGCTCATGCCCAGGAATTCGATGTAGAGGGCGTGGTTCTCTCGGCGGATGAGGAACAGCCACTGGCGGGGGTGAACGTGGTCGAGGTTGGTACCCAGACAGGAACGACGACAAATCCGAACGGCGAATTCGAGCTCGCGGTCTCGGGCTCAGACGCCGAGCTTCGGTTCTCGTTCGTCGGATTCCAGACGAAAACAGTTTCGGTGGACGGTCAGTCCGAAATCCAGGTCATGTTGTCCCCGCAGACTGAGGAGCTCGAAGAGGTTGTCGTGACGGCGCTGGGCGTTGAACGCCAGCGACGCGGCCTCGGCTACTCGGTCGAAAGCGTAGAAGCGGAAGACGTCGTGCAGGGCACAGAGGGAAGCGTGACTGAGTTGTTGCAGAGCCGAATCGCGGGGGTTGACATCAACTCCGTGGGCGGCGGTGCCGGAAGCGCCTCCCGCATCACGATTCGGGGCGCATCTGGACTCGGCTCCAATCGGCCCCTCTTTGTGATTGATGGAATTCCGATCGACAACCAATACTTCGGCGGTTCCAGTCAGTGGGGCGGGACGGAAAACGGCTCTGCGCTTAACGACATCAACCCCGAAGACATCGAAAGCGTCAACGTTCTGAAGGGAGGAGCGGCAGCCGCCCTGTACGGAACTCGGGCCCGCAACGGGGTCGTCGAAATCCAGACCAAGTCCGGTCGCGGGGGCGATCTGCGCGTCCAGTTTAGCAACAATACGACGTTTCAGGAGACCCTGAACTACTTCGACCAATATCAGACCTCCTACGGCCACGGGACGCAGGGGAGCATCCCCACAAACCAGGATGAGGCGCAGTCAGTGAACTTCAGTAGCTGGGGCGCGCCCATGGGAGAAGTCAACCAGGACGTCATCCAGCCGGATGGCCAGGCACGTCCATACACGAACCGGAACGACCGCCTCGGGTTTTACCAGAACGCGGTGAATACGAAAAATACGCTCTCCGTCTCGGGCGGCACGGAGGACATTAGCAACTACTTCTCCACGACGTATCTGACGGAGGGGAACCGGACGCCGAATAACGAAGGCATGCGGCGGGTGAGCGTGAACCTTCGGAGTGAGCTGACGCTCGATCGCTTCTCCGCCGACGTGAAGGCGAATTACGTGAATCAGCAGGTCAACGACCGCATGCGGCTTCACGACTTTCCGGGGAATCCGAACTGGCCGGTGTCGTTCTTCCCACAGACGTTCGACCTGAACGACATGAAGCCGGGCTTCGACCGGGAAACGCAGGTTGAAACACGAACGTGGATCCCGTCGCAGTGGGTTCAGAATCCATGGTTTGCCGTGAACCGGTTTTCTCAGGATGATAGTCGAAACCGGATTATTGGACACATCGACCTCGATTACGAACTCGCCAGTGGGGTCACGCTCGGTGCGCGGTCGGGGCTCGACTGGGGACTGCTCAATTCCGAGAGCGTGACTCCGTTCGGAACCGGCTGGAAGCCGGGCGGAAGTGTGAGTGTGACCGACAACCGGACGATCGAGAGTACGTCGGACGTTACGCTGGAGGTCACCCAGAGTCTGCCGTTCAATTTGACGGTGGATGGCTACCTTGGGGCGAGCCTGCGAATCCGTCACGCGAAAACCGTCGGAGGAAGCGGAAGCAACTTCCGAATTCCCGGATTCGCTGTCCTGAACAACATGAGCAGCCAGTCCGGAAGCTTCGGCATCCGTGAGAAGCAAGTTCGCTCGGGGTACGGATCGCTTGATCTCTCGTACAACGATTATCTTTACGTGCAGCTGACGGGCCGGAACGACTGGTCCTCGACGCTTCCGCAGGACAATAATTCGTTCTTCTATCCCTCGGTGAGCACTGGATTCGTCTTCTCGGACGCCTTCTCCTCGGCCATGCCCTCCTGGCTCGACTTTGGAAAGGTGCGGGCCGCATGGTCGGAGGTCGGGAGCGATACAGATCCATACCAGCTGAATATTACATACGGCTTCGCCAGCTTTGCGCAGCTCGGTCGGCAGATGGGATTCGTGGGATCGGGCCAGATTCCGCTGGCGGACCTGAAGCCCACATCCACGACGGAGATCGAGCTGGGCGCCGAGTTTCGGTTCATCAACGAGCGCCTGACCTTCGACTTCACCTGGTACGATCGTCAAACGACGGACCAGATCCTCTCGGCCGACGTGCCCCAGTCCACGGGGTATGGCTC
>CAYRPX010000144.1:0-7590 GCA_964426195.1 uncultured Salinivenus sp.
GATGGCCGAGAGGCCCTCGTAGGTATTCTGGGCAGGCGCCTCCATCCGAAACGCAAAGGGATCGGTCCGGTCCAGCCACTCGCCGTCGGCCTGAAGGTGGTACTTGTATTTTTCGCCCGGCTGGGCGCCGCGGACGTATCCCTCCCAGAGCCCGCCCTCGCGGCGCTCCAGCACGTCGGCCCCAAACGTCCAGTCGTTGAAGTCGCCGGTCACCTCCACCCGGTCGGCGTTGGGGGCCCAGACGGTGAACCAGGTGCCCTGCTGGTTCGGATGTGCCCCCATCCGCTCGTAGCTGTGTGTGTGGGTGCCTTGGTTCCAATAGTAAATGTCGTCGTCGGTGAGGTGAGACATGGGGGCAGAGCGGTCTTATGCAGATTAATTGGCAGGCGTCGGGGGAGGGCTCGAAAGGAGGCGGTGCAGGCCGTGGAGCGGAAGCCAGGCCCAATCGGGGCGGTGGTGGAGCTCGTATCGGATCTCGTACAGGGCTTTGTCGAAAAGGAACGCCCAGAGGAAGGAATAGCGAGCAGGAGAGTCCGGGAGGAAGAGCGCCTCGTCGGCTGTGTCCGCGTAGGCGTTGAGGAAGGTGGTTTCGGTCCAGTAGAGCAGCGCGTCAATCCAGGGGGCAAAGTCTGGGTCAGTCTCCGCTTGGTCCTGCCACGAGGCAAGGACAGCGTATTCCAGCGACCGGATCATGCCCGCCACGTCTCGCAGCGCGTTTTCGCGTTTTCGACGTTCGGTGAGGGGACGAGTTGGTTCGCCTTCGAAGTCGAGAATGTAGATGTCATCCTCTGCGCGAAGGAGCTGGCCGAGGTGGTAGTCGCCATGGATGCGAATGCGGTGGTGGGCGCCAGGGATATCGTCGAGGGCGGCGAGTCGCTCTTCAACCGCGGTCCAGGCTGATTCGGAGGGAAGATTCTCGCTGGGGAGGTCGGACTGACGGTCGAGGAGGGCACGCGTCTCGGTCATTTCGGTTCGAAGACGCTGTGCCAGTTCCGCTCCGGCCTGCGCCGGCGCCTCAATTGGATGCAGGTCGTCGGCCTCCGCATGAGCCAGAGCGTGATGCATCTCGGCGGTGCGCACTCCAAGCGTTCGCGCGAAAGAGATCATTTCCGGAGCAACTTCCTCCAGCCATACTGGCACGGATGCCTCTGATGTAGAATCGAAGGTCCACTCGTTCTCAGTCTGAGGTTGCCCGGAGGCCGGGCTCTGTTCACGGGGGAGGGGCAAGTTCTCAATTCGATCGAGGAAGCTACCGGTGCAGGTGAGCGCATAGCTCCACGCGTCAGTGTCCACAGGAAGCGCCTCCTGGAGTACGCCGAGGGTGTATTGACGACGCCGGCGTTTGAAGTGGACGGTGCCGTATAGGTGTGGGGTGAAATTGAAGTCGACACTCGTGAGGTGCTCCAGTAGTTCCTTTTCAGGGTTGGGGCCCTCTTCCAGACGTCGGTAGATTTTGAGGAAGTAATCGTCATTTACTATGGCAGAGGTGTTGCTCTGCTCGCCGGTAAGCAGTTCGATGCCCTCCGGCTCCTCGTGCGTCGTCTTCTCGGTCGACTCGGCCGTATACACGCCCTTGAGAGAGCGGCTCCTGCTGTCCCGTTGCCACCAGCGAAAAAGTGTCGCCCAGAATTCGGGATTCACCGTGGCGTCGTATACGAGCCGCCGTTCGTCCGTGTCGTCGATCCGCAGCCAGGCGAGCGTCGCGCTGGGGTGCTCGGCGAGAAGGGACGACGCCTCATTCTCAGGGGTTGCCATTAGGGGCAACGTGTAGAACAAAGTCTCGTGTTGGAGGCTCACTTCCAGTACCGATAGGTACACCACCGGATCGGCCTGCAAACGCACCGCGTCCTCGATCTCTACGGCCTCAATTACCTCACCTTTGGCCCCAAACCACCGCTGTTCGCTGATAAATGACGGGAGGAGCGATTCGAGCTGTTCGGGGCCGCGGTGCTGGGCCATGGTGGGCACCAGGAGATTCTGCAGGCCCTCCGCCACCGGGAGTACCGGATGTGTGCGCCCCTCGGCCTCGGTGTCGAGAGGCTGGAGTCCGCTTCGGCGCATGGGGGCTCGTTGGACGTCCTCTTCGGGCACAAGCTTGAACCAGTAAAAATGATGGGGACCAACGGTAAGGTGATAGTCGTCCGTGCCGAAGGTGGGGAAGGCGGATTGGCTAAAGAGTTCGACCGGCGCAAGGCCCTGAAGGTCGCTTCGTGCAGGAACGTGGGCCGATTGGGTAAAGCGCGACAGATTGGCCACCACGAGAATGCGGTCGCCCTCGTGCTCTCGTAAAAACGCAAAGATGGACTGGTTCTCGACGGGCAAGAGTTCGA
This sequence comes from uncultured Salinivenus sp., assembly GCA_964426195.1. GTDB lineage: Bacteria > Bacteroidota > Rhodothermia > Rhodothermales > Salinibacteraceae > Salinibacter. The sequence goes on from CAYRPX010000144.1 coordinate 2,331, forward strand.
AGTCGCCCCGGCCGAACACGTTTTTGTGCTGCTGGCGGATCGAAATGAGCCGCCGCATGAAGTGCAGGAGGGAATTGGGGTCGGCCTCTGCGTCCTCCACGTTTACGAACTCGTAGCTGTACTTGCCCCGATTGATGGGCGGCATAAACAGCTTGTGGTGCGGCGCCCGCGAGAAGCCGCCGTTCTTATCCGGGCTCCACTGCATGGGGGTGCGCACGCCGTTGCGGTCGCCGAGAAAGTGATCGTCGCCCATCCCGATTTCGTCGCCGTAGTAGATGATGGGGCTGCCCTTGAGACTGAACAGCAGTGCGTTCATGAGTTCGATGCGGCGGCGCTCTCCCCCAAGCAGTGGCGTGAGACGGCGCCGAATACCTACGTTGATTCGAAATCGGTCGTCGGCCCCGTACTCGTGGTACATGTAGTCCCGCTCCTCGTCGGTCACCATTTCGAGGGTCAGCTCGTCGTGATTGCGGAGGAAGAGAGCCCACTGCGCATCGTCGGGAATGCCGCCCGTCAGATCGAGCATTTCGACGACGGGCCGGCGATTTTCGCGGCGCAGGGCCATGTGGAGGCGGGGCCTGACGGGGAAGTTGAACGCCATCTGCACGCCTGTGCTGTTGCCCTCCGCGTCCTCGCCAAAGTACGGGAGCGTATCCTCCGGCCACTGGTTGGCCTCGCCCAGCAGGACCTTGCCGGGTCCGTACCGCTCCTCCACGGCGGCACGCAGCTCCTTTACATAGGCGATCGTCTCTGGCAGATTCTCGCTGCTGGTGCCCTCCCGTTCGAAGAGATAGGGCACCGCGTCGAGCCGGAGGCCGTCCACGCCCATGTCGAGCCAGAAGAACATGACCTCCTTCATCTTCTCCCGCACCGCGGGGTTGTCGAAATTGAGGTCGGGCTGGTGGCTAAAGAAGCGGTGCCAGTAGTACTTCTGCGCCCTCGGGTCCCAGGTCCAGTTCGAGTCCTCCGCGTCGGTAAAGATCACGCGGACATCCTCGTACTTCTCGTCCGTCTCGCTCCACACGTACCAGTCGTGCTTGTCGGACGCCGGGTCGCGCGCCTCCTGAAACCACGGGTGCTGGTCGGAGGTGTGGTTCAGCACCAGCTCGGTGATGACCCGCATGCCGCGGGTGTGGGCGTCGTCGAGGAAGGCCTGGAAGTCGTCGAGGTCGCCGTGGACGGAAAGGACCTTGAAGTAGTCGGCGGTATCGTAGCCGTCGTCCTTGAGCGGGCTCTCGAGGAAGGGGAGAAGCCAGAGGGTATTGACGCCCAGCGATTCGAGGTAGGGGAGCTTTTCGCGCAGACCCTGAAAGTCCCCGTAGCCGTCGTTGTTCGAGTCGTAGAAGCTGCGGACGTGCAGCTCGTAAATGACGGCGTCCTTGTACCAGAGAGGATCGGTGAGAAAGTTGTCGGACATACGATACTGCAGTTAAAAGTTGAGGGTGGGAAGGTTGAAGGCTGTAGTAGGAAGGGAAGACCTTCCAACCTTTACCCTTCTAACTTTTCACCCAGATCAGGCGTGCACGGGTCGGTCGTAGGCGGCGTGGGACTGTTCGTCGGTGTCGGCCCGTTGGATCCGGAAGATGTGGGCCGGCGTGTCCGGGGTAAGCTTCAGATAGTGGTGCGTGCCCCGCCAGGTGTAGCGGGCGTCGTTAAGCAGGTCGTGAACGGAGAAGGCTTCATCGGAGGGCAGGCCGAGCGCCTCATTCGGGAGGACGAGCTGGCCCTCGCAGACGTTGTGCGGGTCGAGGCTGACGACGACCGCAACCAGATTGTCGGCCGTCTCCTTGCTGTAGGCAATGAGATCCGGGTGCTGGGTCTCCAAGAAGCGGATCGACCGCATTTGCTGCAAGGCCGGATTTTCCGTGCGAATGCGGTTGACCCGCGCTATGAAGGGTTGCAGGGACGTGGGGTCGTTCCAGTCCCAGGTGCGAATCTCATACTTTTCATTTTGCGCGTACTCTTCTTTATTGTCCCGCTGCTGATTGTCGACGTGCTCGAAGGGCGGGCCGTAGACGCCGTAGGCACTCGACAGGGTAGCGGCGAGCACAAACCGACTCTTGTGGGCGGGACGGCCGCCGTGCACAAGCTCGTCGTGGAGGATGTCGGGCGTGTTGGGCCAGAAGTTGGGTCGGAAGTACTCGGCAGCGTCGGTGTGAAACAGCTCTTTCCCGTATTCCTCGAGTTCCTCAGGCGTGTTGCGCCAGGCAAAATAGGTGTAGGAGTTGTTAAAGCCGAGCTTGGCGAGGTGGTACATAATCTTCGGTCGCGTGAAGGCCTCCGAGAGGACGATGAGTTCGGGCGTTTCTTTGCGCAGCTCGCGAAGGCACCACTGCCAGAACGCAAATGGCTTGGTGTGGGGATTATCGACGCGGAAGGTCGTGACCCCGTGGTCGATCCAGTGCTCGAACACGCTCCTCAGTTCGTGCCAGAGGGTCGGCCACTCGTCTGTTTCGAAGTTGATGGGGTGGACGTCCTGGTATTTCTTCGGCGGGTTCTCGGCGTAGCGAATGGAGCCGTCCGGGCGGTGGTAAAACCACTCGGGATGTTCCTCGATGTAGGGGTGGTCGGGAGAGGTCTGGAACGCAATGTCAAGGGCCACCTCAAGGCCCAACTCATTGGCCTGCTCCACGAAGCGGTCGAATGCCTCGATGCCGCCGAGTTTGGGGTGGACGCTGTTGTGCCCCCCTTTCGAGCCGTCCTCCAGGAACCCGCCGATGGCCCAGGGACTGCCCGGGTCGTTCGGGCCGGCCTCCGGCGCATTGTCCTTGCCTTTGCGGTTCGTTTCGCCGATGGGGTGGACGGGCGGGAGGTAGACGATGTCGAAGCCCATTTCTTTGATGCGTGGCAGCCGCTCGGCGGCATCGTCGAGCGTGGCGTGCTCGTCGTCGTCACGGGCGGAGCGCGGGAAAAATTCGTACCAGGCGCCGCTGCGGGCCCGTTTTGGATCCACCAGCACCTCGTAGGTGGCGCTTCGCGCCTGCTGGTGGTGGGGAGCATGGCGGCGCACCAGCTCCGCAATCTCGTCGCCGAGGGCCGCCTGTTCGTTGCCGTTCTCGAAGGCGTCGATGTGGGCCGTCAGCAGTTCGCGGTCGTCTTCAGGGGCGTGCTCGGCGGCATCTTCCAGGAGGGCGACCCCCACCCGGAGTTCGCTTTCAATCTCGGCCTGCGACTCGCCGCCCTCCACCCGGCGTCGGAACTGGTCCTGCCAGGTCGCAAACCGATTGATCCAGGCCCGCACGCGATAAAGGTAGCGCCCAACCTCTGCCACCTCGAAGGTGCCCACGTACTCGTCGTTCTCGACAGGGTGCATACGGGTCACGTGCTCCGTGTCGTCCGCCTCGTGGCGGTAGACAAGCTCGACGGACAGGGCTTCGTGACTGTCCACGATTGCTCCAGCGGTCACCTCTACAGGTTCGCCGACCACGCGCTTAATGGGCCACTCCCCACCGTCGACGGTCGGAGCCACGGACGTAATGACGACACGGGACCACGACTTCGGCATCGTGAATTCGGAGGGCGTTGGGGACGACGGTTGAGTGTTGGGGGGCATGCTGAGAAGAACCGAGGGCAGAAACGATGGAAATGTGGCGGTGAGGGGATCGCGATGGCTCCTCAAGCTTCCTCGTCGGACGAGAGACCCCCCTACAGCCTATACACGCTAGGGACTGGGGGGCAAAAATCCCAATGCAACTGTGACTCGGCGGACTCATTCCACAGCGCGGACTACGGTCCGTTTTTTGCGCAAAGCCTGCGGCAGTGTGGGTCGGGCTCTCGTGCTCTTTTGTGTAGTTCCCTTCGTTTATGAATCCTTCTCCCCGTTCGTCGGCCGGAACCAAATCTCAGGATGACAACGGTCTTCACATTCGTCCGGGGAAGCCCTCTCCCCGCGGTGCCACCTGGGATGGAATCGGGGTGAACTTTGCCCTGCACAGCGCTCACGCTGAGCGAGTGGAGTTGGTGCTGTTCGACGCCCCCGAAGACCGCGAGCCTGCCGTCACGTTCGAACTGCCGGAGCAGACCGGGCCCATCTGGCATGGCTACGTGGCGAACCTGCGTCCCGGTCAACTCTACGGCTACCGTGTCTATGGTCCCTACGACCCGGCCAACGGGCATCGATTCAATCCCAACAAGGTGCTGCTCGATCCCTACGCGAAGGCCATTGGCCGCCCCCTGCGCTGGGACGACAGTCTCTTTGGGTACGACGTCGACGATGAGAAGGAAGACCTTTCGTTCGACGGACAGGACAGCGCGCCCTATGCCCCCCTGGGGGCGGTGGTGGAGGAATCCTTTGCCTGGGGGACCGATCAGTCGCCTGAGATTCCGTGGGAGGACACCATCATCTATGAGACGCACGTGAAGGGGATGACCCAGCAGCATCCCGAGGTGCCCGAGCGGCTTCGAGGAACGTACTTGGGCATGGCCTGCGAGCCGGTGATCGAGCACCTGAAGGACCTGGGCATCACTACGGTGCAACTGCTTCCCGTTCACGCCAAGCTGCACCGCCGAGCACTGCTGGAGAAAGGCCTCCGCGAGTACTGGGGCTACAATACCCTTTCCTACTTTGCCCCGGAGCCGGAGTACGCTGCGAACGGGCCCACCAATGCTGTGCGCGACTTCAAAATGATGGTGCGCGCGCTCCATGATGCGGGGCTTGAGGTCATCATCGATGTGGTGTACAACCACACCTGTGAGGGGAGTCGGCTTGGCCCGACGCTCTCGTGGCGGGGCATTGATAATCGCACCTACTACAAGCTGACCCCCGACGACGAGCGCTACCACATGGACTACACGGGAACGGGCAATACGCTCGATCCCGGCAACACGTACGTCCTGCAGATGATCATGGACAGCCTGCGCTACTGGGTGACGGAGATGCACGTTGATGGCTTCCGGTTTGATCTGGCCTCGGCCCTGGCCCGAGAGCTCTACGACGTGAACATGCTTGGCTCCTTTTTTACCGTCGTGCAGCAGGACCCCGTACTAAGCCAGGTGAAGCTCATCGCCGAGCCCTGGGACGTGGGCCCCGGCGGCTACCAGGTCGGTTCGTTTCCGTGGCAGTGGGCCGAGTGGAATGGTCGGTACCGGGATGCCATCCGTCGCTTCTGGCGGGGCGACCGCGGCCTGACCGGCGAGGTGGCCACCCGCATTGCCGGCTCCAGCGATCTTTATGAGCGATCCGGCCGCCGTCCGTTCGCCTCCGTGAACTTCGTGACGGCCCACGACGGCTTTACCCTGCAGGACCTCGTAAGCTACGAGC
>CAYRPX010000145.1:0-7527 GCA_964426195.1 uncultured Salinivenus sp.
GAGGTGGTTTCTTTTCTAGGCCAGAGTGCAGGCCACATTCGTTCTGCTTCATTGACGGCCGACCACGGACCGTGGACTGCCGAAACGTGCCGCTTTCAGCGGTCTGCCGTCTGCTGTCCGCCGTCTCCTCAAAACGGCATATAGGTTGCGCCTTGGGTTTTCTACTCCGTCGTCTCCGCCGGATATCCCCCGCACGCATGTCGCCGCCGTTGGACGCCACCATTCGGGCACTGGCCGCGCGACGTTTACGCCGTCGCTCCAGGGCGACACGGCGCAGCAGCGACACATCTACAGCAACTTCTGCTACGTCTACGGCGACCACCCGAGCGCGACGCGGACGAAGCTGGCGCTGCTGGTGCGCGTGGTTGAGGGCCTCAGCTGGCTCCGCTACGGACAGGCGTTCCCCGACCTGTCGCCTGAGCGGCGGGGTGCCCTGTATCGAACGATCACCGATGTCCCGATCGGACGCCTGCAGACGGGGTTCGGGAGGGGGGCGGTCGCTCGCCTTGAACGCCATCTATACGGAGCCGGAGATGTGGGAGTGGATCGACTACGCCGGGCCGACTGTCGAGCGTGAGGATATAGGAGCGCGGGGGAGTGGGAGAAGAAAAGCGAGAAGGTCGTTCGGGACGAGATGAATCCGACGAGGCGAGTGCTCCGTTCAGGCCAACAAATCTTTTATTCTTCCAATCCTCTCGTTTTCCACCCATGGTCTCAATCAACACCGAATACGTCGGCGACCTGCGTTGCGTCGCCGAACACGTCCCGTCCGGCGTGACGCTCAACACCGACGCTCCGGAGGACAATCACGGCGAGGGCCGCTCCTTCTCGCCCACCGACCTCGTCGCCACGGCACTGGGGACGTGCATCGCCACCATCCTGGGCATCCAGGCCGACAAGCACGACGTTGATCTGGGGGGGCTCGAGATTTCGGTCGAGAAGAAGATGGCCTCCGACCCCCGCCGCATCGACTCGCTCCGGACGGAGGTGACAATGCCGGTAGCCCTCAACGAACAGGTGCGGACCCGGCTGGAGCGCGCCGCTCGCCACTGCCCGGTCGACGAGAGCATCCACCCGGACATCGACGCGCCGATTGTCTTTCACTGGCCCAAGGAAACGCCAGCGGCATAGTGGTGCTCTGGGCGGATTGAACTGCAATCGATCTCGAATACACTTCCCAGCGAACCGATGAGTGCACGGGAAAAGGTGGATCAGATCCTTGAGGAGAAGGGAGTCTCACGGGGTGGCGAGTAGTATCTCCGAGTTTCGGCTGCTCGCGATCTCATCGATGAACTCAAGGAGGCTGAGTGTGCGGTGGTCGGGATCGAGGGTGTGGAGTTGACGGAGGAGGAAACGCGGCTGCTCATGGATACGATCGCCGATTTCTCGAAGGATCCAGATGACACCTGGCGGGGATACGTCCTCGATTGTGCTTGGCAGGCCCGGGCATTCATGGACACCCTTCCAGATCGGGACACGATTTACGTCACGCTGACCGTGCTCTCCCGCGATGAATGGGAGGAGTACGGAGGAACGGAAGGACACGATCGGTAACACGCTGTGACGAACTCACTCACCCCTTTCGTCACCGGCGCCACCGGCACCGTGGGACGACATGTCGCGAAGGGCCTCGCGGACCGCTTCTCCGAGGTGCTCGGGCGCGAGATCCGGCACGCCGATTCCACGATCCTCGACGTTATCCGGCACGTGCGACGGCAGGGCCCCCTCTGGCCGTTCGTCCTGGTCATGACGGGCATCTGCCTTGCGGCCTAATTCGGACTTGCCGCCACCGTGACGGGCGACCTGGAGCCCATGCTGGGCTGACCGCCAACCTCGATGCGGCGGGACCTTACCCGTGACTATCGGTCGTGCTGGACACCTGATCGCGGAAGCTAGGGACGGCGTGGAAGGTTCCCCGCCAGGGTATGTGCAATGCCAACGTGCAAACGTTAGAGCGTTGAGCGTTTGCACGTTGACGACGGATGTACTCCCCTCGGAACCAGCAGCCCGTACCCGCTCAGTATTTCTGTTGGAAGGCCAAAACGCACTACCCAAACAGGTGCCGCTTGGCCGCGCGGGCGACGAACCGGATCTTTTCGCTCGTGGAGAACCGGCTCAGGTTCGTCTTCACGACACTTGTCGTCATCTGCGTGCGGCGGCGGTAGTCGATGTTGACGTCGACGATTGCGGGCTGCCCGTCCGACGCGCCGAGGGCGTCGTACAGCTCGGTGTTGTGCACGCCGGGGATGCCGAACGTGTGCTCAATGCCGAGCTGTTCGAGGGCGTGGACGGCGAGAGTGGCGCCAGTGCGTGTCATGAGGTAAAGTAGTGGACATCGGGAACGACATGGGGAGCTTTGGATGCGCAACGGGGGGATCGATTCGGAAGAAGAAAGGTGTCCGGGCGCCTGGCGTCGACGAGCTAGAAAAGGAGCAGATCCACTGTGTGGAACAAAAATCGGAGCACTATGAGACAGATTCTACCTCCTGTCCGCAGGGGCGTTCTGGGCCGAAGGAGCGCAGAGACTCGGAAGGCTCACGCATCCTACAGGGCTGGACGGGTGTGCGACTCCGTCGTGCAAACACTATGTTGATTGAAATTCGATCTCTGCGCAGGCGTAGCTGGATCGGGACGTGCGGGTACCGATCCCTGGCGGGGGGAAGAGAGGTCTTCTGGATGTTCAGGGATCTCACTGTGAGGGCAGGGGGCACTGCTGGAACGCCCCACGGTCCGATCAAACTCCCAGCTGTGCTTTTCGATACTTCCCCATTCTCCCATGCGATCTTCCGACGGAAATAGGTCCCCCTGGCTTGGGATTTCCAAACGATCCGCGCTCGCACTCCTGACGGTTCTCGGAGCAGTGCTGTCGGCTCTCCTCCTCTTCGTTGTCTACCAAGATTGGATCGTAGAAGGGAAAGTCCTCTGGGTCATCCTGGCGGAGAACGTGGTCCCGCTGCTGTGCGCGCTCAGCCTGCCGGGGCTGGGCTGGCGATGGGCGCGGCGGGATCGAGGCGAGACGTACGCGTCCGAGGCGGCGATGTGGGCACTTGCTGGAAGCGTGTGGATGGCACTCGTATGCGTGATCGTCCTCGGATTTCAGATTGCGCAGGGAGGGATCCGGCCCGGCGTGGTGCTAATCCAACTGAGCACTGTCGGGGCGTTTGCCGGGTTGTTTGTGGGATACGGCTTCGCCCGGGTCAAAACGATGCGGAGCGCGTTTCGCGAGCAGAAAGACCGCCTCCAGGGCTTGGCGGACACCATTCCGGGCGTCGTCTATCAATTGGCAGTGCGTTCGGACGGAACCCTCGAAACGCGGTTCGTGAGCGAGCGTGCAGAGTCCCTGCTCGGCATCCCACCGGAGTCGGATGGCTTCCACGAGCAATTGCTAGAGCGCATCCGTCCGCCGGACCGGGACCGGCTCCGTGCCACCATTGAGGGGGCGGTGCAGCAGGAGGCGTCCTGGCGCGAAGAGGTGCTCGCCGAGCCCCCGTCGGGCGAGCCGGTATGGCTCCTCAATACCGCAACCCCGAACCGACGGGAGGGAACGCTTTTCTTCAGCGGGGTCCTGCTCGACATTACCGGGCGCAAGGAGAGCGAGGAAGAGCTTCAGAACTATCGCGAGTATACGGGGCGGATTCTCGATGCGATCGACGACCTGTTCTTCGTGCACGACGAGGAGGGGCGTCTTCAGCGGTGGAACGAGGCCCTCTCGGAGGTGTCGGGCTACGACGACGACGAGATCGCCTCGATGTACGGGACCGAATTTGTGCTGGAGGAGGATCGGGCACAGACGGCGGCGGCGATTCAGAGGGGCATTAGGGACGGGCACGCGCGGCTGGAGGTGCCCCTACAGACAAAAGACGGAACGTCGATTCCCTACGAGTTTGTGGCCAGCCGGGTCGAGCACCCGGACGGGCAGCCCCGCCTAGTGGGCATCGGCCGGGACATCTCGAAGCGGAAAGCGCACGAGCGGGCCCTTCGGGAGAGTCAGGCGCGGTTAAAAGCGCTTTTCGAGGGGTCTCCAGACATGATCGCGCTCCACGATGCGGCGGGGAGTCTTCTCGACCCGAATGCGCGCCTCCGCGAAGAAACCGGCTACACCGAAGAGGAGCTCACGGACATGAAGGTGTGGGACCTAGACCAGCAGAAAGACCCCGACGAAGCGACTCGGTTCTGGCGCGAGATGGAGGTGGGCGAGAGCCACCGGCTCGAGGGCAGGTACCGGCGGAAAGACGGCTCGGTCTTTCCGGTCGAGATTCACATCCGGCGCCTCGACCTGGAAGGAACGGAACGGTTTCTGACGATCAGCCGAGACATCACCGAGCAGAACGAGCGAGAGAAGCGGCTCCGAGAGCGTCGTCAGAAGGTGGAGCTCCTCTACGAGGCCACCAACCAGCTTTTGCGGGCCGACGATGAGGAGGCGGTTTTGGATCTTGTCGTGACCCTTATCGACGAGACGCTCGGCTATCCGACCACGACCATCCGCTTGGCGCAGGACGATCAGCTTGAGCCGGTGCGGGTGCCGTCTGCGGTACAAAGCCATATGCCGGAGCGCCCCTCCTATGACGTGGACGGGGACACGCCCGCCGCCGAGGCCTACCGCATCGGAAAAACCTGCGTCTACGACGACCTCTCAGCCGTCGAGGAATCGTTGGACCGGGGCGACGTCCGGGCCACGGCGTATGTGCCGATGGGAATGCACGGGATCATCTCGGTGGGGAGCCTGGAAGTAGGCGGCATCAGTTCGTTTGACCTGCGCCTGCTTGAAGTGCTTGCGACCTATGCGTCGGTGGTGTTGGAGCGGCTGGCACGGGAGGAAGAGCTGCGCAAGGCCAAAGAGGAAGCCGAACGGTCCAGTCGGGCCAAGTCCGCCTTTCTCGCCAACATGAGCCACGAGATTCGCACGCCGCTTACGTCCATTATCGGCTTTGCGGAGATACTCGGCACGGAGGCCGCCACGCTGGAGGCTCCGGGACAGCTAGAGAAATATGCCGACATGATCGAACGAAGTGGGAAACGGCTGCTGGAGACCCTCGACGGCGTGCTCAACCTGTCGCGCCTACAGTCCGGGGAGATGGTCCTGGAGGCCCGCCCAATTCGCCTCGAGGAAGAAGCGGGGCGGACCGCGGAGGAGCTTCGTCCGAAGGCCGAGGCGAAGGACGTCGAGCTGCGCGTGGCGACCGAGCCGGCTGCCGCGCAGGCCAACGAGGGCGGCGTGCAAATTGTCGCTCGCAACCTGATTTCCAATGCCGTCAAGTACACCGAGGAGGGTGGAGGGGTAAAAGTGCGAACCTATACAGATGGGACGTCGACGGCGGTGCTGGAGGTGGAGGATACAGGCATCGGGATGGATCCGTCAACGGCGGAGACGCTCTTTGAACCGTTCCGGCAAGCATCGGAAGGGCTGAGCCGCGAGTACGAGGGCACCGGCATCGGGCTGGCAATCACGCGGGAGGCCGTTCAGCAGATGGGGGGGACCGTCGAGGTGGAGACCGAGGAGGGGGCGGGAAGCTGCTTTACCGTACGGCTCCCGAGAGCGAGTGAAGAGACCCCTCCTGATTCGTGAGAGAAGCCGTGGGTGGGGGCCACCGGTCTCTCTTGGAGACGGGCCACGCCCCAAAGATGGGAGCGCTGCGACGGCAGGCGACTGCTCAGCAGAGGGATGGGTCGGGATTATGCGGACGGAGAGTCGGCCGCGTCGCGCTCCACGTGCAGGGTCACGTGGTCGGGGCGTTCGCTTAGATACTCCCGCATCTCATCGAGAAAGGTGTTGAAAAGGGCCTTGCGTTCGTCAAGAGACAGCGGCGTGTCCGAGTCCGGCTGGTCGAGCACGGCGAGGTTGATGGTTTCTGGATCGGTAGACGAGCCCACGAACCCGAAATCGACGTACGTGCTTGGGTCGGACCGGTGGCGAAGGATGAGACCTGGAGCGTCCTTAATTTTGGCGTAGTGGCGGGAGTTCTCCTCCAGGTAGCTCCATCCGGGATTTACGTCGGCGAAGTCCCGGAGCACCTCGAGCGGAGTCACCTTCGCGGATTCTTCGGAATGCAGCGAAAGACGAACGACGGAACTCATAGATAGAATGGGGGGAGTTGTAGGAGGAGGATTGGAGGAAGGATCTCGGACCCCTTACCGAACGACGAGGAGGGGACGATCGAGCTCATAGAGAAAACGTTGGGGAGACATCTCGGAGAGGGGGGAGGCCTCGCCGGGCATTACGAAAAGGCCACGCCCTTCTTGGCGCGCGAGCGCAGCGACGCGAGCGAGCTCGGTCTCCGTAAGCGGGCGGACCTCAAGCTGGGGGACGCGGTCCTCGTATTGCTCGTACACATCGTCGCGCAGGTGCTCCATTTCGGCCTTGTCGTCCGCGGGAAGGAGTACCTTGAGGAGGTGTCCAGGGCCTCGATTTGCAAGCTGGGTCGCCACGCGCAGGGCCGAGGTTGCCGTGTCGGAGCCGTCGTAGTACGTGAGCAGTGGCTGTCGTTCCTGGACAGTTTTTCGGAGCACGAGCACCGATGTCGGTGCCCCAGACAGGAGCTCTTCACTGGTGGTCCCGAGTCGCCGCCGGCTGCTCTGCGTGCTCGTCTTTCCGAGGGCAACGAGATCGAACTCCTGGGCCACGCGGAGCAACTCGCGCGTCACATGACCCTCGACGACGCGGAAATTATACGACACCTCGGCCTGCTCGGTCGCCTCCTGCAGGGCGGCCTCGGCGCGCTCGGCCTGGTAGCGCAACTGACGCTGCACGCGGCGATCGCTGAGGCGCTTCGGCGACACTGAGTGGGAGCGCACCTCCTTGGCGAACGGAAGTTGGGCGGCTCGGAGCAGGTTCTTGTCCTTGACAAACAATCCCTCCAGCTCCGCCTCAAGGTCCGCGGCCAGCCGCACGGCCATGCGAAGAGCCGCGCGGCTATGGGGAGAGGCATCGAGGGCAACGAGAATCCGGCGAAATATGCGGGGAGAAGACTGTGCCTCGGTCATGGGACTACGCAAATGATCGTGCATTTATGCCTCCGGGGACGTTTCGGCCTGGCCGTCCGTCAGGGCAAACTGACGCCGACGATCGGCAAATTCGCGGAGTCGCGTCTCGACCTGTCCGTTTATTGTATCGTCTGGGAAGGCCCCCTGTTCGTCGCGCGTGCCCGCCTCCACACCGGTCAGGAGCTCGATGCCCTGGTCAATCGTTTCCACGGGGTAGACGTGAAAATCGCCCGATTCAACGGCGGCCACGACGTCCGGGCGCAACATGAGGTTGTCGGTGTTGGTGGCGGGAATGAGAACGCCCTGATCGCCGGTGAGCCCCCGCTCCTCGCAAACGTCAAAGAAGCCCTCGATCTTTTCATTGACCCCTCCGATGGGTTGCACCACGCCGCGCTGGTTCACCGAACCGGTGACGGCGAGGTTCTGCTTCAGCGGGACCTCCGCGAGAGCGGAGAGGAGCGCGTACAGCTCGGCCGACGAAGCACTGTCTCCGTCGATGCCGCCGTAGGACTGTTCGAACACGAGGCGGGCCGAGAGGGAGAGCGG
>CAYRPX010000146.1:0-7520 GCA_964426195.1 uncultured Salinivenus sp.
CTGCATCGCAAAGCCGCCCGCGATGGCGAGGACGGCGTCGAGCGCCTCCGCCTCCTCCCAGAGACTCGCAAACGCCTCCATCGTGGCGTCCTCATCGGTCAGGTCGGTGTCGAACACCTGGGCGTCGGGAAAGGAGGCCTCTAGAGTAGCACGATTCTTCTCACCCACGTCGATGAGGGCGAGGTCCCAGCCAGCGTCGTCGAACACTTCGGCGGTGACGGAGCCGATGGCCCCGGCGGCTCCGGTGATGGCAACGGTGGGCATGATGGACGATTCATTGTCACGAAGAGCAGCGGACGTGCGCCCTCAACGTATCGACTGGAACTGTTCTGGTCAACGGCCTCCTCCTCGGCGCGGCTCCTCACCCTCCCTCAGGAGGTTCCCTCGTCACGCTGAACGGAGGGGCAGGGGACGCTCCCGTAGGTGCAGAACACGCAGCAGTCGCCCTCGTCGGGACGGAGCGTTTCGGCGCAGGCCGGGCACGTCCAGAAGAACTGGCAGCGATCCGTCGGCATCGTCGCCTCCGTCTCGGTTCCGCACTCCGGACAGGTGATCGTCGAACGCCGAATGACGTCGGGCATGGTCACGAATTGGGTGTGGGGTGAGACGGAAAGCCGACGGCATCGGTGGCCTGCGTCAACTCATCAATCGAGACCGCTTCCGGATCGAAGCGGACAACGGCTTCCGGCGGCTCGTACGTGGCCTCCACGCCGTACACCCCGTCCACGTCTTCAAGGGCGCTCCGCACGGTTTTCGGACACGCCGCGCACGTCATCCCCTCCACCTCGAGCACGATCTGCTGGAAGGAGGCGGGTGTGTCCCCGGTGTCCTCCACGGCCTCTTGTCCCAAGGCGGGCCGGGCCGGCTGCGTGGCGGGGGAAGACGAGGGCGCGATGAGCCAGGGGCTTACGAGGAGCGCCAGCACAGCCAGCGTTCCAGCGCCGAGCACCGAGCGGCGGGTCGTAGAGGAAAAGATCGTCTCGCACTCGCAGTCCGGCCGACGGTAGAGCCGCCACTCGTTGTACCCGGCATAGCCGAGGGTGCCGACGGCGATCGTCACGAAGAGCCACCGGTAGGGCTCCAGCGCGGTCAGCGTGCCGATCCAGGCCCCGCCCACGCCGAGACTCACCAGGGCGAGCGGGATCGTACAGCAGGCCGACGCTGCCACGGCTGCGCCGACCGCAACACTCACGCTCCAGATCGACGACGAGGACGGAGAATCGGAGGTCGAGAAAACGGGCATGTCGGGGAGGACAGGTCTTGTTCTGCTATAAGGAAGACCCTGGGGCTACGACCGATCGTCTCACTCCGCGGATCGCCATTCCTGAAGGCGATTTGCGATGGCCCGGGCAGCACCGTGGGCCTCCTCGAGGGAGCGAACGGTGGTGTTCTCCCGATCGGCCGCCCACTGTTGAGCGTCTGACGCGCGGACACAGAATCGACTCGGAAAACAGAAACTCTCCCGGAGGGAAGAGGACGCTCCATCCTCCACCCAGGTCGTGACCGCAGAGGATGGATCCACCTGTTCGACCCCGTCCGGACTGACCGTAAGCTTGATGGACGCTCCGGTAATGGGATCTCGGGAGGTCACCCGAGCGGTGTGCTGAAAAACGGCCGGAAAGATGAGCGTGTCTGCGGCACACCATCCATAGAGAATCTTCCCGCCGGTCTCGTACTGATGGGGAGTGGGATGGAGCGAGAGGCCCACCCCCACCACCGCTCCGTTCTCGTCGCGCTCGGCATCCATCCGGTTTAGAAAGTGGTCGATCTCATCCTGGGGGTAGCCGGTTGCTTCTACAAGCGTGTCCAGGGAAACAGGCCGTCCCTCGAGGAGGCGGTGATGCAGGGTCATTCCCACACGAACGAGGGCCTCCCGGGAGAGCGAGCTGGCCGTGTCGAGCGTGCTGAGCGTCTGTAACGGGTCGGGCGACGGGGGCTGGCTGCTCATGAGGCGGATTCGGGTGGGTTCAGGTTCAGCACGATCTGTGCGGTGTCCCGCTCCTCAAAGAACTCGACGAGCATGCGGGCGAAGGCGTTGTCGGTGCAAACCGAGTAGTAGATCGTCTGGGCATCGCGCCGGGCCTCCACGAGTGCCTTCTCGCGCAGGATCTTCAGGTGCCGGGAAACGGCCGGTTGGGTGATCTCGAAGATGTCGGCTAGGTCGCACACGCAGAGCTCTCCCGCCCGGTGCAGGACGTAGAGGATGCGCAGGCGCGTCTCGTTGCTGGCGGCGTCGAAGTAGGCGGCCAGGGCCACGAGCCGCTCATTCGCGTGGGCTTCCGTACGGAGCGAGTCGAGAAGATCGTCGGAGCGATCGGGCCGAACGCAGTTCTCGTCGCTGATGTCGCGTCGGGACATGACGTATTCACATTTAGCCGCCTCGTTATATAGCGGAACCGTTAAATAACTTTCCTCCCGGCCGGTTCCGGGGCTGGATTTAGAACAGTGTCCGGGTCCTAAAAAACGGCTCTCTGTGTGCTCAGAGGGACCGCAGGTAATCGAGGCGTTCTCCGAGGGACGTGGGGCGAGAAGCACATCGAGCGGTCTCCTTTGACAGCTCCGGCGGATGCTCTCTGATTCGGCACGACGATTCCCTCTTCCCTCCCCTCCGGGAGTGAATGGGAGGCTCCAATGACGCGAGCGGGCCCCCGGAGGGAAAAGGGCGTCGGAGAAGGGAAAAGAGACAGGAAAGCACCTGTTGCCAGGCCGCTATTCACTTGCGGGGACGTAATCGTCGAGGTCCTTCTCTCCTCGTTCCCAGGCGGCCTCGACCTCTTGGGTGATGTACTCTTCGACGTCCTCGTCGCCCCCCATATACAACCAGACCCCGCGCTCTTCGGGCTCGATCGCGACGCCGAAGCTCAAGAAGGGGCAGCACTGACGCTCGCGGCTGATGAAGTCCACGAGCCGGTCGGCGTACTCCATCGTGCCCGAAAACCGAAGGACCACGCCGCCGGAGACTTCCCGGAGCGCCTCTCGCTCCTCGAAGAGCGCTTCGAAACGGCGTTTGTGCTCTTCCGGATCGTCCAAGACCGACAGATCGCACGCGATCGGGGTTTGCTCGGAGGGACTCGGATCAAACAGTTCGTCAAAAAGCATGGGGAGTGGGCTCCTTGTGAAAAAAGGCGAGGGAGTAATTCAGCAGGGTAATTCAGCAGGGAGGCATCTCCTTGGAGGGTCTCTACGCGGTAGTAGAGACCGAGAAGACATCCTGCGCCCGTTGAAGGCGCTCTCTATTGACCGTGCAGCAGAGGGAGCGGCCCTCCCGATGGCATTCGAGAAGGCCCGCCTCAGAGAGCGTCTTTATGTGGTGAGACACCGTGGCCTTGGTCACGCCCAACCGGTCCACGAGCTCGGCAAAGTCGCAGGTGGCCGGTTCCATCTCGCACGTCTCAGGATCACCGGAGCAACAGCCCACGTGCTGCTCCAGAAGCCAGCGAAGGATGGCGAGCCGCTTGGGATGAGCGAGGGCCTGAAAGGTCTGGGCGGCGTCCTCTAGCTCGTCGGTCATGAACTACTGTTATATAAATTTCTATCGATTAGACACCTGTCTAATAATTCCGTAGAGTTCGTGTTTCGAGGACCTGTGCCTTCACCTGGAGTTGACACGTTTCCTTTCACTGGGGTCCCTCGCCCGCCGAGTCGGATCTGATTCCACAGGCCCCTATGCTGCCCCGGCTTGCGTGGAGGAGGCCATTTATCGAGGTGAGTCGCCGGACTGCACCGGTGGGCAGCGCACGCTCCCGTAGGAGCAGAAGACGCTTGATCGCCTCCTGTCCGGTCGTTCGGCTTGGGATCAGTTCAGAACGTGGTCGAGGGCATTCTCGTCCGCCATCGCGTCAAGGATGGGACAGTCACTGGTGGGACCGCCGCCCCCCTCGCAGGCCTCGGCCAAGCGCGTGAGCGCATCGCGAATGCGTTGCAGGTCACGGATCTTGTCCTCAACATCCTCGAGCTTGGCCGTGGCCCGGTTCTTCACGTCCCGACACGTTGCCTCGTCGTCGACGCGCAGTTCCAGAAGATCCTTGATCTCGGCCAGCGTGAAGCCGAGGTCCTGCGCCCGCTGGATGAACCGGAGCCGGTCGACGTATGAGTCGTCGTAGAGGCGAAAGCCGCCGTCCGACCGGCGGGGCTTCGGAATGAGTTCCTTGCGCTCGTAGTAGCGGAGCGTTTCGGGGTTGACGCCGGCCTTCTCGGCTACTTCACTGCGTGTCATGCCGTCCATGGTCTCTGGGGGAATGGGGAAGAGGAAATGGGGAAGAGGAAAGCGGGGGCATGTGGAGGATCAGACGGCAATGCCGACCATCACGAGTCGGGGGCGAACACCTGGACCCGATCGTTACCGAAGTCGACGACGTACAGGCGGCTGTTCTCGTCAAAGACCAGATCAACGGGCCGCTCGAACTGTCTCGTGCCGCTTCCCTTCTCGCCGAACGTCTGCACGAAGCGTCCGTCGGCCGTAAATTCCTGAACGCGGTGGTTGTAGAAGTCAGTCACGAAGACGTTGCCCTGGGAGCCAGTAGCCACGGCCGTCGCCACGTTGAAGGTGCCCTTCGTCGAGTCTGCCCAGTTCTGGTCTTTGGGCCGCATCCAGGCGAGGGAGCCGTCAGCGTTGTATCGCTTGATGCGGTGGTTATAGGCGTCGGCGACGACGAAGCCGTCGTCCGGGAGCGAGGTCACGTCGGTGGGGTAGGTGAAGCGCTCCGGCGCGCTCCCCGTCGAGTCGGTTTCGCCCCACTGGCGATCGAACGTGCCCCCTGCGTCGAAGCGTAGCACGCGGTGGTGGTAGAAGTCGGCCACGTAGAGACGACCGTTCGCGTCGACAGCCACGCCCCCGGGGGCGTCGAATCCGTCCTCGGCGCCCGATCCGTCGAGCGAGCGCCGGTAGTCCCCGTTCAGGGAGAGAACGTAGACGCGGTCGGTGTTGAAGTCCGGGACGTACAGTGCGGAATCACCCACCGCGATGTGCATCGGGCGCCGCAGCGTGTCGCTGTTTCCAATCGCCGGCCCGATTTGGCGAAGCACGTCCCCCGTTCGTTTGAAGACCGGAATGCGATGGTTTTCTGCCTCGCTCACGAACACCTCGCCCCCCGACGTTGCAATGCCGATCGGGTTTCGGAATGGTCCCGCCTCGCTACCGGGTCCTTCCCAGGCCTCGACAAACTGGTACACGGGGGCTTCCGAGCCCGAGGACTGACACCCCACCCCGAACAGGGCCACGAGGACGAGAATGAAAACTCCCTTCCACGGAAAAGAGGACATGACGTTGAATGTTAAGGAGAAGGCTCAGCTCGGATTCGTCGTTGGAAAATCTGAGGAAAACTGTCGGGTGGGACTTCCTACCGCTGCTCGGTCTTCGGTGGGGTCAGAAGTGGACTTCCACCTCCAGGACGCCGTGGTAATCGAGCTCCGCACCTCCCTGGAGGCCGTCGTAGAACGGCACCTGAAGGCCCGGCTTGACGGCCCAGTTGCGGTAGGTAATCCAGGCCCCAAAGCTGGCCAGCAGGCGGTACCCACCCGGCCCTGCATGCTTGGGGTTCTCCTCCTGGGCGTGGTCGGAGTCGGCCGACATGCTGGACTGAAACACCTCCCCGTTGAACTCGCCCATCAGCACGATGTCGGGCTGGTAGTAGTCGGTGAGGATCGGCCGGATGCCCAGGGCCACGTCGTAGAGCAGCACGTTGCCCCGATCGACGCCGGTCGCCCCCTGGGTGTTCAGTCGGTACCGCGCCGTTCCGTACAGCAGCCACCGGCGGCCCTCGTAGGCCGTGGAAAAGCCCCCTGCAAAGTCGGTGGCATCGGGGCTATGCTCAGCGGTGCCGGTCGGGAGCGAGACTCGTCCGAGCGCCGCCGCGTGGTAGACCCCGCCCGGGACGTTGTTCAGGTAGAAGCGATACTTGCTGCGCACCTGAAGATTCCCGAGGGAGCCAAAGGCGGAGCCCGTTCCGAGGTTTTCCTGGTGGATCTCGACACGTGCCCCCCAGCGTTCGGTGATTCCGTACGAGAGGTGGTAATCGAGGGCCCAGTGTTGCTCGCGGGCCGCCGCCTCCCGCTCGATTCCCATCCCGATGCCGTACCCACCCTGCCAAATCGTGCGCGGGCCGGGACCAAAGAGCGGTTCGTGCTTCGCAATGTCGCCGGAAGGGGGAGCCGTTCGGAGACCTGTGGAGTGAAGTCCTTGCGCGGCGGCGTTCTGCGGAAGCGACACGCTGGCCATCAGAAGAACCAGCATAATCGCCGCGCCTGTGGAGAGAAAGTCGGAATGGCCCCAAAATGCGTGTCGGGGCATGGGGGGAGGAACGGTTGTGGCGGAAAGTAGAGGAAAAGAGTTCCAGAATCGGCGCGCTCTCATCCATTCCGTGGCATGTTGCGTATTTCGTAAGAAGCCTTCTCCACTTCGATGACGTACGCAGTACGAAATACACACGTCCTCCTGTAGGGCTACTCGGGGAGGAAGCACTCAACCGGAGGTTGGAGCCTGGGCGTCCTCGTTGGGAAAGGAGATCTTCTTCGCCTCAAAGCCAGCGTTCTTGACGGCCTTCTGAATCTGCTTCTTCGAGAGCCGAGTGCCCTCGGCGAGCTTCAATTGCACCGTTCCCTCTTCGAGCAGGACGGCGATGTCCGTCACCCCGTCGAAGTTTTTGAGTTTTTTCTCGAGCCCATACGCGCAGAACGGACAGGACAGACCGTTGACCGTGGCAACGACGTCGGGCTTTTTGATCTTCGTCTGGTCGGCCTTCTTTTGAGCCAAGGCCGGTTGTGCACTCAGGGCTGAGGCAAACAACAGGACGCCTGTCAGAACGAGGAGGAACTTCAAGGAGTGAATCATGACGGGGGGGGCGAGTGAAGAAGAGCGAAAACGGAAGTGCCACCGAACACTTTGCGCAAACTCATATGGCCTGTAGTATGGTACAGGGTTTCATGCCTTTGCCTCGTTTATCTTTGTTTCACATTTCTGTGTATCGCTGACGAGGAAGGTTCGGAGAGTCGGAGGAGGTCCCCCTCATTGATCCGCGAGGATCGACCCCGAGTTCGGCGAGTGTGTCGTGAATGTCCTCTTCTGTGAGCTCTCCGTCCGGCACCGTTACCTCCAGCCGGTGGATGTCCAGGTCGACCTCGACGTCGATCCCGTCGACACGCTCGCGGATCGACTCGACGCAGTGCTCGCAGTGCACGTTGGGGACCTTGAAGGTGAAGCGCGTCGGGGTCTCTTCCGTTTCCTCCCAATCCGGCAGCAGGCGACCACCAAATGAGCGGAGCGAATTCACGGAGCGAAGCGGAGTAAAGGAGTTCAGCAGCACCGCCGAGACGCTCGCAATCATGGCAGCCATCGCCCAGATCGGGTGGACGAGGCCTGTGGTGGCCACCGTGACGCCCACGGCGTTGAAGCTGAAGGCCGCGACGAGATTCTGCCGGGTCTTTCGGTAGCTCTCCCCGGCGATCTCGTAGGCATCCATCACGCCGCCGAGGCGCCCGCCCATGAGGACGATGTCGGCGCTCTCGATGGCGATGTCGGTCCC
>CAYRPX010000147.1:0-7486 GCA_964426195.1 uncultured Salinivenus sp.
AGAATCCGGACAAGAACCTGCTGCGGATGTGCTGGCAGCGGTGCCCCCACATGAATCAGATCACCCTCGAGGACACGCGCCGCAACCTCGCGAACAACCAGTATCAGATTGAGATTGAGGAGGAGGTGCGTGTTCGGGCGCGGGAGGCGGTGGAGCGGATGTTGGAAATCGGATAGCGTTGAGCATTGGGGGGGCCTTGGGACTTCAAGCAGGACAATGCTCGCCCCCGTCGCGCACGTCTCTACACCCGGTCGGTGTCCGTACGTCTTCCATCTGTGCCCTCATGGTTGACCGCCGCGTCGTGTTAGCGCTGCTCACTGTTTCGCTCCTTGTCCTGCTCGGAGAACCGGCGCCGGCGCAGACTGTCGCGCTCGACCGCGATTCACTGGTGCAGGCCCAGTCGGCACAGCTCCAGGTCGCTGAACGCGATCATCTATGGCGCGTCGCGGCGTGGGGCGGCGCGAATGTGCTCGGGGGCCTCGCGCTCGTGTGGGCGTCGTCTCGCTCCGACCAGTCGACCCGATGGCACTTTGGGACCATGTCGGCGGGGTGGGGGGTGGTGAACGTCGGCATCGCCGCGGGCGGGCTCCTTGCGTCCGGCGCTCCGCCCACCGAGCCCAGTGCCGTGCTGGCCGCGGAGCGGCAGTTCCATGACATTCTGCTCCTCAACCTCGGTCTGAACGTGGGCTACTCTGCCGTCGGGGGCACGATGCTGGGGGCCAGTTACTACGGCGTCGACAACGTGGGCCGGTGGCGGGGCTTCGGCACCTCGCTCATCCTGCAGGGGATCGGCCTGTTCGTGCTCGACGGGATCGCGTTTCTGGCATCTCGGGGGCGTCTGTCGTCGCTCCTCGATGCGGGCGTGCAGCTCTCCGTACAGGCTACCCCGATGGGGGCTGCGCTGACGCTTCAATTTTGATCGCGCTCCGGCCCCACGCTCGTCTGGATGAGCTCGAAGATACGACGGTACTCGTCCGTCCAGCTCGAGGGTTTCTCGAACCCATGCCCCTCCACCGGGTAGATGGCCATCTCCCAGTTTTCCTTTCCGAGCTCAATGAGCCGCCGCGTGAGGCGAAAGATGTCCTGGGACTGCACGTTCGTGTCGACGAGGCCGTGCGGCATGAGGAGCGGGTCCTCCAATCCTTCCGCGTGGTAGATGGGGAAGGAGCGCGCGTAGGCGATCGAGTCGGTCTGCGGATGGTTCAGGATGTTGGAGGTGTAGACCTCGTTGTAGTGCGCCCAGTCGGTCACCGAGCGCAGGGCCGCCCCGCCGCCGAACGCGTCGGGGGCCGTAAAGAGGCCCATGAGCGTCATGAAGCCCCCGTAGGACCCGCCGTAGATGAACTGCCGCTCCGGATCGATGTCGTACTCGTCCGCGAGGTAGTCGGAGACGTCCACGTAGTCCTGCAGGTCGCGCCCGCCCATGTGGCGGTAGATGGCCGTCCGCCAGTCGCGCCCGTAGCCCGCCGAGCCCCGGTAGTCAACGTTGACCACGGTGTAGCCGAGGTCCGTCAGCATGTTGTGAAACATGTACTCGCGGAAGTAATGGGTCCAGCCTTTCACGACGTTCTGGGTGTAGCCAGCGCCGTGGACGAACAGTACGGCTGCCCCGTTCGGATTGCCGGGACGAAAGATTTGCATCGGCACCTCCACCCCGTCGGACGCCTCGTAACGGATGATGGCCGGATCCCGCCAGTCGTAGGCTCGCCACTCCTCGGTCGTCGACTGGGTAACGCGTTTCTTTGAGGCCTGAGCCGTGGCACCCTGCAGGTACACCTCGGGGGGGCGTTTGTGTGCTCGTAGAGCATGCCGAGGCGGGCTCCGTCTGGGCTTGGGAAAGCGTCGTGCATCTCCGCTGTGGCCGTTAGGCGCGTGCGCTCGCTGCCGTCGGTCGGCATTCGGTAGACGTGTCGTTCGTGGGGGGAGGCCTCGGTGCTGGTGAACGTCCACGTGGAGCCGTCCCGCGAGAGGTGCGGGTCGGACTCGCGGGAGCGCGTGTCGGTGAGGCGCGTTTGTGTATCCGTTCGGCGATTGTAGAGATACAGGTCGCCGTCTGCGGCGTAGATCTTTCGCTCGAACTCATCGGTGTAAAAGTGCTCGCCGTGGTGCCAGCCGTCGAACGTGGGCGGATTTGATCGGCGTTCCTCGGGGGGCAC
The DNA here is from genome assembly GCA_964426195.1 of uncultured Salinivenus sp. Taxonomy (GTDB): domain Bacteria; phylum Bacteroidota; class Rhodothermia; order Rhodothermales; family Salinibacteraceae; genus Salinibacter. Next base: position 2,157 of record CAYRPX010000147.1, read on the forward strand.
TTTCTGAGGAGCTCCGCCACTGCGCGGCACCTTGTAGAGGGAATCGCTCGGAAAATCGCCGTTGGGATTCCAGTCGAAGTAGAGCGTCTCGCCGTTTTCGTGCCAGCGGGCGTTGCTCGGCCAGTCGCCGACCCAGGTCTCGGGGTCCTGCATGATCTGCTCGACCGAGAGGGGAGAACTCCGCTCGGCCGGCTGAGCCTGCGCGGCGAGGGAGGTCAGAACGACGAGGGGAAAGATGAGGAGAAGCCGGAAAGCGTGAGACATGAGGAACAGGATGGGTAAGTCGAGCGTGCCTCCGCAACTTCGAAATCGCCGGCTTCAATTTCGATAGTCAGTCCGGATTCGCAGGAGCACCCTCGGTGCACAATGACGGTGCAAAGAAAGGGGGGACCCGACCGCCGCTATCGTGGATCTGTCGTCTCCACCGATGCACACGGCCACGCGGCGACCTCCTCGCGCGTAAGATCGTGGCGGACCGCCTTCGTCACGACCGGGACCTTCGAGTTGTTGTATGAAGGCTGGACCCACTCCCAGATCGTTTGTCCATCGGGAGACACTTCTACGACCCGTCCAGCCTGCGCTTCAGTGAGCAGCATGTTTCCATTCGCCAAGGGCTGCCATTTGCCGCGAACGTCGGTGTAGAAGGGATCAGAGTGTCCGGTGGGGAAGCGGACCTCCACCGAGTCCGTGTGCGGCTGGAAGGCCACGATCCGAGACCCGTCCAGCATTGTCCCACGCTTCGTAAAGTCCTCATTGTTGTCGAACACCCCGATCCAACCGTTTCCGATGAAGTCGGGGTCGTGCTGCTGGATCAAGGGCCTCGACGCGTCCCATTTCGTTTCCTTCGTGTCGGGGTCGATCACAAACACCAGGTTCGGCTCCCGGAGCGACACCAGCAGGTCCCCGGCCTCAAAGCGAGGATAGTCCTCGGCCATCGACGCAGAAAGGGACTCTACGTCATTCAGGTGAAGGAGGTCTTTTGAGCGTGGGCCATCCGTGTCTGCCTCGGGCTGATTGTCTTTTGCGAGGTACCGTTCCAGGTCGTTGGCATAGAGGATGTCGAGTACGTTGATGCTCTGCAGCAGCTCCCCGTGGGGAGAGACGTGGAGCAGTCGTTCGATCCACACCGGGTCGTCGAGGCCCGGGTAGCCGTCGGGGTAGGCTTGGCTTGAGAGTTGGGGCCGGTCGCTCGTGCCGGAAATCCAGAACGTGCCGTCGTCGGCTCGGGCGATGGAGTGGTGGTTGCCCTCCGCCATCCGCCACATCACGCGGCCGCAGGCGTCGAGCCGCGCCGTGCCCACCCGAGACAGGTTCACCAGCACGTCGCCATTTGGGAAAAGGTGAGACCCGTGGATCGCCCGCACCTCGGGGTATTTCCAGCGCAGGTCGAGCGAGTCGGGGAACAGGAGGCTCTTGTCGACGGGCACGTGGTGGACGGTGCGGCCGGACCGGTCGATCACCCGAATGCCGGCGGTCCAGGTGCCTTCTGTCTCCCAGGTGGAGGTAATCGCCGTGAGGCCGCTTTGCATGCGGCTTGAGTCAAGGGTTCGGGCACCGGCCCGGTCGTATACGCGAGACGCAAGGGGGACCGGATCCTCCGACCAGTACCGCCGCAGATTCGTGGCCTGGGTGGAAGCCTTTTCGAGGACATCGTTGGGAAACCAGCTGTGCCACCGCACGGCGAAGCCGAGAAGGAAGGCAAAAACGCCGACGGAGAGGACGAAGGCGACCTTGGCGAGGATTTTGGTGGGGGAGGAGTGCATCCAAGGTTAGGAAAGACGGCTCAGGGAGACGGCCTCTTCGGCACGAGGTCGGTTCGGTGAGTGGATTCCATTAAGAGGGGGGAGGGGCTACTGAGGCCCGGTGTTGGAGACGGTCGTAGAGTTCGTCGGCCTCTTGTGTGAGGGCGTCGGGAAGGGTAGTCTCGTCTACCGAATGCGAGCGAGGGGCCTGCAGGCGGTCGGATTGATGGAGGAGGTCGGACTCAGGAATCTCGACGACCTGGGCCACGCGGGCGAGGGCGGGCTCGGGATCTTCGGTGAGTCGGGCGTACGAGATGAGGTGGGCAGCGTCGCCAGCGTGGGTGAGAATGTATCGGTACGCAGCGATCCAGTATCGAAGCCAGAAGTCGAGCCCAGCGGGGGAGGGCGCGTCGGTCAGCCAGTCCCCGAAGTTGACCGGCCGGAGCCCCTTTCCAAACTCGTGGTGGCCGATGGCTTCCATGTACTCGCGGACAAAGTCGTCCTCGTCGTGGAGCTCTAGGAACCGTTGGTGCTGGCGGTACATGGAGGCGGCCTGCTGCACCGGTTCGCGAAACGGGATGAGGAACGTCCCGTCGTTCATCGGGGAGGGAGGCGCCGCGAGGCGGGCAATGTTGAGGTTGTTTTTTGAAAGGTACCGGCGTCGCTCAGGGTGTTCTTCCTGACGGACGGCAATAATCTTGCGCATGTGGGTCTCGAAGAACGCGTTGAACTCCGCGTTCTGATCCTCGTCCGTCCAGGGATGAATGCGATCGGCCGCGTAGTGGCCCGGCCAAAAATGCTTCCAGATCATCTCCTCAAAGGCCTCCGGACTGGTCTCCGACACGTCGAGCCCATCCCCGTGGGCCCGCTCGCGGGTGGTTTCCTCCACGGCAAACTGGCCGGCGTACCGGCGCCAGAGCATCGGGCACAAGACGAACGGCATGTCCTGGTACGTATGACTCGCAAAGTGGCCCGTCTCCCACAGGAGGCGGAGGAGAATGGTGGTGCCGGAGCGGGGGAGAGCCGTAATAAAGACGGGGGGGGCGGCGGAGACTTCCGCCAGTTCGTCTTGAAACAGCATCTCCTCCACGTCGGCCAAGGCGTGCTGGGCCGTTCCGGCCCGGAAGGCCGTGCGGTGGAGGAGCCGATCGAGCCATCCGTACCGGTTGTCGAAGGTCATGAGGAACGGACCTGTTGGATGGAGAAGTAGGCGAGCAGGCCCGCGACCGTGGTGGCGGCGAGAAAGTCAAGTCGCTGCAAAATGGCGAGGGTGCCCTCAAAAGAGCCCACTCCTCCGTGTTCAACGAGCCAAACCACGAACAGGGGGAGCCCCAGCGCGAGGGCGCTGCCGCCGGCGAGGATGCCGAGGAGGGCAAACAGGCGACGGGCGCGCTCCTGCAGGGCCTCCTCCTTGGCAGCGTCGTTCATCGAGTCGTCGTGCAGCACGTCGAGACACTCGGTGCTGTGTCGGCTCACCTCTCGGGCCCGGCTTGGAAGATGTAGACGTTCGACCGTCACAGCGAAGCCGACCACCACGAACACGGCTAGGACAAGATTCATCCGGTGGCGGACGATTCGTCGGGGGATGCGCCGGTCGACTCTGGGTCGTCGCTCGTCATGCTCTGATAGAGCCGTTTCAGGGGAAACCAGATGAAGCCGAAGAGGGCGGCGAAGAGGGCCGCGACGGCTGCGAGCAGGGCCCCGATGCCCGAGATTACACTTCCCGGCCCCCCGTAGGCGTGGGCCGTCTCCGGCGCCCCCAGAAGGAGGAGTCCGAAGCCGAAAAGGGCAAGGGCGAAACGAGAAAATGTACTCATAACGGGAGTTGATCGATTCATTGCTGAGGAGTACGAACAAAGTCTTTGGGCGAACAGGACCAGGCGTCAATCTGGCGCCACTTCACCGTCTCCGTGTCGGAGGCGACGACGAACACGAGGGGGGCGTTGGAGGGCCACCAACAGGTCGCCAGCGTCGAACAGACGATACTCGTTGACCATCGATGGTAAGAACAGTTTTACGTCATTCAGGTGGATTGGATCCGGGTCCGGAACCTCGGCCGTAGAGCTCACATCGCCGGCCAAAATGATAGACAAGATTCTTCGAGCCGAGCGTGCTCGTCAGTGGGAGAAACAACCATACAAAGTTATGAGCGAAAGGGATAGCGATGCAACCGAGGGGGGGGGCGAGGGTGGCGACGCGGGCCGTGCGCGAGACCCGCACGGAATGGAGCCTCGACTGATCCGATATGGCTCGACTTATGAGAGAAGAGAATCCGCCGAAGACATTGGCGATTCAAGAGACAAGGCCGTCCCGAGCCATCACCCGGTCAACGCGGTCCAGCGCTTCTTCGGCGGACGAAACGACGTGCACCAGGTCGGTCACCGGGGCCCGCGCAAACCGGCCTTTCCGAAGTTCGTCGAAGAACGAGAGCAGGGTCTCGAAGAAGCCGTCCACGTTGAGCAGGACGATGGGACGGTCGTGATAGCCGAGCTGCTTGAGGGTGAGCACCTCCATAAACTCCTCTACGGTCCCGTATCCGCCCGGCAGTACAGCAAAGGCGTCGGCCTTTTGGAACATGATGCGCTTCCGTTTGCGCATCGTTTCGGTAACGATTAATTCATCGGCCTCGTAAGCGATGCCTTCTCGGTCCTGGAGCTTCGACGGGATGACGCCGGTCACCGTCCCGCCAGCTTCGTGGGTCGCCTCCGCCAGGATGCCCATTAGGCCCACGGCGCCCCCCCCGTACACGAGCGTGTGACCGCGATTCGCAATTTCCCGTCCGAGGTCTTCGGCCACGGGGGGGTACGAATCGGCAATGGCGTCGCTCGACGAGCAGTAGACACAGATGGAGGGCATAGAGGAAAGAGCGTGGGAGTGAAGGGCATGGGAGTGAAGAGCGTGGGGCGAGAATGGAATCATTGGTTTCAGTCCGACCGAACGGTGTTGAGCACGCGTCGCGCCTGCTTCAGGTGCCGCCGCTCGTGGGCGAGGGTGGCCTCGAACCAGGCGCCCAGGCTAATGCGAAGCAGCGGAATTGCGGGGGACGACAGCCGAATGCTCCGCAGATTGAGACCCTCAGCACTGACGACACACTCCGAGAATTGATCCTGCAGAGCCATAAACTCATCGGTGACCTCTCCGGGGTAGAGCGTGTTCGGGGCATCCGGCTCGAAGAGAGAGGGGGCGTCGAAGGTCCAGTCCGACGACGGCTTCAGGACCCGTACAAACCAGCGGCTCACGAAGCCATACTCGAACGGCGGCTCGCCGTACGGCCCCTCGGCCTGCCCCTGCTGGATTGTCCGTTCCATCGACTGCAGAAGCAGCCATCCGGCCGTGTTCAGGTGGTCGAGGCACTGAGCTGCAGACCACATCTCGGGGTCTGGCTGCACCCGCATCGTGTCGGCATCCACGTCGGCCACGAGGGCCCTCGCTTCATCTTTCAGGTCGCTGAATCCGGAGCGGTAGTCGTCGAGCTGGGGATGCATGAACGAAAGCGCCGTCGAGGTGGGAAGAGGGGGAGATAGGAGGCCTATCCCGGATTTCTCACGGGACGCTACTGCGACTTCAGAGGCGGCCCAATCTGCTCAT
>CAYRPX010000148.1:0-7471 GCA_964426195.1 uncultured Salinivenus sp.
GACCTTGGCGAGCGTCTTGAGCTTGTCGAGGGCGGCCCCCGAGTCGATGCTCTCCGCCGCGGCCTCGATACACGCATCGAGGTCGGCAAACTGGTCGCTCACGTGCAGCGCGTAGGCGGCGTTGAGCACCGCCACGTCGCGCCGCGGTCCCCGATCCTCGCCCGAAAGAATGTTTTTCAGAATCGTCGCATTTTCTTGAGCGGTGCCTCCCTCCAACACGCTGGCAGAGGCGCGAGCCATGTCGTGCTCTTCCGGGCTAACTTCGTGGCTTCGTGGAACGGGGTTCTCCTGCGAGCCATCGTACTCGAAGAGGGTAGTGGCGGCCGAGACACTTACCTCGTCCATTCCATCCTCCGAGTGGACTGTCACGACGTGATCGGCGTCCAGCTGGGCAAGAATGCGCACCATCGTCTGGGCAGTGCTCGTGTTGAAGGCCCCCACGATCTGGCGCGTCACGCCGGCGGGGTTGCAGAGCGGACCCAGAATGTTGAAGAACGTCCGGACACCGAGCGACTTCCGCACCGGCATCACGTGGCGCATGGCGGGGTGAAAGAAGGGAGCAAACAGGAAGGCAATGCCAGCCTCCTGCAGGCAGCGTTCGACTCCTCTCTTTTCGAGGTCAATCTGGACACCGAGGGCCTCCAGGACGTCCGCGGAGCCGGATTGAGAGGACACCGAGCGGTTGCCATGCTTCGCGACGGTGACGCCCGCACCCGCCGCCACAAGGGAGGCGGTCGTAGAGATGTTGAACGTGCTCGCGCCGTCCCCCCCAGTGCCGCACAGGTCAATGGCGTGCGGATCGTCGATGTCGACCGAGACGGCAAACTCCCGCATGGTTTTCGTGAAGCCGACCAGTTCGTCGAGCGTCTCCCCACGGGTGCGGAGGCCCATGAGCAGGGCTGCAATGTGCTCGTCGCGGGCCGATCCATTCATCATGTCGGCCATGGCCGCTTCGGCCTCCGTGCGTGAGAGCGGATCGCCGTCGGCAATAGTATGAAGGTACTCGTCCACAATCAGGAAGAAGCAATTGAACAATTAGCGTCAAAGGTTATCGAGTGGGAGCCGGCCTAGCAGTTTCCGCCACGACCGACAGCCAGTTTTCAATAATCGTAGGGCCCGCCCGTGTCATTACGCTTTCGGGATGGAACTGGATGCCGTAGAGGGGCTGCGTCCGGTGGCGAAGTGCCATGATCGTGTCTTTGTCCGTCGTCGTCGCCGTTACCTCTAAGGACTCGTGGGGGAACGTGTCTGGGTCGATGACGAGGGAGTGGTAGCGGGTCGCCTCGAAGGAAGGCTCAATGCCGGCGAACAGCGTCGTACCGTCGTGGTGAACAGGGCTCGTCTTGCCGTGCATCAACTCGTCGGCCTGTGTAATGGTGCCACCGAAGACTTCTCCGATGGCCTGGTGTCCGAGGCAGACGCCAAGAATGGGGGTCGTGGTCCCAAGACGCTCAATCACAGGTTCGGTGAGACCAGCGTCGGACGGGTGGCCCGGGCCCGGCGAGATCAAGATGCCGTCCGGGTCCATGTGTTCGACCTCGTCCACCGTCTGGTCGTCATTTCGGATTACCGTCAGGTTGTCCGTGTGCTCCCCCACGAGGTGGACGAGGTTGTAGGTGAACGAATCGTAGTTATCGATGATCAAGATCATCGTTGCGTGTGGGCGTGTGAGAGTGTGGGCGTTTGGGCGCTCAGGCGCGGTGGGGTTCTCGCGGTGGAGGGGGCCAATCCTCGGACGAGTACTCAGTATGTTGTTCGGAGATGCCATCGGCAGGACTGCACCAGCGGTTCGGGTCATTGATCATTCGAATTAGGCTCCCCTGGATTTTGTCATACCTGTCGTCGAGGGAGTCATACGCATCGCGGCCGAGGTAATCGTGGTCCAGTGCGAAGTCGAGCCAGGCGCGGGTCTCTGCTGCTTCTGAGTCGGCATCTGTAAGTTTGCTGACGAAATGCTTCGGGTATCGTCGTTTTCGCCAAGCCTCCGCAATGTTTGCGCTAACGGATCGGGAAGAGCGTCGAATTTGATCCGTGAGGGCATAGCGCTCAACCTTCGGCCACTGTTTCGAGAGCTCGTAGAGACGCCGGGCTGCGAGGAAGGCATCCTGGTAGACGTCAAGATCCCGAAAGCTCTCAACCATTGGAATCTAGCCGGCTTCCAGCAGTTCAGTTCACATGCCCATACGCCAACACGCCCAAACGCCCATACTTACGTACGTACCAGCCCGGTTAACTCGCGCACCTGGGCCAGGATGGGCTCCGCCTTGGCGCGGGCGGTTTGTGCCCCGTCTCGCAGCACATCGCGCACGTAGTCGGGGCGCTGCGCCAGCTCCTTCCGGCGGGCGCGGGCCTCCGCGAAGTGGTCCTCAATGAAGCCGAGGAGTTCCTGTTTGGCGTGGCCGTAGCCGTATCCCCCTGCGCGGTACTGTTCGGCAATCTCCTGCTGGGTCTCGTCGTCCGCAAAGAGCTTGATGAGGGCAAAGACATTGCAGGCCTCCGGATCCTTCGGTTCGTCGAGCGGGGTCGAGTCCGTCACGATGCTCATGACCTTCTCTTTTAGCGTCTCGCCCTCGTCGAAGATGCCGATGGTGTTCCCATAGCTCTTCGACATCTTGCGCCCATCGGTTCCTGGGACCACCGCCACGTGGTCCAGAATGTGGGGTTCGGGGATGGGAAAGAGCGGAGCGTCGTCGGAACAGAACCGGTGGTTGAAGCGACGCGCCAGGTCGCGGGCCATTTCCAGGTTTTGTTTCTGGTCGGCGCCCACGGGCACGAGAGAGCCCCCGTAGGCGAGGATGTCGGCGGCCTGAAGGACTGGATAGTTGAACAGTCCCGCGTTGGGCGAGAGGCCAGCCTCGATCTTTTCCTTGTACGCGACACCTTTTTCGAGGTGACTCGTGGGAATCAGGTTGAAGAAAATCCACATGAGTTCCGTGACCTCTGGCACGTCACTCTGCACGAAGAGGGCGGCCTCATCCGGGTCGAACCCGAGGGCCAGGTAGTCGAGTGCCACATCGAAGGTGTGCTGACGGAGCTCGTCTGCGTCCTGCACCGTCGTCATCGCGTGGTAGTTCACGATGAAGTAGAACGCGTCGTGCCTCTGGTGCAGGTCGATGTGTTGGCGGATCGCGCCAAAGTAGTTTCCCAGATGCAGGCGCCCAGAGGGCTGGATGCCGGAGACCACCACGGTGTCGGGGGCAGTCTCCGCAGTCGGGGAAGACGTTGGCTCAGTGGCTTCCATTCGTAAAGAAGGTTAAACGAGAAAATGGGACAGAACGAGCAGGACTCCGCCTCACTACGCGGAGGAACCCTCAATCCGTCGGTATACAGCGGAGACGGCATTAAGGCGGTCTGTGCTATTGCTCTTGACCGCTTCGAGGACGCCGCGCGTACGCATCTGATGTTCGAGGTCGAGTTCGTCGCCAAGTGCTTCGTTGAACTCCGTTTCCATCGCGTGGAGCTCCTCAAAGAGGTCGAGGAGACTGCCCGTAAGCGTATAGTCATCGGGGTCCAGGTCGGTGCCGTTGTACGGCGTGCCACCGCAACTCAACACTGTTTCAGATAGTTTGCCGACGTCCGCACGAGCCGTCTTCTGGAGACGCTCCAGGACATCCACGACTCGCTCGTCGTCACAGGCTCGGATGGCGGCCCCGTAATGATGATTAAGCTCAATGTGTTGCTGAATCAGGGGGTTCAGGTGCTCGACCGTTTCGGACCGGCTGAGGGTTTGACCGGCCCAGCCGCGGTTTAAGAGTGCCTCCTTGATTGGGTTCGGCATGGGCAGAGGGAGTGGTGGAGAGAAGTATGCAAATAATACAGTCGATTGGGGATGAAGTTTGGAGGGGACGCCGGTTTTCTTGATGGTTCGGTCTTTCCCCTCCGTGTCGTTACAAGAGTCCGTTGGCCGCCACGCGCATGGCCTTTCGTAGGGCGGCGGCCTTGTCCCGGGTTTCCTCGTATTCGCGGGCCGGATCGCTGTCGGCCACGATGCCCGCCCCCGCCTGGACGTAGGCCGTCTTGCCGGTCACCACCATTGTGCGGATGGTGATGCACGTGTCGAGCGTGCCCGAAAAGTCAACGTACCCAACGGCCCCGGCGTAGATGCCGCGGCGCGAGGGTTCGAGCTTGTCGATAATCTCCATCGCTCGTACTTTCGGCGCGCCGCTCACCGTTCCCGCGGGGAAGCACGCCGCCAGCACGTCCATAGGACTCTGGTCCGAGGCCAACGTGCCGGTGACCGACGAGACGATGTGCATAACGTGGGAGTACCGCTCGATGTAGGCGTAGCGATCCACCTCAACACTCTCATACTCACAGACTCGCCCCAAGTCGTTCCGACCGAGATCTACCAGCATGAGATGTTCGGCCCGCTCCTTTGCATCGTTGAGCAACTCCTCGGCGAGAGCCTCGTCTTCGGTTTCGTCCTCTCCCCGAGGCCGGGTTCCCGCAATGGGAAGCACCTCGGCCGTTTCGTTTTGGGCCCGAACGAGCACCTCCGGTGAGGACCCCACGAGGGCCAGCTCGTCGAGATCGAGGTAGAACAGGTAGGGCGACGGGTTCACTTGGCGCAGAGCACGGTACAGGTTAAACCGGTCTCCCCGAAACGGGGTTGCGAAGCGCTGGGACAGGACGACCTGAAAGATGTCGCCTTTCCGAATGTGCTCCTTGGCCGTCCGGACGGCCTCCTCGAAAACGGGGCGCTCTACGTTGGACGTGAGGTCGTCTTGCGTCCAGTCCACATTGGTAGGAGGCTCGGGCGACTGTTTAAGATCGGCCTCCAGTTCAGCAAGTCGTGTCTGTGCATTCTCGTAGGCGGCACGGAGGTCCGTATTCCGGTCAACGAACACGTTCGCCATCAGGACGAGCTGGTGGCGAACGTGGTCGAAGGCTGCCACGGTGTCGTAAAAACACCAGACAGCATCTGGAAGGTCGAGGTCGTCCGGAGGAGCCTGCGGCAGGTCCTCTATGAGTCGAACGGCGTCATATCCCAAATACCCGACGGCCCCTCCTCGTAGTCGAGGCAGATCCGGGAGCTCGATCTCCTCGTACCGGTCTAAATAGGCGTCGAGGACCTCGAAAATGGAGCCCGTGGGTTCGGACAGGTCGGATTCAGGAGAGGGGGTCCTGCGCTCCTTCACCTTCACGCTGGCCCCGAAGTTCCGACCGATGACGATGCGGTACGGATCGCGCCCGAGAAAGGAATACCGTGCTAGTTTCTCTCCCCCCTCGACGCTTTCAAAAAGGAAGCTGTATGGGGCCTCTTCTCGGAGAGCCAGATACGCCGAGACCGGGGTTAGTAGATCGGCGCTGCGGCGAGTGTGCACCGGAACCACGAGCCGAGAGGCGCCCTCGGATCGGGCATTTGTCACGTGCGAGCGGAACTCGTCGTACGTCATGAGGGACAAAGGGGAAGGATTGACAAAACAAAAACCCGCTACCAAGGGAGTTGGTAGCGGGTCCAGAGCCATTCTAATCGGGGGTGTCGTAGGTTGCTACCAGACACGCAGGAGGCCCTCGACCCACGAAAGGGGCCACCAGCGCCACCATTCCTGCGATATGGTAGACTCTACGTATATCATGTCACTCAAGGGTAGCACTTAGGCGAGTTGTCCGCAACGGGGAGGGTTTGAAATTCGGTTGCAGGTTTTGGGGATCACAGGTAATAGGGACGAGGATTCCATCTCGGATCTGTTTATGGGGGGATGGAGCGCATGGAGGAAACAAAACATGTTGTATCCAGGATGGAGGAACCTGCGAATAGCTCAGGTTTTGTGTAGGACGGTGCTGATTTCCCGATCCCCAATCTGTGGAACCGTCCATGGATTTCGTGAAAGTTGTCCGTGAGCAGTTTCGCAGCTATCGTCCAAACTTGGAGCTGCTCCTCTTCGGACTATCGCTCCTGGGTCTGCTGGACGTCGTGCATCTTTATATTCAGCAGAACCGCCAGTTCGAGGACGGCTGTCTCGGATTTGCGACGCTCGAATCGGCCATGCCCTCCTTTAACTGTGCGGCCGTGACGACGGCGCCCGGGAGTGAGCTGCTGGGGATGTCCAACCTCACGTGGGGATTTGGATTCTACCTTTCCGTTGCGCTGCTTACGGTGCTCGTGTTCTGGGTGGGGCCTGGAATTCGAGAGTGGATGCAGGGAGCCCGGTTGGGCCTCCTTACGGGAGGCGTTTTGTATTCGGGGTACCTCACCTACCTCCAACTTGGCCAGATTGGGATCCTGTGCCTGCTCTGCCTTGGATCGGCCCTCATTGCGACGCTTCTGTTCGGCACCCAGGTCGCTGCACTCGTTCCCTCATCTTCATCAGTTGAACCGCCTATGCCCACTCGCCTCATGAAACGTCAAATTACGCTTTTCCTTTACTTCGCCGCGACCACGTTCGTTCTCGTGGGGGCTGACCTCGTTTACTTCAACGGGCAGCAGGCAGCCTCCGAAGAGGGTCGGGCCGTTGCGTCTTCCGAGAGGTCGACAGAAGGCACACAGTGTCAGCTCGATCGGTCAAAGGAGCCGGTGGGGGAAAAGGGAGCGTCTCTAATCAACTTTCAGGACATCACGAAGGGCAGTGCAGAGTCTGGGGTTACGGTGATCGAATACTTCGACCCCAATTGCCCGCACTGCAAGGACTTCCACCAGGTCATGAAAAAGCTGGTGAACGCTCATAGCGAAGATGTCCGATTTGTGTTCAAGCCCTTTCCCCTGCGGCGGTCGTCTCTGCCCGAAATTCAGGCGCTTTACGTCGCGGCGCAGTCCGGCAAATTCAGTGAGATGCTGGACGCACAATATGCTCAACAGAGCCAGAGCGGCATTAGCATGAGTGACCTTCGGGCGATCGCGAAGAAGATTGACATGGACCCTGATGTCTTGAGCGATCGAGTGGAGCAGAATGAGTATCGAGACCAGGTGCTCCAGCAGCGCAAGCGAGCCGTAAAGATTGGGGTTGACAGTACGCCGACAGTCTTGGTGAATGGACACTTTGTCCAAAGTCGCACTCCGGAGTGTATGAACACCTTTATCGAACAGGCCAAGGCTGGGACTCTCGGCAGCTCCACCTAATTGGGAGTCGGGGCCTTGCCGTCAGGTCGTTCTCATTGGAGCGTACGGGGAACTCCGTAGATTAGCCCATGTCAACGACCATTCCGGATGCGTTTGCGGACGTGCTTCGGATTCCTGAGGTGCGAACCCGGCGGTTTTCCGACGACGGAACGTTTCCGAACAACGAGGCCCTGCCGGTCCTTCTCATGGAGCAAGTTTTGCTGGAGAAGCAGGACAATCAGGTCCAAACGTTCGAACGCATGTTTCGCGCCCACAACTGGCGGGGTCAGTGGCGGAACGGCATTTTCTCGTATCATCATTACCACAGCACCGCCCACGAGGTGCTCGGCATCGCAGCAGGTGCGGCTCGGGTCCAACTGGGCGGCCCTGAGGGGGAGGCGTTTGACACAGACGCTGGGGACGTGCTCGTTT
>CAYRPX010000149.1:0-7456 GCA_964426195.1 uncultured Salinivenus sp.
GCGGCCCGGATCGAGCATCTCCAGGCCGTCGCTGAACGAGAGGAGCCACGAGGGGTGTTCGACCGCGACGTGGGTCGAATCCAGCTCGTGATCGGCATTGGGTCCTACGGCGCGAAATGGATTGAACCAGGCGTGCAGCTCCAGTCCGTACTCGTGGGCTGCCTCGACGGCGAAGGCGAGGGGATCGTAGAACGGATCGGGGGCGGTCCCCTGCTCGCCGGTCAACCAGTGCGACCAGGGCTCCAGGTCCGACTCGTAAAACGCGTCTCCCTCCGACCGGATCTGGAAGAACACTGCATTGACGCCCACCGCCTTCAGGCTGTCCAGTTCGCGACGGAGCGCCTCCTTCTGCCGGGCCGGGGCCGCCGATGACGAGGGGGGCCAGTCGAGCCCAAACGTCGTGGCAATCCAGGCCCCACGAAACTCGTGCTTCGGCGGCGCCTGGGCGTCGACCTCCGGCACAGCACCCAACAGACTGATCGCGGCGAGCAACCCCGTCCAGACGACAGTTGGGAGGGACGCAGACGCAGTGCGCATCGGTGGAGCGGGACACTACGGAGACGGAGAGAGGGTGACCGTACGCCCGCCGCGCCCGAGCGTGTCAAACGTGCGAAGCTTGACGGTCGCCTCGTCACCGACGCGCACCGGCTCCGAGTAGCGCGGCGACGCGGAGGTCGGCCGGGTGCCGTCGGTGGTGTACCGAACGGGCAGTCCAGGAAGCCCAACGTTTGCTTTTAAGCGCCCATTTTCGATCGTCGCTCCCGGGGGCGGCAGGCGGTACGCCCACGTCGGCTGACGGACACTCAGACGGGGCAATTCGCGCTGCCCGAGCCGGTTGGCAAACGCGTTCCAGTTTCGAGCACGGTCGGCCCGGAGCCGGTCGATGTCCTCCATCGTCGCCCAGTCCGGCTGTGGGCCCCAGGCCCGTTCGGCGAGGCTCAGAAGTCGCGGAACCGCCATGTACTCCATTCGCTCCGTGCTGCGCAGGGTCTCGCCCCAGAGCTGACCCTGAAGGCCGCGAACGTTGGACCGTGCCGAGTCGGCGAGTTGCACGTGGTCGGCAAAGGCAGTATCCGGATCGATCGGGTGGCCCATCGCGGTGCGGTCGGCACTCTTGTAGAGGTCGAACGGCACGAACGCGAAGGGGTCCTGCGTGTCGACGAAGCTGGCCCAGTAATAGCCAGCTTCTCGCGGGTGCTTGCTGTAGGCCATGTCGAAGTAGAAGTTTGTGGCCTGCGACATCACCACGTCGTAGCCCGCATTGGCCAGTCGGTAGGCCCGACCCTCCGTGCCGCCCCCCCAGATGTTGCTCCAGACGTAGGGACGGACGTCCTCGTCCACGAGGGCGTCGTTCGGAGTCGTGGTCGCGGACTGGTGGTCGGACTCTTCCAACCCCACTTCCTCCCATCCCGCCATGGTAAGGTCCCGCGTGGCCAGCGTGTCCTGAAACCGGTCTAGGAAATGCCCGAAGAGGTCCTCGGCCTTCTCGACACCGGCGGTGCGATCGATGTAGTCGTCACAGACAGGCGATTCGGTCCACGCCCCGGTCGGCACCTCGTCGCCCCCTACGTGGACGGCAGGGAGCGGCGCAGCGGCCGTCTCGTGCAGCGTCCGGAGCTCGTCAACCACTTTTGCGAGGAAACGGTAGGTAGAAGACTGACAGACGTTGAGCACGTTGTCGTCCCATCCCTGCACCGACTCGTACGACGACTTATCGTCTGGGTCGTGCAACCGGTACCGGCGGGCCGCCGCGGTGTCTCCCCTCGCCCGGAGCCGTCGCCCTCGGGCCTCCATTGCCTGGATCGCCGCCCGGGCGTGCCCCGGCACGTCGATCTCGGGCATCACCGTGATGTGTCGCGCATTGGCGTAGCGCAGGATCTCCAGGTAGTCGGCCCGGCTATACCACCCGCTTCCAGAAGACGCAGACGGATTGGGATTCGGGCCCGAGCCGTAGGATGGAATTAGGTGGTCACGCTCGGTGCGCGTGTGGCCCCGGCGCCCACCCACCTCTGTGAGGGCCGACAGCCCGTCGATGGCGAGGCGCCAGCCCTCATCGTCCGTCAGGTGGAAGTGGAAGGTATTGAGCTTATAGAAGGCCATAACATCCAGCAGTCGCTTCACCGCTTCCACCGACTGGAAGTTGCGCGACACGTCGAGGTGAAGCCCGCGATAGCCAAACCGAGGCGCGTCCACAATTCGGGCGGCGGGCACGGCGACCGGAGGCGACGGCGCCTTGTACGCGTCGACGGGAAGCCAGGCTTCCAAGCTCTGAATGCCGTAAAACACGCCGGCGTCGGTCGTCCCGACGATCTCGATCCCCTGGTCCCGATCGATCGTAAGCCGGTAGGCCTCGGCCTGCACCGAATCGGTCGGCGGGGCCGCCACGTCGGCACGGCGAAGCGTGATCGCGGCGTCGGTCGCGCTCGTCGTCGTTTCGGGGCGTTGTCCGAGTACCGGCGCGAGGTCGTCCGCCAGCTGGCGGGCCTCGGGAGCAAGTCCGTCCTCGTACTGAATTGTGACCCCCGCCGAGAGCTGAACCGTCCCCGCCTGCCGCTCCGTCGAGGCCGGCGTCGGGACGATGTGGCCCACCGAATCGGACGGTCGCGTCGTCAGCGTCTCATTCGTCTGATACCGGCGGGTGGGCGTGGGGACGGGCCACGCGTCGTTCGGGCCGCGTGTCGTCTGCCCAGGACGTGTGAAGGGTCCAACCGTCACGTCCGCCACAGAGGCTGGGGCCTGGGGTTCGCCATCCGAATCGGTGAACACGACGTAGAATCCGGCAGGGGCGTCGATGTGCTTGATGGCCGAACCACTGGCTTCGAACGTAAAATCCAGCTGTCCGCCGGGCGGAATAGAGGAAAAGTCCGTCCCCGGTTCCAGCTTGTAGAAGTCCCCATTGATCCGGGTGATCTCCACAGGAGCCGTCACGCTCGCCGAGTCGATCGACCGGAGAAAATTGAAGTAGAGCGTCCATCCCTCGTCCCGCAGCGGTTTCGCCCCGGCGTTGGTGAGCGTGAGACGTGAGCGAAATCGGCTCCCGTCGTCGACGCGATTCGTCTCGACTCCCCACCGCAGCGCAAGATCGTCGGCCGTCGGATTGGAGTTCTGCTGGGCCCGAGCTCGGGAGGGCAGAACCAGCAGAGCGGTTAATACGACAAGAAGGAAGGCAGAAGTGAGGCGGTTCATCCGTGAGGGAGGGAAGAACGAGAAGACATTGGAATGCGGGGACTGCCGGAATTTCGCCCCCGATTCGAGGAGGCAATCGTCTACATCAGCGGGGAGGATGGACCTCAACGTCACTGCCGTCGAGCGTTTCCTCATAATCGCTGTTTCATCCGACTCCGTCAAGTAATCCTTCGGACCCTCCTCAGTAATCGCATCTCAATTTGGGTCCCTAACCTCGCCTCTTTCACGAAATGAAACAGTGCCTTCCCTACACTCCCAAGCGTTCCTGACGACGTCAGCGACCGGCCGTCTCGGGTCCAGTTTACGAGAGGCCTGCGGGCAACGCCTTGAGGAAGCCCCTCGCGACATCGGATCCTCCTCCAGAAGTCCTTCACGCAAGGCAGGGACCACATTTTCCGCCGCAGCGGGTCCTTCTCCTGACGGATGACATCTAAATGATCGGCACAGGTGCCCCCCGCCCCGCCGTAGATGACGACGTCGGGCTCCCAGCTCTGCCGCCCCTAAAACCAGCGCCGGACCACGACCATCATCGTGGAAAAGAGCACCAGCGACCAGTGAACTGCGGTGCGGACGGGAAGAATGACGCGCCGATCCTCGGCCGCGAAAGGGAGGATTCTGAGGAGACTTTCGTCCTCCGGTCTCCCTCTTGTTGATTGCACTCGCAGTTCGGATTCCTCACCTACGGACGGACGCCCTCCGAATGGGTACGGCGTACAGCAAGCCCTGCGCCCAAGACCGCTCCGAGCAGGGCAATGCCGGCCAGCACCCCAAAAAGAAGCGGCGGCCCCGCAACTTGGAGGAGGGCCCCCGCGAGAGCGGCGCCCGCGGCACCCACCCCGAAGACAGCGAGATAAGTGTATCCGTAGGACAGGCCACGGGCGTCGGGCGGTGTGTATTCGGCCACCGTAGCCTGATAGAGCGGCTGCACGACGAAGAGAAAGAACCCCAGTACAGCACTCACGACCAACAGAGCGAACGTCCCGAGGCCCGCCACCGGCAAAAACACGACGGCCACCCCGGCCAGCACTGCCAGGGTCCCCGCCAGCTTGCGCTCGGTCCCCTCCCGGTCGGAGAGGCGGCCCCCCACATACTGCCCCCCGATGCCCACCGCGAGCAAGCCAGCGTACACGTAGCGCCCGGCTGCCACGTCGATTGGAAGATCGATTGTCACCATGGGCGTGAGCAACTCCGGGAGGAAAGTGAGCACGCCCCGGTAGTAAAGTCCCGAAAGGGCCGCGAGTGCGAAGACGATCGCAAAGCCCGATGCGAAGAGGCCGCGCGACCGGCGCCAGAGGGCGCCCAAGTCCTTTGTCCCCGAGCCCGCAGTCGGGTTCGATTCCTCGGTCGTTTCGTGGAGGCCGACGGCCGCCATCTCGTCGAAGGAGACCCGAAGTGCTCCTGCAGCCGCTGCGAGGGCCGGCAGGCCAAGCAGGACCGCTACCACCGACCAGTCGAACACGATCAGAAGCAAGGCCGTGGCGAGGGGACCGCCCGCAATGCCCACGTTGCCCGCGATGCCGTGCCAGGCGAGAACCCGTCCTCGCTGCCGCACACCCGTGCTGATGAGCGCGAGCCCGGCGGGGTGGTATAGACTCGCCGCCGCCCCCCACATCAGAAGCGCCGCACCGATCCCCCACAGGCCCGGGAGAAGACCCAGGATTACAAATGCGCCTCCCATCCCAGCAAAACATGCCGCAATGAGGCGCCGCGACCCGAAGCGGTCCGCCAGAATCCCGCCCGGCAGCGCCCCGGCCCCGAACAGAAAGTATCCGGCTCCGACGAGCACCCCGAGGATCCCCTCCGACACCCCAAGATCCCCAAGCCAGACCGTCATGAAGATGGGAATAGACAACTCGTAGGTGTGAACCATGCCGTGGGCCGCCATTACGAGCGCTACGATGGACCGGTCATTGGCGTTCATGAAATCGGCACCTATGGAAGAATGAGCAAGAGAAAAACCCCCGCCGAACCGCCAATCAAGCGCCCTGACGGAGCGTATTTCGCATTTCGTGTTGCGTCTTCTCGACTCAGACCAAGCAATACGAAATACGGAATACGAGTCACAGTCTCCACTCGACTGCGAGGCCCTCCCTTTTCCGAAGCAAGCCGATCGATTACGCTATCCCACCTCCTTCCGAAGCTCTCGCAAAACCGGCATCTCCTCGAACTCCTCCTCAGAAAGTGCCTCCCATTTGATGCCTGTCGGCGGAGCAGGCGGATCGAGAACGTCGATCGTCTCCCCCGGCGTCACGATTCGGGAGAGCGGCAGGTCGTGGAGATTGGCCGGTACTGCCTCGACGACTTGAATCGGATGGACCGTCGTGGCCACCGGAACGGGATCGTGCCCCAGCTCTCGGAGAATTGCGTACTCGAGATCGCTAAAACCTTCTCCCTTCCCACACCGGTGTCCCTCCCGTGTAACGGCCACCGATCCGGTCACAATCGCGTCGATCCGAGGCAGGTCCGCAGGGGCCACCGGCTCGGCCCACTGATCCATCTTTGAAAGACTGGCGGCCGATTTGAGATTGTCGTCGGGAATGACATCGGGATTGAGCCGTTTGAAGCCGCCGCGCAGTCGGGGTGTGGGCACAAGCACCTCGCAGCCCCGATGCAGGGCCTCGATGCGCACATGGCGTTGGGGCGCGTCGGGATTGACCTTGAGGCGGTGAGCTTCGGCAAAGGGGGGCTGCTCGAACAGACGCTCGGCTGCGGCCGGCGCCCCCTCGAAGTTAGGAATGCGGCCGTGGGGTGGGAACGGGAACCGGGCCACATCGCTCTCATCGAGCGCGTCCCATACGGACTCTCGGGCCGCCGATTTTGTGTCAAAGCGCGTGCTCATCGAAGAACGGTCCAGCGTACGTCCGAGAGGACTCCACAGCAGAGGCCTAATGATATGCCCATGCTCAGTCGGCGTTCGGCACTGGTCGGACAGAACCAGATGACAAAGAAAAGATGAACCAAGCCACATTTCTCCTCTCCGTGCGTCAGAAAAGGGTCGGCAGTCCCACGAACAAGTACACATCCCCATGCTCAACCACCTGCGTGTTTTCCTCGTCGCCAGCTTCTGCGGAGCCGTTCTCACGTTTGCCCCCTCTGCCGTGGCTCAGACCTCGAACCTCGACACCGTCGAGGGTCCCAACCCAGGAGAGGAGACGACGCTCACGATCACGCCCCACCGACTCACTGACGACGTGTCGGCCCGGGCCCTTGGCATCGATAGCCCGACCGACACCCGCTGGGCCCTCACTCTCATCGGCGTTTCCCGGGTAGATTCCATCGGGCTAACGCTGGGCGGCGAAGCGCTCCCCATCGAGGACATGAGCCGACCTGACGAGGAAGAGGTGGGACCGACCCGGGTGTTTCTCTCGCAGAAGACGTTCCTCACGATTGCCGAGACAGAAGAGGTGCGTCTTCATATTGGAGACACCACGACCCAACTCCCTGACCAGATGCGTAAGGACATGCGCCAGATCTTTGAAGAGGTCGTCTGACCGCCTTCTCGGCCCTGAGCACGAGCGCGTAGAAGAGGGGCAGCGCCCCCTTTCCCCCTCCCATCAGAAGACTCCCTCCACAAAGAAGAAGCGCAACCTGTCGATCCGACCATCGAGGCGCACGAGCCGGTGCATTGGGGGGCGCCCCCGCATGACCGATTGTCTCCGTCGGATCCGGGTGATGTTCACGGAGGGGATGTTGAGGATGGGGGACGGCGAGGATGAGAACCGGGACGAGAGCCTCTACTTGGTTCCTGATTTCCGAGACCCAGAATCGCCAGCATATAGCTGACCACTTCTTCGTCCGTTGTTACCCAAAATCTGCTCCGGCCTCATGTTCCCGGACTTCCCTCTCGCCAACCTGGACCTCGCCATCATCGTCGGGTACTTTGTCATCGTCGGCGTCATCGGCTACGTCGTCGCCCAACACATCGAAAGTGGAACGGATCTGTTCCTGGCCGGCCGAACCCTCGCGTGGGGCACGATCGGGTTCTCTCTTTGCCTCGAACATTTCGAGCACCACCCTCATCGGCCTCGCCGGGGATGCGTACCGCACGGGCATCGCGGTGTCCAACTACGAGTGGATGGCGGGCGTCGTGCTCGTGTTTATCGCCATCTTCTTCGTCCCGTTCTTCATCCGGTCGAAACTCACGACCATCCCCGAATACCTGGAGAAGCGGTTTGACGTCCGCTCTCGAAAGTACTTCTCAGGGCTCACGATCTTCGGTAGTGGACCGGTTGTGTGTTGGTATCTCGGTTAGTAGGTTGCAATGCGTTCC
>CAYRPX010000150.1:0-7366 GCA_964426195.1 uncultured Salinivenus sp.
GGATGGACCCGGAAACGACCGCCGAGCTGTTTGAGGCGTTCAAGCAGGAGTCCGAAGGTGTAAACCGAGAGTACGAGGGGACGGGGCTGGGGCTGACCCTCGCCCGCGAGGTCTTGGATCGAATGGACGGCTCGATCGAGGTGGAAACCGAGAAGGGAGAGGGCAGTCGGTTTACCGTGCGGCTTCCACGGTCTAAAAATCCTGCAGAGGCGTGAGCAGAAGCTGCCAGCCTCGGGGGCCAATGAGGCCCATGAGCCCCCAAATCTTTTCTCGACGCACCTGACCGCAGTTCAATTATGAGCTCCCCAAATCTTCCACGCATCCTTTTTGTCGAGGACAATTCGGACGTTCGGCTGTTCCTGAAACAATTGCTACAGGAGGACTACGACTTTGTCTTCGCGTCCGACGCGGAGGAAGCACTGGACGTCTTGGACGCCGGGCCATTCGACCTTCTTCTGCTGGACATCAAACTCGGGGACGGAAAAAGCGGGACGGAGCTTCTCCACCTCCTCCGCGAGCGGGAGCCGGCGGTGGAGGCGCCGGCCATTGCCCTCACGACCTACGGGATGCCCGGAGACCGAGAAGCCCTGCTCGACGAGGGCTTCGACGAGCACGTGAGCAAGCCGTTTTCCACCGCGGGCCTCACCGAGGTCATCGACCAGCTCCTCTCAGATCAAGCGAGCTGAGGCTGGCGCTTCCCGCAGGGCCCGCTGCATGCGAGCCGGTGTAACATCGGCCTTCCGAAGCTCCTCGGTCACCGAGTGGAACGTCGCCTCGGACATGGGGGCGTAGGGCTCGTACCCAAGCTCGCCGAGAGCCCTCAGGAGCCATGGCACGAAGCGGTCGGCCGCCTCCTCACTGGGGCCCTCGGCGATCCATTCGAGAAGCCTTCGGCGAAAGGCTGGAGAGGACTGGTTTGACGTAGGCATGAGGGCGAGAAAGAAGGCGGTCTGGCCGAAAAGGATGAGTTTGCCTACGGCGGCGAAGGGAGCCAAGTTCGACCGAGGGAAGAAGGGCCAGAAAAGAGAGGACGACTGACTCGGTGCACGCCCGCCAAGCGGAAGACACGAGACCGGATTCCGGACGTCCAAATCTGTTTTGACTCCTCGCCGGGGCCTTCGCTTCTTGGTTGAAACAGGACAATCGCTTCGCCTCCCTGAAAGAAAACCGCTGAAGAAAGGTCCCACCGGAAGGTCCCACCGAAAGGTTCCACCGCTGCTTCATCGGGCAGGGCTACTGTAAGCAGCTGTGATGAATAGCTACGATGATGAGGGAGGCGTCCCAGGCGTTTTTCGTGCTGCACAAGAGGAAAACACTGGCACGTTGTTTGTGACTTATTCTTACTGGTATCCTCGAATACTCGTACCACGCCCGGACACCGTATCCCGTGCCGTATCCCCTGCTCCCGCCGAGGAATTGGTGGCCAGCCCCAAGCGTAACGGAGCGTTGCTTTTTATGCACCGAGGATTGCGCTCATTTGGGAAATCTATTCATCTAGAAAATATATTCGTTTGGGAGATTCATTCCCCCGCGCCGTAACCCTCTTCACTGCTGGCGTGGGAGCACCGAGCCCTCCTGGGAGCACCGAGCCCTCTTTCACCGACGCGACTCCGCCATGGCCTTTTCCGATCGTATTGCCTCGCTTCAGTCCAATGCCGAAAGGCAGCTCCACGCCCTCAGCAGCGCAAAAAAGACGGAGAATGCCCTTGTCCTCCCATTCTTCGAGACGCTCGGATACGACCCGTTTAACGTGCGGGAGGTAGAACCCGATTTCGAAATTGGCCATCAGCAGGGGACAAAGCGGGCAGACTACGCCATTAAAAAGGGGGGCGACCCGATCATGCTCTTCCAGTGTGCCGAGGCCAAGACAGACCTGGGCATCTTCGACGACCACTTTCTGCCGGGTTCACTCGACGCGGTCGGCGCTTCGGTAGCGGCCTTTACCAACGGGCTGAACTACCGGTTTTACGCCGACCTGCAGTTCGGTACTGAAATCCCCTCGGACCCCTTCCTGGAATTTAACCTTCTTGAGTACGGCGCCGAGCAGGTCGAGGCGCTCAAGCGGCTTACCAGACCCGCCTTTGATAGCGAGCAGATTCGGTCTGCGGCCTTCGAGCTCCAAAGCAGTCAGCTGCTGCGAGGATACCTTGCAGGGCAGACGGAGGCGCCCGACGATCACTTTGTTCGTTTCCTGGCGGCTCAGGTCTATGAGGAACAGGGCTATGAGAAACAGGTCTCTGAGGGAGACGAGTCGGCCGAGCTTCTGGACCGGTTTCGGCCCGTGGTGCAGAAGGTTCTCCGCGGGCTCGCCGAGAAAGGGGACGACTCCCAGTCCGTCCCGGCAGGCTCTCCCGACCAATCCTCCCCTGACCAATCCTCCCCTGACCAATCCTCCCCTGACCAATCTCTGTCGGCAAAGCGAGAGGGGGCAAAGCGAGAGGAGACAAGCCGAAAGAAGGACTCGGCGCCCCCGACCTCGGAGCAGGACATTGAGCTTGCAACTTCCACCAACGAACCGTCCACCAACGAACCGTCCAATAACGAACCGTCGGGGGACGGGGAAACCATCGAGGCCAACGGTGGAGACCCTTTTGAGAAGAACCTCGCGAAGCAGGTGATCGAAGAGTTTTAATGCCTGCTGCTCCGGATCCGTGTGCAAGAATCCGCATGCGAGAAAAAGCCGAGCTTGTTCGAGCCTGTATGACTTGCGCCTGCGCTGCACCGCTGCTTTTGGCGTTCGCGCTGGAGGAGGCGTTCGCGCGGAAGAAGAGGGAGTAGAGATGGGCCCTGGGAGTTCCAGTCGACAGGGGAGTCGACAGGGGAGCCGAATAGGGAGTCGACAGGAGCACAAACGGCCTCGAACCGATGTTAATGCCTGAAACCAGTGCTACGGGAGGGGGACCACGAGAGAGGGACTGCGAGGAGGGACTACGAGAGCGGCAGGCGACACTCCACCACCGTGTCCCCGTCGCGGGTGGTGAGGGCCAGCGAGGCGCCGATGAGGTTCGCCCGGTAGCGCATGAGGTGGAGCCCCAGCCCTTCGTCGGGCGGGCCGTCGTCGTCCCAGCCCGTTCCGTCGTCGCGAACCGTGAGGACGAGATTCGAGTCCTCCTGGCGCAGGTCGATCGTGATCCGGGTCGGATCGGCGTGCTCGCGGGCATTGGCCACCGCCTCGTGGGCGATGCGGTACAGGTTCATCGCGGCGGTCTCGTCGTCTGGGCGCGTTTCGGTCTCGTCGCCCACAAAGACGCACGAGACATCCGAGAAGCCCTCTTCGTCCTCCGCCAGATCGGCGAGCGCCGCGGCCAGGTGGCCGTCCTGAAGCGCCTTGGGCACAAGCATGTGGGAGAGGGACCGAATCTGATCGGCGGCCTCTTTGGTTTTCTCTGTGATGGCCTCGAGGTCCGCCACCTCCACCGCGGTCCCCTGTTTTTTCAGTTTGTGGGCGAGGGTCTGGCTCTGCATCACAACATTGGTCAGCCCCGAGCTGATCACGTCGTGCAGGTCCGCCCCGATGCGGTGGCGCACCCGATCGCTGATCTCGACGATTTCGCGCTCAAGCTCGCGGTGCTCCGTGACGTCGGTGCCGGTCACGATGAAGTGGCGCACCGTTCCGTCGGGCCGATCCAGGGCCGTAATCGACCCCCGGATGATGCGGAATTGGCCGCCCTCGGTGATCCACTCCATCTCCACGTCTACTCGCTCCGTGGCCCCGTTCCGGAGCGCCTCCAGGCGCGTGGTGACCGTATCCTGATCGGTCGGGGCCACGAGAAGGTCGCGCAGGTCCTCTCCCTCCGCCGTCGCGGCCGAGTAGCCCATCTCCTCTTCGCACGCGGTGTTGAAGCGCACGATGGAGCCGTCTTCGCTGAGCACCACAATCAAAGCACCCGCCGTGTCGATGAGGGCCGAGATGAGATCGCGCTCCTCTCGGAGGGTCTCGGCGGCGTGCTTCTGCGCCGTGATGTCCACGAAGGTCACGACGACCCCTTCTACGTCCTCCGCCGCGCTGCGGTACGGCCGGAGGCGCATCAGGTACCACGCCTGATTTTGGCCCTGCACCTCGCGCTCGATCGGGGTCTGGTCGCCCAGCACGCGCTCGGCGTCCTCCACCAGCCCGTCGTACGCAATCTTCGGTGTGAAGTCGGTGATGGAACGTCCGATGTCCGAATCCCGGAGGCCGTAGATGTCCGTGATGGGCGGGGTGTAGCGCCGGATTTCCAGGTCTCGATTCAGAAACAGGGTTCCCACCTCCGTCGCCTCCATCAGGTTTTGGAGGTCGTTGTTGGCCCGGTCCAGCGCCTCCACCTTGGCGTTGAGCTGCTGGTTCGTGGTCGTCAGCTCCTCGTTGACGGATTGCAGCTGCTCCTTGCTGGTCTGGAGTTCCTCGTTCTTGGCCTGCAGTTCCTCGTTCATCGACATGAGCTCCTCGTTGGCCGTCTCCATCTCCTCGGTGACCGTCTCGTACTTTTCGGTCGTAACTTGGAGCTGCTCCTTCGTGTCCTCCAGCTCCTCCTCGAGGTCCCACTCCCGCGTCGTCGGCCCGGCCTCCGGCTCCTGATCCGTCTCTTTCTCCGCCAGGACCGGCGAGGGGTCGTCGATCTCTTCGAAGCGCACCTGAGCGAGGGACCGATCCAGGTCGGGATCGTCGACGGGGCCTACCTGGACGTGCACCGGACCCGGCGCGTCCGTCGAGCCGGACGTAGAGAGGGTCCGCTCGGTCGTCTCGCCGTTTTGAAACGCCTGGTACAGGGCGCCGCGCAGTTCCAGCCGCAGCGACGGGGCCACTTTGTCCAGGAGATTGTGGGTGGGCGTCCCGCCCTCCTGCTGCAGGAACGCCCCGGCTCGCTCCGTGAGGTGGACAATTTCGTGGTTCTCGTCGACGATAACGCTCGCCACCTGTTTTCTCAACAGGCGCTGATGGAGGCCCGCCAGGTCCTGCACCGCGGTCGCGGACGTCGGGGGCTGCGAACTCGGCTCCCCCACGGTCTCCGAGGGGGGGAAGAGGGGCATGGACCGATCGCCGTCGGCCCCGGCCGTTCTCTTCAAAATGCTCCGCGTCTCGTCGACCATCGAAAAGAGCGACTGGGCCGGCCCGATCGCCTCCGATGGCCCGAGGAACAAGAAGCCGTCGTCGTTCAGGGCGTAGTGAAAGAGCTGGAATACGTGCTCCTGCATCTCCTGATCGAGATAAATGAGCAGGTTCCGGCAGCACACTAGATCCAGGTTCGAGAAGGGCGGGTCTTGGGTTAGGTCGTGCTCGGCGAAGACCACCGAGTTGCGCAGCGACGGGACCACGCGGTACTGGTCGTCCTCACGCAGAAAGAACCGATCGAGGCGGGGCTCCGACACGTCGGCCTCGATGGTCGAGGGATAGACGCCCGCGCGGGCCGTGGCGAGTCCTTCGGGGTCGACGTCGGTGGCAAAGATCTGAAGCTCGGGCGGGGCGCCCAGCGTGTGGGCGTGCTCGTGCAGCAGCATGGCGAGGGAGTAGGCCTCCTCCCCTGTGGCGCACCCGGCCACCCACACCCGCACCTCCTCGTCGGGCGCCTTGCCCTCGAACAGCGACGGGATGACGGTGTCCTCCAGCGTCTCGAAGGCGCCGGGCGTCCGGAAAAAGCGCGTGACGCTGATGAGCAACTCCTTGTACAGGGCGCGGGACTCTCCAGACTGGTCGCGAAGGACCTGGAGATAGGCGCCCAGGGTGTCCACGCCGGTGACCTGAAGCCGACGTTCGAGCCGCCGTAGCACGGTTGACCGCTTGTAGTGGCTGAAGTCGTGCCCGGTCCGGGCTTGCAGCTCCGTAAAAATCTTCTGGAGGGTGGTCTGCTCGTCGGAGGGGAGGGCCTCCTCGGACTCCGGAAGCTGGATGACATCAGCATTCTGCCGGTAGGCCACCAAGCGCTTCGCGAGTTCGTCGGCGGGGGCCGCGAGGTCAATCACCCCCGCGTCCAGCGCGTTGCGCGGCATCTCTTCGTGCTCGGCGTCGGACGGCTCCTGCACCATGGCGATGCCCCCGTAGGTCTTCACGGAGCGGAGGCCGAGGGTGCCGTCCGCCCCGGTGCCCGACAGAATGATGCCGATGGCCTGGCTCTGGCATTCCTCCGCCAGGGACCCCAGCAGGGCGTCAATGGTATCGGGGCGGGGGCCTGAGGAACGTTCCGACAGCCGCAGCATCGTCCCTTCCACCCGCATCTCGTGCTGGGGCGGAATCACGTAGACGTGACCCGGCTGCAGGGGACACTCGTCCGTCACCGACTGTACCGGCAGATCCGTCTCGTGCTGGAGGATCTCGGTGAGGTTGCTCTCGTGGTCGGGCGAGAGGTGCAGCACCACCACGAAGGCCATTCCCACCTCGTCCGGCAGATTCTTAAAAAAAGTGCGGAGCGCTTCGACCCCCCCCGCGGACGCCCCAACGCCCACGACGGGGAAGTTTCGCTCCTCACTGGCTGCAGTGGACACAGCCGAAGTGGACACAGCCGAAGTGGACACAGAGGGAGACGGAGACTGCAGGGACTCTTCGGGGGACGAGGGGCTCATGGGACGAATCGTTGATGGCTGCCGCCGCGGAACGCTGGGGAGGGGGGCAAGAATATGAAAAAAATGACAACCCAACGGGGGAATGTCTTCTACCAGGGCCGGGAGAGAATGTTGGGCGGGCGTAGACGGATGTTGAGCAGGTGTGGCCGGAGCCGAACCTCCACCGGCTATTTTTGCTCCTGTCGGCTTCTGCCATACCGGCTTCTGTCATGCCGAAGACAAACGTGGCCAGACGGACATGGCCAGACGGACATGGCCGATTTCTTACCTGGGCTGTATATTATCAGATAGGCGCGAGGCAGTCCTCGTTATAGCGCTTTTCCCACCGAGTGCCTTCTTTCGCCTGGCCCGTCTTTTTCGTGAGTGCGTTACGCAATTCCGCTAATTGAAGGATGTGTCGCTAAGGGTCGTGAATCCGTATCGCTTTTAAAACAATGCGTAACAATCGCCGGATCGGCGGGTTTTTGACAATACCCCGCTCTCAACCCGCTTTTATCGACCCGTCGACCGATGGCTCATCCCGACAAACTCCCAAAGATCCTCACGGAGGAAGAGACCGATCGCCTCCTTGCCCAGCCGCTCCACCGGGTTTAGCTCCGGGCTGTAGGGCGGGAGAAACTTCAGCTGGACGCCGGCTGGAATCGAGAGCTTCTTCGCCTTGTGAAACTGCCCGTTGTCCAGAACGAGAATGTTGTGGCTCCGAGGAAACGCCTCCGCAAACCGATCCAAGAAAACCTGGAAGCAGTTGCTGTTTAGCCGCTCGTGTTCTGCGGGAAATCGCTGTCCGGTTTCCGGTTCGACCGCCCCGTAGAGATAGAAGTACTCGTAG
>CAYRPX010000151.1:0-7350 GCA_964426195.1 uncultured Salinivenus sp.
CAAGCAGAAGAAGGTCCGCCGGTTCATGACGAAGTTCCGGCAGGACCCGACGATGTCCGGGATCAACTACGAGAAGATCGAAGGGGCAACGGACCCGAAGTTGCGCTCCGTCCGGATCGACCAGGCATACCGGGGGATCGTGCTGACGCCCGATCAGGGAAACGTCTACATGCTCCTGTGGGTGGATCATCACGACGATGCCTACCAGTGGGCCCGGAATCGTCTCGTGCAGATCCATCCGGACACCGGGAGTCTCCAGGTGCTTCCGATCGAGGAGGGGGACGTGCCGGTCTCCAACGGGGAGCAGGGGGACGAGGAAGAGGAGACAGATGACCTCTTCGCCGAGCACCGGGACCGGGAGCTCGTGCAGCTGGGCGTGCCGGAGGCGCTGATGCCCCTGGTGCGGAGTATCCACACGGAGGGGCAGCTCGATGAACTGCAGCCGTACCTCCCCGAGGAGGCGTACGAGGCCTTGTTTCTCCTGGCGGCGGGATATACCCGGCGCGAAGTCGACAACGAGCTTGCGTATCGGGACCCGGGCGAGGTCGATCCCGACGACTACGCAGCGGCCCTCGAGCGGCCCAACTCGAAGCGCCGATTCGCGGTGGTTGAGGACGACGAGGAGCTTGAGCAGATACTGGACGCCCCGCTGGAGATGTGGCGTGTCTTTTTGCACCCGTCCCAGCGACGCCTCGTCACGATGCACGCCAATGGGCCGGTCCGGGTGCTTGGAGGTGCGGGGACTGGAAAAACGGTGGTGGCCATGCACCGGGCCGTGTGGCTCGCCGAGAACTTCTTCACGGATCCCGAGGACCGGCTTCTGTTTACGACCTTTACCAAGAACCTCGCCGCGGACATCGAAGAAAACCTTCGGCTGATCGCTTCCGAAGAGGTCCTCCGCCGCATTGAGACTCGAAATCTCGACGCCTGGATGACGAAGTTCCTCCGAAGTCAGGGTTACGAGTACTCTGTGGACTACGGCGACCGTACCGAGGATCTCTGGGAACAGGCCCTCATGATGAGCCCGGATGAACGCTCCCCGGAGTTTTTGCGGAACGAATGGGAACAGGTCATCCAGCCAAACGGGATCACGTCCGAGTCGGAGTACATGCGGGTCAGTCGCATCGGGCGGGGCACGCCGCTGCAGCGCCCGGCCCGAAAAGAACTCTGGCCGGTCTTCGAGGAGTATCGGGACCTCCTCAATGAGCATCAGCTCCGCGAGCGGGCCGGAGCCCTGCGAGATGCACGGCTCATTTTGGAAGAGGAAGGGGACATCCTGCCGTACCAGTCCATCCTAGTCGATGAAGCGCAGGACATGGGCAAGCAGGCCTTCAAGCTTATCCGGCAGATGATTCCGGGGGGCGATCAGGAGAACGACATCTTCATCGTCGGGGACGCGCATCAGCGCATCTACGACCGACAGGTGGTGCTTAGCCACTGCGGCATCAACATCGTCGGCCGGGGCCGCAAGCTCCGCATCAACTACCGCACAACTGAAGAGAACCGGCGGTGGGCCGTAGGGCTCCTGGAGGGAACCGAGTACGACGACCTCGACGGCGGCGTTGACGATCAGGCCGTCTACAAGTCCTTGATGCGCGGCGATGAGCCCCGAGTCCATGTCTTTGACACGTTCCACGACGAAGCCCAGGCCATTGCGGAGTACCTGGACGGCAGCGACGAGGAGCTCCGCAACACCTGCCTCATTGCCCGGACCAAGTCCCTTCTTGACAACTATCGCGGCGCGCTCCGCGCCGCCGACGTGGAGACCTACGTCATTCGGGCGAACCGGCCGGAGGACCGCTCGGAACCCGGGATTCGCCTGGCCACAATGCATCGGGCGAAGGGGCTGGAGTTCGAGCGGGTCATCGTGGCGGGGGTGACCGAGGATCGCGTCCCGCATAGCAGAGCCCTGTCTCGTGCCGACGACGAGGCGACGCGGCAGCAAGTCTTGAAGCGTGAACGGTCCCTCCTCTACGTGTCGGCCACGCGGGCGAAGCGGGAGGTCATCGTAACCTGTCACGACGAACCGAGTCGGTGGCTACCTGAATGACTTCTCCGAGTGGGCGTGGGCTGAAGGGGATCATCTTCCAGTCGCTTTTCCGTTTTCTTGCATCTAATCATGTCTACCGAGTCGTTCCAGATTCTCTGTACCGGTGATGTCCATCTCGGCCGCCGGCCGTCCCGCGTGCCGGTTGAAGACGACGAGCTCTCAGTTCGGCACGTATGGAACCGCTTTGTAGAGGCAGCCCTGGACCGAGAAATCGACGTGGTTGCCCTGACCGGAGACATCGTCGACTCCGAGAATCAAATGTACGAGGCATTCGGCGCCCTCGAACGCGGCGTGCAACGTCTCCTCGACGGCGGCATCGAGATTGTGGCAGTGGCGGGGAACCACGATCACAGCGCATTCCCCCGACTCGTTCGGGCCATCGACGCTGACGGGTTTCACCTGCTCGGTCAGGGCGGCACCTGGGAGGCAGCCCAGGTAAATGCCCGGGATGGAGACCTTCCGGTGCGCTTCGTGGGCTGGTCCTTTCCGCAGGCCACTGTACTCTCCTCCCCGCTCGACGACCTGGAGATTGGAGAGACCGATAAGCCAACGATCGGCCTGCTTCACTGCGAAGCGGGATCGGACGAGGGGCCGTATGCCCCTGTACGGCGGGATGCACTGGGACGGGCGCCGGTTGACGCGTGGCTTCTGGGCCACATCCACGCGCCGAACGATCACCGAGAAGCGGGGCAGCTCCAGTTGTATCCTGGGTCTCTCCAGCCCCTCGATCCTGGCGAACCAGGAACGCACGGCCCCTGGCTAATCGAAGTCTCCGCCCATGACGCGACGGCCGACCAGCTTCCGCTTGCCTCGCTTCGGTATGAGGAGACGGCGGTGGAGGTCTCCGAGTGCGAGACGCGGGACGACGTGGAGGAAACGGTCCTCCGCATCCTCCGGGATCGCGCCTCAGAATTGGGGGAACGGTTTCCTGACCTGCGCCACGTTGCCCATCGTCTCCGGTTCGAAGGGCGTACGCAGCTGCACCGCGAGGTCGAGGAGACGCTCCGTGACATGGTCGGCTCTATCCGCCGGGAAGTTGATCAGATCACTGCGACCATCGAGGGGTTCACGCTCCAAACCCGCCCGGACTACGACCTCGACGAGCTGGCTCGGGCGGATGATCCGCCTGGCGTGCTCGCGCAGCTTCTCCTGAAACTGGAAACCGGGGATGTCGAGGACAACCGCGTCCGGCGCCTCCTTCGCGAAGCGTCGAAGGCCACGACGGACATCCATGAATCAAGCCGGTACGAGCCCCTGCGCCGCGACTCGGAAACGCAAGAGCCCCCCGATCGGGAAAACCTTCGGTCGATGCTCTATCAGCAGGGCCTGCTTCTGCTGGACGAGCTCCACGAAAGTCGCGAGTGAGACTGTGATGTTGCTACGTTGCCTTCTGAATCGAAGAGTCGTTCCCCCAATCCATGTCCACGTCTGACGAGCCGTCCGAGTCGACACGCCCCGCGGGCGTTCTCTGCTTCGAGCAGCTTCGCGTCAATCGGTTCAATGGGATCGAGCACGGGCTGGAGGTGGAGTTCTGCGACGGTGTGAATGTGATTCATGGCTCGAACGCCGCTGGAAAAACCACCCTGGCCCACGCGATCCGCGGACTACTGTGGCCCGATCGGGTTGATGGTCAATTACCCATCGTAGAGGCCCGGTTTCTTCTAGATGGATCGACCTGGCGGGTGCAGCTGGAGGGCGAGCGATGCAGATACACTAGAGACCAGAGCCCGACGAGCCGGCCGTCGCTTCCGCCCGCATCTCATGGCCCGCGCTACCACCTCTACCTACACGATCTACTGGGAGGCGAGGACGGGGAGGGGGCATTTGCCCAACGCATTTTGAACGAGGCGCAGGGTGGCGTCGACGTAGGAGGGACCGCCGATGAGCTTGGTTTTGAGGTGCCGAATCGCCGGCGGGCGCAGATCACCAACACGGTCGAAGAGCTGCGCGAAAAGAAGGATGAGACGAAAGGAAACCAGGAAGACCTCCGCCGCCGCGAGAACATGCTCGACGACCTCCGTGAGAAAAAGGCTGAGGCCGAACGCGCCTCGAAGCGAGCCTCGGCAATTGACCAGGCTAAGGAAGTGGCAGCCGCCCGCGAGACCCATGACGAGGCGAAGGCCGCGCTCGACCAGTTTCCGGCGGTTATGGAAGAGGTCCAGGGCGACGAAGACGAGCAACTCGAATCAGTGCAGGAGGACCTCACCGAGGTTGAGAATCAGATGCAGGAGGCTGAGAATCAGATTCAGGAGGCCCAGCAGACCATCGAGGAGAGCCGGATCCCTGAGGACGGCCTTCCGGAAGGACGGATAGAGGAGCTGCGGGGCGTCGTGTCGACCATTCGGGAGCAGGAGCGTGAGGTTCGGGAGTATCGATCAGAGGGGACAGAAGCGGAGGAAAAGGAGGCGAACGCCTGGGAACG
The DNA here is from genome assembly GCA_964426195.1 of uncultured Salinivenus sp. Classification (GTDB taxonomy): domain Bacteria; phylum Bacteroidota; class Rhodothermia; order Rhodothermales; family Salinibacteraceae; genus Salinibacter. Next base: position 4,473 of record CAYRPX010000151.1, read on the forward strand.
GTTGCCGGCAGGCGTAAACAAGGACGCCGCCGCCGAGATCGATCTGCCCGAGCTTGAGGAAATCGAGTCGCACGTTAAGGCTGCCCAGGACGTTCAGGGGCGGCGAGAGGTGTTCGAGACAGCCAGGGAGCTCTTTGAGGGAGCTGCTGCCGATACCCCGATCGACTCGCTGCGAGACGGCCTGAAGCATCTCCATCGTTGGCTCCAGCTTCCGGACGCGGACGCCCAGCCTGGACCGGGATGGCTTCACTGGGCTGTTCTTATCGGGGGGATCCTCGTCACGGGGAGTGGGGGACTCATGGTCCTCTTTGGGGCCGGTTTGGCGACCGGGGTAGGGATTGGCTTCATCGTTCTCGGGCTGTTGATTGCAGTGGTCGAGTGGTGGCGAGGCGTACAGAATGTGGAAGGAGAAACCGATCAACGGGCCCTCCACGAGAGGGAATACGAGCGCTTAGGACTTGAGGAACCGACCGATTGGTCACGAGAGGCCGTCGAAGAGCACGCTGACGCTCTGCTTAACAGACTCCGGAATGCCCACGTCGCCGCCGAGAAACAGGAGACCTGGGGCCGCTTCGAGTCGGATTTTGAGGACCTTGATGCGGCAGAGGAGAAGCTGGATGAGGAGCGACAGCGGTTGGCCGAGGAGCTAGGGTTCGATCCAGAAGTGGGATCCCTTTCGTTGCCCGTACTTTTGGAGCGGCTGACCCGCTGGCAAAGCGCCTACGACGAGGTCGATGCGAAGCGAGCGGCGCTGAAAACTGCGCAGGACGAAGCCAAGACGTGCCGCGATCGGCTAAACGAAACGCTCGAAGAATACGAGTTGGGACCGATCGAAGATGCCAGCGAGGCGGAGGGAGCGGTAGGTACGCTGGAGGCGGCGAGGAACGAGTTTCAGGACGCGAAGCGGGATCTTGATCAGGCACAGCAGAACAAAGAGGATGCAATTCGGGATCGAAATGACGCCGAGGATGAGATTGAGGACCTGTACGAGCGTATGAACCTGGAGCTGGGGGCTGAGGCCGATCTTCGGAAACTGGTTGGCCAATACGAGGTCTACCAGGACGCCGTCGAAGAAGAGAGAACCGCGGAAGCTGCGTTGGAGGCAGAGCGTCGCCAGCTCCGTCGCCTGGACGCATACGACGAGGAAATGGAGGGGGCAGCGACGGAAGAACTGCAACGGAGGCTTGACAGGGCCGAAGAGATGGCAGAAAAAGAGGAGGAATACCTCGAACAGATCAATACCATTGAACACGAAATCAAGACCGCCCGGGAGGAAGGAACGCTAGAGGAGCAACAGGCGAAGTACCGAGAGCAAAGGGATAAACTGGCAGAAGAACGGAAGCGAGACTACGAGAAGGCGGTGGGGAGGGTGTTCGCTGACTTCATTCAGAACGAAACGCAGGATCAGGGGCTCCCGCCGGTCTTCCACCGTGCCCGAGAGCTTTTCGCGGAGATTACGGACTACCGCTACGAGTTGACGCTTGACCAAGGAAACGCATCTTTTCGGGCCTTCGACCACACGTACGAGAAGACGTTTCCTCTTGGAGAACTCTCCAGCGGCACGCAGGTGCAGCTTGTACTTTCGGTCCGTCTCGCATTCTTAGAAACGCAGGAACAGGCTTGCCGGGTGCCCCTGGTGCTCGACGAAACCCTCGCCAACAGCGATGCAAACCGGGCCCGCGCCATCATTGGGGCCGTGAAAACCATCTGCGAAGACGGCCGACAAGTGCTCTACCTAACTGCTCAGGAAGACGAGGTCCAGAAGTGGAACGCGCAGCTCGATGGGGAAGAGGGACCCAACCACTCCATCATTTCGCTCGAAGAGCTCGACCGACGGGACCTGGTAGAGGCGGGCGGCGACAGAGCAGCGGTGCCGGTTCGCCGAGTGCCCAATGCACTTCCCGATCCGGAGACCACGACCCACGAGGAGCTTTGGGCGGCGCTAGAGGTTCCACGTTGGTCCCCCCGGCAGCCTGTAGGACGGCTTCATCTCTGGTACCTCATCGAGTCGCCGGGGCCGCTCGTCAACCTCATCGAGAGCGGCACTCGCACCTGGGGCCAGCTCGAGAATCAACACCAGATCGGCGGCGTGGCCGCTACCCCCTTTGACGAGAAGGCGTTTGGGCAAGTCCAGGCTCGCGCTCGCGCGGCTAAGGCCTGGAAGGAAGCCTGGCACGTCGGACGAGGAAAACCAGTGGACCGTCCAGCCCTTGAGCAGACCGACGCCGTCACCAGCACGTTCATCGACGGCGTGGCGGAGATCGCCAAGGAAGTGGCTGGAGACGCTGAGAAGATCCTTCAGGTCGTGCGAGCGCGGAGCGACGAGCGGGTGAGCGGCTTTCGATCCAACAAGGCCGACGACCTTGAGGATTATTTCCTAGCGAACGGCTACCTTACCGAAAAAGAGCCGCTCTCGGAAGAACAAATGTGGCAGCGGGTCCTTGCCGACCTGACCGACGAACGGTCGGGAGGGCTGATCTCGGAGGATGAGCTGGAGCGGCTCTTTGGACGAATTCGATTTCCCGATGAGAGAAAATAGCAGAAACCGATACTGCCAGTTATTCCATCGCAACAGACCGGGGCCTCTGTGCTCTGCAAAAGCCTGAGGAGATCTTCCCAGCTGTTCTGAGATGTCGTCCTCCGGATCCACAAGGCCATAACCTGCCCTGCTCGTTGGAGGCCCGATGGGGGAGAGAGAAAGGTACCGGGGTGCGGAGCAGGGAGATTCTCCAGTCCTGTATGTCTGGGCACGACGAATATCCGGAGCAACAGTCGGAGCAACTCTGCTGTCCGAGAATTTTTGATCGGTTACAGTAGAGCCTCTAGAGCACAGGGATCCGGTCTTAGTTGCAATCTTAAACGAGAAGATCCATCGGAA
>CAYRPX010000152.1:0-7341 GCA_964426195.1 uncultured Salinivenus sp.
ACTCCGAGATGTAGGCCATCACGTTGGAGGCCACCCCGCTCGGGGCCGACCCGATCAGCACGATCCCCGCCGCAATCTCGTCGGGGACCCCCGTCGCCACCGCCAGCGAGAGCCCGACCAGCGGCATGATGCTGTACTGGCACACCACCCCTACCAGCACGCCCCGTGGCATCTTGATCACCCGCGCAAAATCCTCGACGCTCAGCGACGCCCCCATGCCGAACATGATGATCTGGATGAGCGGCACGATGAAGACGGTCAGCTCCACTCCCCACCACACGTCCAGCAGCCCCGGATAAAACATCGCCAGCGTCACCGAGGCAAACACAAACAGGGTAAACGTAAAGTCCCCAAACACCGGGTGGGCCCGCACCCCGATCGCCAGCGCCGCGAAGAACCCGACCGCAAAGGGTCCAACCGGAACGGCGGCTCCGGAAAGCAAAATGCCGAACACCGCTGCCGCACACAGCCCGGCCGCAGCGAGCGAGATCTTGTACAAGGTCTGCACGTGAATCCGGTCGTTTTTCTTTGGACTGACTGCTTGTGAAGGCGGTGCCGTTATCTGCTCTATTCTCCACTGACTTCAGTGGCGAGGATAGAGTTAGTGCGCCACTTTTTTGCGTGCGTCGTCGCTCGCGATGTGCTCTGAGTCACGGCACTCGGGCCGTATTGAGCAGCCCCCTCCCGGTCGACCAAAGGCTCACAGGATTTGTAGAATAAGAGCGTCAGCTCCAGGTGCGGTCCCAGGACTGCTTCTCGTTCCACTCGGGCGTCGGCTCGAAGTAGCCGGCGTCGTCGGCCAGGTGCTCCCGGACGACCTCCTCGTTGAGCTCGACCCCGATCCCGGGCTTCTCCGGCACCCTCACGTAGCCCTCCTCCACGATCGGCTTCTCGACGCCGGTCACCAGGTCTTCCCACCACGGGTCGTCGACCGAGTGGTGCTCGAGCGCCACGAAATTCTCGGTGGCCGCCGCCGCGTGGATCGTCCCCATGAACGAGACCGGCGAGGCCGCGTGGTGCAGCGCCATCGCTACCCCATGGCGCTCGGCGTAGTCCCCGATCCGTTTCGTCTCCATCAGTCCCCCCGCGCTCAACGGGTCCGGGTGTATCAGGTCGACGGCCCGCCGGTCAATCAGCTCCTTAAAGCCGTCGAGCAGGTAGATGTCCTCCCCCGTGTTGGTCGGCACCGTCACGTTCCGGGAGATCTCCTCCCACATGTCGGTGTACATCCAGGGCACCACGTCCTCGATGAACGCCAGGTTGTACTCCTCCATCCGACGCCCGAACCGGATCGCCGAGTTGACCCCGAAGTGCCCGAGGTGGTCGACGCCGATCGGGATCTCGTAGCCGATCTGCTCGCGGACCGCGGCGAAGTAGGCGGCCAACTGGTCGAGCCCCTTCTCCGTGATCTGAACCCGCGTGAAGGGGTGCTCGGTGCTCCCGTACGTGCCGGGCTCGTCGTTCCACCCGTTCAGCTCGCCGTCGGCCCCCTCCCAGACGTTGGCCCCGGTGAGCGTCCCCTGCTTCTCGTCGATCAGGCCGATGCCGACGTCCATCTTCAGAAAGGTAAACCCCTGGTCGACCCGCTCCTGCATTCGCCGGGCGAACTGCTGCGGACTCGGCTCCGTGGGGGTGTCGACGTAGATGCGCACCTCCTCACGGTACTTCCCGCCCAGGAGCTGGTAGACCGGCACCCCGTAGGCCTTGCCCGCCAGGTCCCAGAGCGCCACCTCCACCCCCGAGACTCCGCCCCCCTGCCGGCCGTGCCCCCCGAACTGCCGCACGTGCTTGAACAGCTTCTCGACGTTGCAGGGGTTTTTGCCCAGGAGGCGGCTCTTGAGCATCAGCGCGTAGCGGGGATCGGCCCCGTCGCGCACGTCGCCGAGCCCGTAGACCTCCTGGTTCGTGTCGATCCGCACGATCGGCACGTTGCCGACCTGCGCGATCCGCAGGTCCGTGATCTCCAGGTCACTCGGGCTCGAATGCCGGTCGACGTTCTGCGTGGCGTAGTCGACCTGCTCCTCGACGGAACTGAACTCCATCGCCCCCAGGCTCAGGCCCCCCAGCGAGGCCTTCTTCAGAAAGTCGCGGCGGTTGTCGCCTTTATTCGGCTTCATGAGTGGGTTCACGGGTTTATTGTAATTCGATGCGGAGGGGACTCCCGGAAAGTTAACTCCAAGTCCGATCCCAGGAGCGTTGTTCGGTCCACTCCGGTGTTGGAGCGAACATCTCCTCACCCTCGATCAGGAGCTCCTCAATGACGTCTTCGTTGAGTTCGATTCCCAATCCTGGCTCGTCCGGAACCGGTACATAGCCTTCGTCAAAGACAACTGTATCGCCAGCGACCAAGTCGTACCAGTTGTCATTTTCGACCGAATGATGCTCCAGCCACGTAAAGTTCTGGGTCGCTGCAGCCGCATGCACCGAAGCAAAAAATCCGACGGGGGCACCCGCGTAGTGCAGCATCATTGGAATGCCTTCATGCTCGGCATAGTCCCCGATGCGCTTCGTTTCCAAAATTCCTCCGGCCGATCCTAAGTCCGGATGGACCATGTTGACCGCCTGCTTATCAATCAGCTCCTTGAAGCCCCCTTCCAGTCCAAATATGTCTTCGCCGGTTGTCGTTGGGGTCGTCGTCGCCTCAGTCACCTTCTTCCACTTGTCCATCCACTTCCATGCAAGGGTGTCCTCCATGTATGACAGTGTGTAGGGTTCAAGCCGATGGGCGAGCTTGATAGCCTCATCGACGTCAAAGTGACCGGTGTGATCGATACCAAGAGGAATCTCGTACCCGATCGTATCCCGCATGACTTGCACGTACTCCTCGATGGCGTCGAGGCCTTTCTCGGTAATTTGAATTCGAGTGAAGGGGTGTTCAATCTGGCCGTATTCGCCTGGGGTGCTCGAATACTGGCTCTGCAACTCCCGCTCTCCGAGTGGTGCGTGGGCGTGCGTGTTAACCAGAGCGCCTTCAATATCGGAAACCATCCCGATACCGACGTCCATCTTAAGGGCGGTGTATCCCCGATCAACTCGTGTCTTCTGCATTCGACGGGCAAACTCGTGGGGGTCATCTGAACTGGAAGTGTCGGCGTAGAGGCGCACACGGTCCCGATACTTCCCCCCTAACATTTGGTACACTGGCACGCCGTAGGCCTTGCCCGCTAGGTCCCATAGGGCCGTCTCTACTCCTGAAACCCCGCCCCCAAGGCGCCCTTGGCCACCGAACTGGCGTATGATCCGAAACAGTTTTTCGACATTACAGGGATTGTGACCGAGGATCCGGCTCTTCAGCATCAGAGCATATCGCTTATCGCCGCCGTCACGCACCTCTCCGTAGCCGGAGATACCCTGATTTGTGTCAATTCGGATGAGTGGAACCTTGAACGGAACGTCGTCGATGACTGCAACGCGAAGGTCTGTAATCTCTAAGTCCGACGGCGACGAATTCCGATTTACGTTTCGCGTCGCGTGTTCGAGACGCTCTTCCGGGGAGGAAAACTCCATGGCCCCGAGGCTCAGTCCCCCAAGCGATGCCTTCTTAATAAAGTTGCGTCGGCTATCTCCTGCGCTCGGCTTCATGGTGTAATGGGAATCATTCAATAGCACAGCTCAACCTTTCTGGAGGGATTGTCTCACTCCATTCTAGGACGAGAACTCTTAGGGCCGAAATGAGAGTCCATTCCATCCACCGCGGAATGGGAAAGATCTATCTTCCGGGATCGTCGGTTGCCTTAAGCTTACACTATAAGGGCTTGTCCTGAATTATTTGCTCCACCTGCTCAGGTGGTACCGGTAGAGAATTCTTGTTCTGGCGTAGCCAGTCGTAGAAGTCCTTCTTGATTGCACCAGTCCACTCTGAGTCAATCTGGCCAGACGTGTATTCCCCTTCCCTCAGCCGTTGCTGGCCAAACTCGTTGCGAAGCATCGTCAATTCTGCACTGCGAACAACCTCCGCTGCAAACTGAGCAGGGATAAAAATCACACCTTCTCGTTTCGCCAACACGACATCCCCGGGAAGTACCGTCGCCTTCCCGATGCGAATTGGCTCGTTGATCCTTGTCAGCATCATTTCCTGAATGAACGATGGATGCCAGTCCTTCACGAAGGCATTGAATCCATCGATTTCCTCCAGCCCCTGTAGGTCGCGAAGCGATCCATTAAATACCACACCATTCCCCGAATTGGCATAGATCGCCGTTCCGAGATTGTCCCCGATCAGTGTGCCCCCATCGATCTTCCCATAGCCGTCGGCCACGTACACGTCTCTCTGCTTCAGCATCTCAATCGGCCAGGTGTTAGTCGGCCCGCTGTGTCCATTCTCACGTCCGTTCTCGGCTAGCCGCTCCTCCAATCCAGGACTGCTCGGCATGTACTGCGCAGTCAGAGCCCGCCCCACAATAGGATCACCTTCGTGGATCATCTTCCAGTCGCCCGCAAACTGATTGTGGTATCCATGTTGTCGTAAGACTCCCCAAGCTTGCTCAATCGAGACCTTTTCCATGCGCCGCAGAATGCCTTCCGAGACCTTGGGGCGACCGCCCGGATACCGCTCACCCTCCCACTCCTTCGTATAAAACGTCACTTCGGCTTCGTTGGGTGTCACAGACTGGGCGTAAGCCGCCGGGGAGTCCCCAAAGACAGACAGTGAAAGACCTATTACTAGAAGTAACCCTGTACCGAACGGGCGTGAACCACGGCTCACGATGGCGGGCATAATCTTCAGAAGGATTGGGAGTGAGTAGACGACCAGTCAGCGGAAACGTCGGGGCGTAAGAAACCGAGGAATGGGTTCTCGACCAGCTCACGAAGCCCCCCAAAGGAGCCGGTCCGGAAAAGTCACTATAGCCACACGGGAGTCTCTTGCATGACAGCATAGGTAGATCTGCTCGGACTTCCTGGACTCCGTCCTTAATGTATAGAAGAGCCCGGTCACCAATCCGGATTCTGCTCCAGCTCTGTGTTTGTGTCGATCTCCTGCTGGGGCAACGGGAGATAGCGATGCTTTGGCTGAAACCCCAGATCGCTCAGTTCCTGCTGGGCCAGGCCCCACCGCTTGAGGTCGAGGTAGCGATGGTTTTCGAATGCGAGTTCAACCCGTCGCTCGTGCACGATAGCCTCGAAGACCTCCTGCTGGGTCCCAGTTGGGTACTCCTCGGTTGGAAGCGGCGGCATGTCCGATCGGGCGCGCACCGTGTTGATGGCGTCGACCGCGTCGGACTGATTCCCGGTCTCGTTGAGGGCCTCGGCGTACATCAAATAGACGTCGGCCAGGCGGATGAGCGGATAGTTGGTGCTGATGTCCGAGTCGAAGGCCTGCAGGGGAACGAGCCCCTTCCGCAGGCTGAAGCCGGTCGGCGACCACTCGGGGTTGTAAGTGCCGGATTCATTGAACTCACCGGGCTCGCCGTACGGGTCGCCGTCCCGCCAGATCGCATAGTCGAGTCGCGGGTCGCCGTCCTCGAAAGCGTCGACGATGTCCTGGGTCGAGGGGATATTGCCGAAGCCCCCGCCGCCTTCGGGCAGGTTGAGGCGGGCCCGGAGGTGGCCCTCATTGAGATTCGGGCTGTCCTGGCTGCCCCACACGCTCCCGCCAGTGTCTTTGTACTGAATCTCGAAGATGTACTCCCGATTGTTGTCGGTCGCGAACATCTCCCGGTGGTTCGGCATCAGGCCGTACTCGTCCGAGTTGATCACCGCCTCGAAGGCCGTGGCCGCCGCCTCGTAGTTCTCGTCGTAGAGGTGCACCTTGCCCAGAAGGGCGCGGGCGGCTCCACTGGTGGCTCGGCCGATGTTGGACGAGCCGTAGGCGGCGGGCAATGCATCGACGGCCTGCTCCAGGTCGCTGATGGCGAAGTCGTAGATTTGGCCGACCTCCACCTTCGGCTGCTGAGCCTTCTCGGGATTGTTCGGATAGGCCTGCTCGATTAGGGGCACATCCCCGAAGTTGGCCCCCAGGTGCCAGTAGTAGAGCGCCCGCAGGAACCGGGCCTCGCCCAGGATCCGATTTTTCTTCTCTTCCGGCATGTTGATGTCAGGGACTTTCTGAAGGACCAGGTTTGCCCGGAATACCCCCTCATAGAGGCCCGAGAAAACGTCCATGATCTGGGAGGCGGAGGGATTGAAGGTGTGGTTCTCGAACGCCTCGCCGACTGTGTTGTGGATCTTCGCGTCGTCGGACGGGACGATGGTCACTTTGTCGTAATTCCGTCCGTAGAGTGGATTCTTCTGCATCGTCGCGTACGCCGCATTAATGGCCGAGACCGCGTCCTCCTCCGTCTGGTAGAAGGTTTCAGTGCTGAGCGAACTCGGGGGTGTGCGGGTCAGGAAGTTATCGTCGCACCCTAGGGCCAGCAGCACGAGCGCAATTCCCGACACGAGAGCGATTCCGGTGGTCCTGAGGGTGGTCTTCGACAAGAGAGCAGTCATAGAACTATAGCAGTTGGTGTGCCCGAGACGGTAGGGTGTGAACGAGGGACCCCGATCTGGCCTAGAAGGTGACCTGTACACCCAAATTCCACTGTCGGGAGATGGGGTAGCCCCCGAAGTCCACGGCGTCGACTCGGCCGGCCGCCCCGAAATCCGGGTTCCATCCCTCATAGTCCGTAAAAGTCTTCAGATTCTGGGCAGCAGCGTACACCCGCAGCCGGGACACGCCCTCGTTCACGATGTTGGGGACGTCGAAGCTGTACCCGAGCTTGATTCGATTAATCCGGAGGAAAGAACCGTCCTCCAGGAAGCGTGTGGAGGGCCGGTTATTGTCGTTCGGATCGACCTCAGTGGCCCGGGGCACGTTCGTGTCCCGATTGTTCTCGGTCCATCGCTCGGTCGCCGCAATGTAGTTGTTGTTGTGGCCGCGGAGGTCCATGAGAGCGGCCTGCTGTAGGTTGTAGATGTCCCGCCCCTGCAGCCCGTCGAGGAAGACCGAGAGGCTCACTCGGCGGTAGGACAAGTCAACCCCAAGTCCGTAGGTGAAGTCCGGAAACGGACTGCCGATGACCCGCCGGTCCTCATCGTCGATCACGCCGTCCCCATTCAGGTCCTTGAACCGAACGTCCCCGGGCTGCGCGCCCGGCTGGTCGGCGTGCTGGTCCACCTCGGACTGATTGGCGAAGACGCCGTCCATTACGTAGCCGTAGTGGGCGCCGATTTCGCCCCCCTCCGCGGTGAAGGTGAGCGCCTGAGCGCCCTCGGTGGAGGGCTGCTCGATAATGGACTCCCGATCGCCGCCCAGTTCGATGACCTCGTTGTTGACCGTCGACAGATTCGCCGAGATCGTGTACTGAAGGCCCTCCTGCGTGCCGCCGCTGTAGGTGGTCTCGAACTCAAACCCAGAGTTCT
>CAYRPX010000153.1:0-7337 GCA_964426195.1 uncultured Salinivenus sp.
TCCTGGAGATACTGGTCCAGCATCCGTTGTTCGCGAGAAACTTGCATATGGTCCTGTCGGGTTGTGGGTGATGAGCGATGGTGATGGTGGAGAAAACGGCGCGCCGGTCGAGGAGGAATGCGTTAAGCGACCGGGGAGCGAGAACGTCTGAACGCTGCGTGTACTGAGCCTGCAAAGGAACCGATCTGTATTCTGCGGACTCATCACGAGTGACGAAAGCGGTTGTTCCAGTATGAGGGTGGACGCCGTCATTGGCGTCAACCTCAACGGTCCTGGTCGATGAGGGAGAGGAGGCCGTCAGCCACGTCTCGATTGTCGCTCATGCGGGGCACCTTCGTCTGCCCGCTGATGTCGTCATTGGTTGCCTGGAGCCAATCGTAAAAGGCACCGTCGGGCAAGGCCGACACGTGCGGACCGGCAAGGGCGTCGCCCTCGCGGCGGATGTAATAGTGACGGTTCACCTCCTGGAGATGGTCGTCGAGGGCCCGTTCAAAGGCGCTGAGGTCGTTCGGGGCCTGTTCGAACTCGACGAGCCACTCGTGCCCCGGCTGCTCGCCGTTGGTCGCGCGGCGGGGGGCCACGTGATAGTCCGCAACATGGGCGCCGGTAACCTCACAGGCCGACTTCAGTGCCGCCCGCACCTCGTCGCCGTAGATGGCCTCGCCGTACTCGTCGATCATGTCACTGGTTCGGCCCGCCACCGTAATCTTGTGCGGAAAGGTCTGTGTGAACCGGATGACGTCGCCCACCTCGTAGGCCCAAAGGCCACTGCTAGAGGTCACGTGCAGCGAGTAGCGCACTCCGGGTTCTACGTCGGCAATCGTGTGGCGGGTCGGATCGTCGTCGCCGCGCTCGTCGAGCGGGACAAACTCGTAGAACACTCCGTTGTCGAGGTGCAGGAGCATGGAGGGATCGTCCAGTTCGTCTTGGAACGAGAAGAATCCTTCGGAGGCCCCGTACGTCTCGACGAAGTCGATGTCGTGACCGACTTTCTTCTCGATCAAGTCGCGATACGACCGGAGCGCCACTCCGCCCGAAATGAAGACCTGCAAATTGGGCCACACCTCTCCCACGGTCGTGGCCGTGTCATTGTTACGCTCGTTGTGAAGCTCGATGAGTAGGTCGAACAGATTGAGTGCCCAGGTGGGCACCATCACCAAGAGCCGGATGTCCTTGTCGACGGTCCGCTCGGCGACGGCCTGGAGCTTTTCTTCCCAGCTCGGCAGGAAGGTGATTTCGTTCGGCACCGCCTGGAAGAGGGTGCGGAAAAAGCCGGGCGCGTTTTCGGCGAGAATGCCACTAATTTCGCCCGCCTTGGTGCCGGGATAGTTTGGATCTTCCTCTACGCGACCGGGAAGGGTGAGGTGTGTGCCCCCAAAAAAGTTCGGCTCGAGACTTTCCTTCAGATAGTTGACGCCAGTCCCGACGCTGAAAGATCGGTTGTGGTCGATCGTCTCGTCGCTGATGGGAATGACCTTGCCGTCGGATACGGTGCCGCTGGAGACGGCAAAATTGGTGATGGTGCCGGGCCACATCACGTCGGTGGCGCCCCGTCGCACCCGTTCCACGTCGTCTTCGATGTCGGGGTAGGTGTGCAGTGGAACCTGCTCCTGATAGGTTTCCACCACGTCCGACGCCTTGGCAATCTCGGAGAAGCCGAATCGTTGGCCCCACTCGGTATCGGCAGCGCGGGTGAGCAGGCGGCGCAGAAGCGATCGCTGCGTGCTGACGGGATGTGTTTTGAACTCTTTGATCTGCCGAAGCGGACCGATCCACTGCAGGGCAGAACGTGCCAGTTCGTCCATCAACGACAAGAGGGAAAATCGAGGAAACCGATGCGGAACACTTCCTCCCAGTGAGGCAAAACGGAAAAGTCCGACTGACGGAAATTTTCCACAAAAACAAGAGATGGATCTCATCCGGACAGCGCTCTGTGTATACTTTATCTGAACAAATGTTCGCGCGTGTGTCCTCCCCTTGAATCGCCTTAGCTTTTCCGCTATGCCTCGCGCGTCCCGCTCCATCCCCTCGTTGAATCCGGAGATCTTCCCCCCCGACCGGTTCAGGCTCGATGGGCAGGCGCACTCGCTCGACTGTCGGCCCGGGAGTTTGGAGGCAGAAGGAGCCCACGTGATGGGTATCCTTAATGTGACGCCCGACTCTTTTTCCGATGGCGGGCAGTACGTGACTGTTGAGAAAGCCGTGTCGCGAGCCGCCGAGATGCTGAGCGAAGGGGCGTCGATCATCGACGTAGGGGGTGAATCGACCCGGCCCGGTGCAGACCCTGTACCGCTGGAGGACGAGCGCGATCGCGTCGTGCCCGTCATCGATGCACTTTCGGATCGATTTCCCGAGGCCCTCTTGTCCGTTGACACATACAAGCCCGAGGTGGCCCGGTCGGCCCTCGCCGTCGGGGCCGACATTGTGAACGATGTCACTGGTTTGCGTCATCGTCCGGAGATGGCCGAGGCGGCGGCCGATTGGAGCGCGCCTCTCGTGTTGATGCACTCGGTCGGCGAGCCTGGAGACCTCACGCGTCCCCGCGACTACGACGACGTGACCGCGCAGGTGCGCGACACTCTCGCCCGGGCGGTGGAGACCGCCGAGCAGGCGGGGGTGGAGCAGGTAGTCATCGATCCCGGCTTCGGCTTCGGAAAGTCGAATGCCGAGAACCTCCGCCTCCTCAACGAGATTGACGAGCTACTGACGCTCAACCGGCCCGTATTGGTGGGGGTCTCCCGCAAAAGTACGATCGGGGCCACCCTTGGCACGCCCGACGATCCGTTCCCTGTCGACGAGCGTCTCCATGGCTCACTCGGAGCCACGGCAGTGGCCGTCATGCGGGGCGCCACGATTGTGCGAACTCACGACGTCGCTCCGACCGTCGAGATGCTGAAGGTTCTGGGCGCCACCCTGCGTCAGTATTGAATCCGACTCTCGCTTTGGGAGCAGACCTCGCCTCTGTACTGTTTGCACTTGGCTTTCTTTCCGTGACGGTCTTTGAGATCATCGGCTTCGGGATCGGCGACGCAATCGAAATCCTCGTCGTCGCCTACATCCTGTACCAGCTCTACCGGCTTATGCGCGGGACCATTGCCGTGCAGATCGCCCTCGGGCTTGGGGCCCTCTTCCTGATCCAGTTCGTCGTCGAACTGGCCGACATGACGGTGCTGACCACCGTCTTTAGCTACTTCAACCAGGTCTTTGTGCTGGCAGTCATTATCATCTTCCAGCCTGAAATCCGGCGCCTACTTCTCCTGCTGGGCAAAAACCCGATCATCCGGCGTTTCGTAACGACCACCGATCAGGGTCAGATCATCGACGAGACGGTAACGGCCGTGGAGGAAATGAGCGAGCAACAGATGGGGGCCCTCATTGCTTTCCAGCGCAGTACGGGTCTTCGAAGCTACGTCGAAACCGGAAAGCTCCTCGAGGCCGAGGTCTCTCGCGACCTACTTCTGTCGATCTTTTACGGACAGAATCCGCTTCACGATGGGGCCGTCATCATCAACAACCGTCGCGTGGAAGCGGCCCGCTGCATCTTGCCCGTCTCCACGAGCATGAAGCTCAGTCCTCAGTTGGGCCTTCGCCACCGCGCTGCCGTCGGTCTCACTGAGCAGACCGATGCGTTTGTGGTGGTGGTCTCGGAAGAGACCGGCGACATCAGCGTGTCGCGCGACGGCGCTCTGATCTCCAACATTACCCCGGAGGAACTCCGTACGTATCTTACAAGCGCCCTTACCGGGCAGCCCACCTCACAGACGAGCGTCACCGCCTCCGCAACTGCCTGAACCGGACGCGACCGCCTGCCCTTCCCGGAGCATTCCTCCTTCTCCCCATGGCCTCTTCGTCCTCCGACGCTCCGAATGATCGCCGATACCGTCGCCGCCGCGAGCGACTCGTCGACACGCTTCGCTCACGGGGAATCCACGATGAACGCGTGCTGGCGGCTATCGGTGCGGTGCCCCGCCACGCGTTCGTGGACCCGGCCCTGCGCGATCGGGCCTACGCCGACGAGGCGCTCCCCATCGGCCTCAATCAGACCATCACGCAGCACTTTCCAATCGCCTATCAGACCTCCCTGCTCGATGTGGAGCCGGATGACCGCATTCTTGAGGTGGGCACGGGCAGCGGATACCAGGCAGCCGTGCTCTGTGAGATGGGTGCGCGGGTGTTCTCGATCGAACGGCACAAAGATCTGCTCGCCCGCGCCCGGTCCCTGCTCGACGATCTCGGCTATGGCGTGCGAACGCGCCACGGGGACGGCACGAAGGGATGGGTGGCCTTTGCGCCGTACGACAGCATCGTGGTGACCGCCGCTGCCTCCGAGGTCCCCGATCCACTCCTGCGCCAGCTTCGCGAACCCACAGAGGCGGAGACCCACTCGGGCGGCCGGCTCGTCATTCCCATCGGGGGGCGGGGCGGCCAGACCATGACTCGCATCACTCGCACCGGCACGGGGCCCCATGACTACGAGCGAGAAGAATTCCACTCGTTTCGATTCGTGCCGCTGGTGAGTGAGGAGGATGAGGACGAAGAGCCGTGAGGCCAGAGGAGCGATTCAGCCTTTTTCTCCATCCGCTCCGAGAAATGGTAGGAGCCGACGAAGAGCTGATGCTGCGTCCTAAGTCATGGGGTCGGGAGCAGGTCGAGAAGCCGGTTGACGTGTCGAGCTCGCATAGCTTGCGCCGCGGCGGTCGGGTCTGATTGGGCACAAAACTCGGCCCACCGCTCGCTCATGTGGGCGGCGTCGAGGGCCGCCTGCTCGGCGTTGGGATGGGTGCAAGCCTGAAGGGTGAGGAGCTGGGCCGCGTCGGGCTCGCCCCGGGGGAGTCCGAGGGTGACGGCGAGCATCACCGCCTCAGTGGTTTCGCGTCGCACGCGTCTCCAGGCGGCGGGAGCATCGCGCTGGGCCGCGGTCCAGAGTCGAGCGGCCGCGGTGTGGGCAGGGGCCGCGTCGGCGTCGACCTGTCGAGCGCACCCCCGCGCGAACCGGCGCAGGTAGGTTTCGGGCCGATGAGCACGAACGTGTTTGATCAGAGGAGCCCGGGGATTGGCCTCGGAGCCCTCTTTCTCGCCTGTGGTCCGGTCTAGGACGAGGGCACGGTGCTCGCGACTGTCGAAGATGTAGTAGTACCGATTCACTCTAGCGTCCGAAGTCATGCCCTCAGGGGGGGATCCCCGATCAGTGAACGCGTCCATTCATTTTCGGAGTGCAGAAGTCCCCACTTCTTCGTAAGCAGACCTCCGAAGAACGTTCGCTGTTTTTTACCCGAGCGATCGAGGGATCTGCAACAAAGCAGCCCGATTCAGATATCAGGAAGGTGCCACAGTACTTTTCGTCCGCGCCGAGGTCGAGGTAAAGGCATGGAAAGCGGGAGCATCTCCATGACCTCTTCTCGTTTGCGCGACCCGTGCCGTTCTCACTCTGTTGTTCGATATGGACTTCTCCGACGATCTTATGAAGCGTCTTAGCAAATACCACATTCTTCCGGCTGTTTTGCTGATCGCCTTTGGGGCGGTGCTCGGGGTTCAGCTCGACACCTATCTCTCTGAGGACGACCTGGGCTCGCAGCTCGACAAGATGCGGCGCGCCCTCGTCGTCATAGACAAGAAGTACGTGGAGCCTCTGCAGGTTGCGAGCGTGGCGGAGGAAGGAGTGAGGGGGATGGTGAACAGTCTCGATCCTCATTCCACGTACATTCCCGCCGATCAGGCCGACGACGTGAAGGACTCGTATCAGGGCTCCTTTGGAGGAATAGGGATTGTCTTTGAGGTTCCGGAGGATACGGCCCGCGTCATTTCCCCCGTGGCCGGGGGGCCGAGCGAAGAGGTGGGGGTTATGGCTGGAGATCGAATCGTGGGAATCGAAGACACGTCGGCCATTGGCCTTTCGTCCAATGAGATCCAAAACCGTCTAAAAGGAGAGATCGACACAGAGGTGCGAATGACGGTCTACCGGCCGACAATGGACGAGCGCCTCACCTTTACCATCACGCGAGAGAAGATCGAGACGCAGTCTGTGCGGTCGCCCCACATGGTGGACGAGAGGACCGGCTACATCAACATCACCCGCTTCACCATGAAGACCCACGATGAGTTTCGGGAGGCGGCCAACGAACTGCTCGACAAGGGGATGGAGCGGCTCGTTCTCGATCTTCGCGGCAATCCGGGAGGTGTCATGCGCTCCTCCTGGCAAATTGCCAACGAAATGCTGGGACAGGGAATGACAATTGTCGAAACGAAGGGCCGCAGCGAGCGGATGAACCGAGAAATTCCGGCGAAGCCGGGGGGACTGCTCCGGGAGCAGCCCCTCATCGTGCTTGTTGACCGCGGGTCGGCGTCGGCGAGCGAGATTTTGAGCGGGGCGCTGCAGGATCACGACCGGGCCTTCATCGTGGGACGACGCACGTTTGGCAAGGGACTCATCCAGAAGCAGTTCGACCTTGGTGATAAGAGTGTGCTCCAGATGACCGTGGGGCGCTACTACACGCCAGTCGGACGCCTCATCCAGTCTCCATACGAGCGGGGCAATCGGGAGGGGTACTACGAGCGAAAGTTCTCGACGATCACCCAGGCAACTTATCACCTGAACGAGTACCGGGAGAGCATTCCGGACTCACTGGCCTATCAGACCGACCACGGCCGCACGGTGTTTGGGGGAGGCGGTATTCTCCCCGATTACGTGGTACAGCCGGACACGACAGCGCTCACCCATCTCGTTCGGAGTGGGCTCGACTATGCATTTGCCCGAAAGTGGTTTACAACCCACGAGACCGATCTCCGGAGCACCTGGCAGGAGCGTCCCGAAGAGTTTCGGACCTCTTTCGAGACTTCCGATGAGATGATCGCCTCGTTCTGGTCGTTTGCGGAGGAGAAGGGCATCACGATTACGGAGGATCCGGATTCGGTGAATACCGCTGAACAGATCTATTCACAGGCCACCGCTCAGGAGGAACGAGACTTTGTGGCCCTCCGGGTGAAGGGATATCTCGCGCGTCTGCTTTACGGACAAGGAGTGGCCCGTCCCATTCTTAACCAGGCCGATCCCATCTTCCAGGAGGCCATGACACTCTGGCCTTCTTCCCGAGAGCTGGCGGCCTACCACTCGCGGGGCACGACGTCGACGGTGAATCAAGAGTGATCTCCTCGCGCGGGAGGAGGCCTCCGGGATAGCTCTGAGAATATGCCCGAACTACGGATCTTCCTCGGATTCTGCGTGGCCCGTTTGGGACGACTCCTGATTCTATTCCGACGACGAACGCGCATCGCTCGCCTCGATCTATCCCGGATTTCTCACGGGACGCTACTGCGACTTCAGAGGCGGCCCAATCTGC
>CAYRPX010000154.1:0-7336 GCA_964426195.1 uncultured Salinivenus sp.
CCACGGCAGACGAGCTGGACGCGAAGAAGACGACCATCACGGGCTCCTACACCGTGGGCCTCGCCACGACCGAGCGCCTCGCGCAGTCGATCTTGACCAACGCGGAGCGCGGCTTCGACGTCTCCTATCTCGACCGCTTCCCCGAGGAGATTCGAGCGTTGTCGCTCGACGACGTGAACGCTGCGATCGCTCGCTACCTCAGACCGGACGAAATACAAGAGGTCCTGGCGGGCACGCGACCCGAGCCGGTTGAGGCTGTTGGAGAGGGGTAGTTCGATGAAGAGCCCTGCTCGGTCACGAAGGAAGGGATACCCGGACCGGGGCTATTCCCATGTGAGGAGGGGGACTTACGACCGAAAGCGATTTCCCGCCCTTCTGGTCATGCTCTCATCCTGACGGTATCCGGGACAATTAGTTTTACGAGTCCCCGGTTTTCGAAGCGGCGGTGCCAAGGGCGGGGGAATCCACGCCTGGAATCTGGCTGGGCAATTGCAATCCTATCTGTCGTCAACTTCGTCCCGAATGATCGAAAGCCGCTCCTCAGGGGATAATGGAGGTTCCTTGGGCATGACGAGTGCGAGGCCCAGATATCCGAGCACAAATGGCCCCCCCGATCCGATTATCCCGACCACGAATGCAATGCGGACGAGGGTGGGGTCGAGATTCAGATATTCCGCGATGCCGCCGCACACCCCCAGAAGTTTTTTGTCCGTCCGCGAACGGGTCAGCTTCCTGTTGCCGGACGTTTTCGGTTCCTCGACCACTTTGGTCTCTCCCGTCTCGGCCTCCACCGCTTTCTTCTTCGAACCGGAGTCCTCGGAGGACCCGGAGGAGCGCCACGTCAGCAGCCCAAATCCGAGAAGAATTGCGCCGACTCCCAGGAGCCAGGGGAGGACCATGAGGTTTGAGAAGGCTAGGCCCGTCCACGCTCCCAGTTCACTCAGGAGATAGATCGTGCCACCCAGGATCAGCGTCAGGCCCGTGAGGGTGGGCAGATTGAAGAGACTCGATTCCTCTGTGTCGTCGTCGAAGTAGAGGTCTTTGAGTTCCTCCTCGGAAATGTCGTCGAGGTCCAGGGTGGTTTCGCCGACCTCGAACGCGGTCGGCTGTTTGAAAGAGTCCATGGATTCATCCGAGGAGGATTGGGAATGGGAGCGTTCGCGGCTCGGCATGGTTGAAGGGCAGGACTGTGAAAGGGAGGGAAAGGAGGAGTCCGGAAGTTGTTAGTCTTGAATGTCGAGGACGTTCTGTTCCGTAACGAGGGTCGTCATAGGCACATCATGGCGCGCGCGCGGGAGGGACGGAACCAGACAAGCCTCATAGATCAAGGCAACTCGTGGACACGTCACCGATTGCAAAAACGCATCGTAGTAGCCGAACCCGTGGCCAAGCCGTTGTCCAGTGCGGTCTGCTCCCAGGGCCGGGACGATGACGAGATCGAGAGCACTGGGGGCCACCCGTTTGGTGTCCACCGGTTCGCGGATGCCCCATTGATTCGGTTCCAACGAAGAGCGGCCCTCGTACCGGCGATGTTCCAGTGTAGGAGCGTCCGGGTCGAAGCTGGTGACCACCGGAAGCACGACCTCGGTGCCCCGACCTCGCAGGGCGGCGATCAGAACCCGGGTGTCGACCTCTCCACGCCCTCGAAGTGGCCAGTACATGTGAACGACCTGACACTTGGCGACGTCCGGCACGGTGAGGGCACGATGTGCGATGAGGCTGCTTCGGGCACTGTATGAGTGTGGGGACAAGGAGTGTCGATAATTCCGAAACTGTGAGCGCCACGCGTCCTTGGAAGATGAACTCATTGGAGGAGTGGCTGAGTGAATAGAAAGCCCGCCGTCGGCGCAATGATTTCAGCGAATCCCAGACGGAGCGGTCAAATTCATCTCCGAGGTTCATCCTGTATAACGCTTTACTCGTGGAAAACGTTACAGGAGATCATCCCGATGGCTTCGGCAACGCGCAGCGAATTATGGATGAACACCCCTGGAGAAATGGATCGAAGGGTGGTCGACTATGCGTATAGGAACCGGTTGGTTCTAAACTACAAACGAGAGCACCTTCGCACCGCCTTCTGTTGACCTTCGGAGGCGATGCCCTCCTGCGGTTGAGATTGACGAGACGAGTTGACCCCATCGATTATGTTTGAAAGCCTGTCCGAAAAGCTCGAAAGCGCCCTGCAGTCCGTTACAGGGCAGGGGCGTATCGATGAGGTGAACGTTGCCAACACGATGCGTGAGATTCGGCGTGCGCTGCTGAACGCGGACGTCAATTACAAGGTGGCGAAGGAGTTTACGGACAACGTGAAGGAGGCGGCGACGGGCGAAGATGTTCTGACCTCGGTGACGCCGGGCGAGCAGCTTACGAAAATCATGCACGACGAGTTAACGCGGGTGCTCGGGGAGGAGCATGAGGAGATTGAGATGGCGGAGACGCCCCCGACCGTTATTCTCGTTGCGGGACTTCAGGGCTCCGGAAAGACGACGTTTTGCGCCAAGCTCGCGCGTCACTTTCGGAAGGAGGGGCACGCACCGTTGCTTGCCGCGTCGGACGTCTATCGGCCCGCAGCCGTCGATCAACTTACAACCCTGGCGGATCAGGTGAACGTCCCCGTTTACTCAATTGAGGAGGACGGGGAGATTGTCGAGGACGCCGTTCGCGTTGCCGAAGAGGCCGTGACGGAAGCCCGTAACACGGCCCGCGATATTGTTATCATCGACACGGCCGGACGGATGCACATCGACGAAGCGATGATGCAGGAAGTCGCCGACATCAAAAAGACCGTTGATCCAAACGAAACCCTGTTTATCGTCGACAGCATGACGGGGCAGGACGCCGTAAATACGGCTAAGGAGTTCAACGAACGGATTGACTATGACGGCGTCGTGCTCACGAAGCTCGACGGAGACACGCGCGGAGGGGCGGCGCTGTCGATCCGGACGGTTGTCGACAAGCCGATTAAATTTGCCTCCACCGGGGAGAAGCTCGACGCACTCACCCCCTTTTATCCGGACCGTATGGCCCAGCGCATCCTGGGGATGGGCGATGTTGTCTCCTTCGTGGAGCGCGCCCAGGAACAGTACGATCAGAAGGAGGCCGAACGGCTCCAGCAAAAAATCCGGTCCGAGGAGTTCGACCTCCAGGATTTTTACGATCAGCTACAGCGCATCCAGAAGATGGGCTCGATCAAAGAGCTCATGGGAATGATTCCCGGGGTGGGGAACAAGATCAGCGACCTCGACATCGACGAGGACGCGTTCACCCACATCGAGGCAATCATCCAATCAATGACGCCGGAGGAGCGGACCCATCCTGAGATTCTAAACGGCATGCGGCGTCGCCGCATTGCTCGTGGCAGCGGGACGGAGGTCCGCGACGTCAACCAGCTGATCAGCCAGTTTGAAGAGATGAAGGACATGATGAAGACGATGCAAAAGCTGACGAGTCAGGGCCGGGACGTCAACATGTCCAACCTCATGAACAAGCTCACGGGGGGAGGGGGCGGACAGAGCAGTAGTCCTCGATAGGCCGACGAGTTGGTCCCGTGACTTCCACCTTTCTGCACTTCCTCTTCACGACTTTCGAACTGAACCCGACTGTACGACGACGTGTCTGTTAAGCTTCGATTGCGCCGTTTGGGGCGCAAAAAAATTCCGGTCTATTCGATCGTAGCCGCCGACTCGCGCTATGCGCGAGACAGTCGCTATATCGAGGACATTGGCCGTTACTTTCCGCTCCGCGAACCTGCGGAGGTCCGCCTCGACGAGGATCGGGCGTTGTATTGGCTCGAAAATGGGGCGCAGCCGAGCGATACCGTGCGCTCCATCCTCCGCCGGCGGGGGATTCTGCTCCACCATCATCTGAAGAAGAAAGGGGAGTCGCCGGATGAGATTGAGGAGGCGGTCGAGGAATTCCGAGAGCGCATGTCCGATCGGGAAGAGGTCAAGATTGCCGTGGGTGCGCGGGGCAAAGATCCCCTGGAGCGTGAGCGCGAGCGGGCCGAGGAAATTGATGAGGAGGCTCAGCTGCGCGCTCAGGCTACGCCGCTGTCGGTCGTTCAGGAAGAGGCACAGGCCCGGGCCCAAGAGGGCGAGACGGAGGCCCAGGCTGAAGCTGAGGAGGACGTTGAGGCCGAGACAGAAACGGACACCGTCGAAGATTCTGCCGAGGATGCTGGCGACTCCGACGCGGAAGAGGCCCCTGACGCCGCCGACGAGGACGAGAACACCAAAGACGAGTAACTTCAAGCCGGGAGTCGTTTCTCTCTGCAATGTCGACGCCGGACGCCTCCACGCCCGACTCTGCCGACCAACGACCGGACTTCGCCGACGTGTCTCCCATGGAGCTCGTTCAGGTGGGATTCGTCTTTCGGCCCCACGGTCTGGACGGTGAACTAAAAATCGATCCCGAATCGACCGACGACCCTGCCCGGTTCGAGCAGCTTCCCGTCGTATTTCTTGGGTCGCAGCCGCACCGCGTGACGAGACACGCCGTCGCTTCGGTCCGCTATCAGGAGACGAAACGGGGCACGACGGTGATTCTGGGACTTGACGGCATCGAGGATCGGACTGAGGCAGAGGCCGTCGCCAAGTTCAATGTATTTGCGACCGAAGAGGCCCTCGAACCGGGAGAGGAAGAGCTCTTTGCGCATGAACTGGTCGGCTGGAAAGTCGTGACGGAGGGGGGAGAAATCCTCGGTACCGTTGCCAACCTTATGGAAATGCCCGCCCAAGACATGTTCGTCGTCCGCAAACCCGATGACGAGGAGGCGATGATTCCGGCCGTTGAGGATTTCATTCTCGCTCTCGATGAAGACGAGGAGCAGGTCGTGGTGCGCCCCATCGAGGGCCTCATGGAATGAGCCCGGGAGATTTCGACACCGACTTCATTGCTCCGATCGATGACTGACGGGTATTTATTATTCGTGCCGCTATGTCTGGGGAGATGCGTGTTGACATTGTGACGGCCCTTCCGAAGCTGGTGGAAGCGCCCCTTCGCCACAGCATCTTGAAGCGGGCCCAGGATGCTGAGGTGGTGACCCTTCAGGTGCACGACCTGCGAGACTTTGCCACGGACAAGCATCGCCAGATTGACGACCGTCCGTACGGGGGCGGAGCGGGCATGGTCTTGAAGCCGGAGCCGCTGTTTCGGGCCGTGGAAGCGATTGAGAAAGCTGAAGGAGCGGCGGACGAGGTCATTTACCTTACACCGGAAGGGGAGCAACTGCACCAGTCGATGGCCAACCGCCTTTCGATGCAGGATCACCTGATTCTCATCGCGGGGCACTACGAGGGAATCGATCAGCGAGTGCGGGATGCACTCGTCACTCAGGAGCTGTCGATCGGAGATGTCGTCCTGAGTGGGGGGGAGCTTCCGGCCCTCGTCCTGGTCGACGCCGTAGTACGCTTAATTCCGGGGGCGCTGGGGGATAGCTCCTCGGCCCTGACGGATTCGTTCCAGGACGGATTGCTCGACGCACCGGTCTATACCCGGCCTGCTGAATATCGGGGACGGCGGGTGCCGGAGGTGCTTCGCTCTGGCGACCACCAGCGCATTGCGCGATGGCGAGATGAGAAGCGCCTCGAAAAAACCCGCGACCGGCGTCCTGATCTTCTGCACGACACCTCCGACCATTCATCAGAAGGATCGTGATCTTCGGGTTCATTGGACCCGCCGACTGGATCTCAGAGTATTAAGATTGTTTCTTTTCATCGAACGATACGATATTACCATGGCCACTGATTTGATGGACATCGTTGAGGCCACGCAGCTCCGAGACGATGTGCCGGATTTTGACGCCGGGGACACGGTCAATGTGCACCTCCGCGTAGTCGAAGGCGAAAAGGAACGCATTCAACAATTTGAGGGCGTTTGTCTCTCTCGTCGAGGATCGGGCCCAAACGAAACGTTTACCGTACGGAAGACCTCAGAGGGTGTGGGCGTGGAGCGCATCTTTCCGCTCCATTCCCCCCGAGTTGCCAAAATCGAGGTCGTTCGCCGCGGAGTCGTGAATCGATCGAAGCTGTTTTACCTCCGCGACCGATCCGGAAAAGAGGCCCGCATTCAGGAACGCATCCGGGACGAGTAGTCGTTTGCGCAATACCGCGATGGGACAAACCTCTCCGTCCCGGTGTTTCTGTGGACTTCGCACCCGTTCCGTGCCGCTATGGATCTTGCGATTTGGGACTATCCCCCCGCCGAGTTCTTGGTCTCCGGCTTCACGTCGGGGGCGGTGGACAATCCGTTTCAAATCAAGCGACATCGCCCCGAAGAGTGCGCTGCATTGCTTGTGGAGGAGGAGGTTGACGTGGCCCTGATGCCCACCATGCTCGCGCTTCAGGCGAGCAACGCCATCGACGTGGTTCCAAGTGTTGGCCTGGTGTCTTGGCGATATCCGTATGCTCGTCTGGTATGGCGGGGGGGGTTGCACGATTTCCCGGAGACCATCGCGTACGACAGGCGGGTCGCCCAGGAACGGCTCGTGACCCGCATCGTCCTGCACGAGCACTATCAAATTGATCCTACGTTCGTCCCTTACGAGTCGCGACCGCCCAAGGAGTTGCTTGTGGCCGAGGAGGACGCGGCATTGTTGGTGGGGCCGGAGGTCCCGTCCCTTCAGCCCGAGCCCTTTACGATGGACATCGGGCGCGAGTGGTACGAGCTGTCCAACTATCCGATGGTCTGGGGGCTGTATGTCACTAAGCGGGACCAGACCACCGATGAGATGATCGAGGCCCTCATTGCCTCCGGTGAGGCGGCAGATGAAAATCGGGATGTCTGGGTGCAGGCCCAGGAGACAACTGCTTCGCTGAACGAGTTCTACCGGGAAGACCTCCGCACTGGACTCGACAAGCTCGCCATCGCGAGCCTCACCGAGTTCCGGAAGTATCTTTTCTACTACGACGTGACGGAGGATGTCCCCGACCTTCCGTTCGTATATCTCGACGAGGAAGAAGAAGAGGAAGAGGAGACGTGATGCGGGAAGAGGGAGGCGTGAAGCTGAGTCCCTTTTCCGTCCGTTTCGGGCCTCGCAGTCGGAATGCCCGTTGCTCCGAAGGCGGGGCTGCCGCTTCTCTCCGTCGTGTTTTCTAACCAGGATCTTCCGTCGCCATGGCTGAAGGCGTTGAGGTCGTCGAGCGCAATAAAAAAGCACAGTTCGAGTACGACATCGAGGAGACCCTTGAGGCCGGGCTCGTGCTCGAGGGCTCCGAGGTGAAGTCCGTTCGGCAGGGGAAGGTCAGCCTAGATGGGGCGTACTGCAAGGTCGATCGGGACGGTGAGATGAAGATCCACGGGATGTACGTGAAGCCGTACGAGGAAGCCGGTCCCTTTG
>CAYRPX010000155.1:0-7275 GCA_964426195.1 uncultured Salinivenus sp.
GCAACTGCTGCCGACGATCCTGTCTCGGTGCCAGAAACTGCGCTTCGATCCGCTCTTGCCGGAAACGATCCAACAGGCCCTCGTCGAACGGGAGGACATGGAGCCGGACGCGGCGTCGATGCTGGCCCGCATGGCGGACGGCTCTTATAGCCAGGCACTTGAGTTGGCCGAAAATCAGAACCTGATGACCAGCCGCGAGCTGGTGCTCGACTACTTCCGGGCTGCGTACTCGCAAAAAATTGAGCCGCTCGACCGCTGCATTCAAGAGCTCCAAAAACAGGGCCGCGAGCGTGTGAAGAACGTCCTGCGGCTCATGCTGCGCTGGATGCGAGACCTGCTTCTCTACCGCTCGATGGGAGAAGACGCCTCGCTGGTCAACGTGGATCAGGCCGAGGCCATAGCTCAATTCTGCGACAACTTGCCCGACGCGGACCTGGAAGGCATGGTGACGCTCGTAGAGGAAGGGATGGAACTTGCGGAGCGAAATGTGCGTGTCTCCCTGATACTAACTGCACTGGCGCACGGGCTAGCGCGAGCCATGCGAGGCCAGGAGGTCGAGGCCTTGTACGTTCCGCTCCCGGAGGCGGAGCCCCTTGCATCCCTCCAATAGGGCCTGCTGCACAGAATTTTGCATTCTTTCAGGGGCATTCACCCCGTCCCTGCTGCCTCCACGTGTGAAACCGCCAGGGGACAACACCCCGTACTGCCGGACCGATCTTTTCCTTCCTTGACTGCCGACCCCTTCTACTCGCATCGGTGCTCGCTTTCCGACCGCATCCTCTGGTTTGGGAAGGCTTCTCTCTATGAAGACCGAGTTTGCATCCAGGGGTGGACGTGGCGAGGACGGTATCGACAAACGATTGCCGTCGAGGACATCGACGAGGTCGAGTGGCGTCCGAGGCCTAAGGGGTCGAACCTCATTCTACACCTAGAGGACGGCCAAACGGTGCCGTTTCGGCTTCGCAAGGGAGCAGGGCTTTGGAACGCAAAGCTCCACGACCTGCTCGACCAATCTGTGCTCGGCGGCCACGGCCGCCCCGCAAATGGGCAGACCGAAGAGGGAACGGACCAGGAGACGACGTAGCGCAGATTGTTCGAAGGGACGGGGCGTTTGGCCGCGGACCGAATGCAAACCGCCGGTTCTGGACATTTGTATCGTGCGCTTCGTCCATCTACCTTGCTCTCCCAATGCGCTCGTACTGGTCTGCTCGCTTGCTCGTCAGTGGCGCACTTCTCGTGCTGGGTGGACCTCTTCCGTCCCTAGTTTTCGCCCAGTCGTCCGACACGACGAGTTCTGCGCTGCACGCTTCCCTGACGACAGTCGACAGCCTCCGGCAGGCTGGCGACTTTCGAGCTGCCCTGGACCGGCTCCAGGTGCTGCGAGAAGGGCATCCCGAGGAGGTCGACGTGCTGTGGCGCCTGGTGTACACCTGGACTGATCTCGGCCAGGCGACGGACGATAAGGACGAGCGAATCCGGTACTACGAGGATGCGCTCGACATCGCCAAGGCCGGATTGGCGGCCGATTCCACGAGTGCCCGGGCGCACCTTGCTATGGCGGTGGCCCAGGGGCGGACCGCGCTGAATGCCGGAACGCAGGAGCGCATCCGCCGGTCTCGCGCCGTCAAGCGCTATGCAGATCGGGCCATTGCTCTCGACTCGACCCTCGATGGTGCCTATCACGCGCGGGGACGCTGGCATCGAGAGGTGGAAGACCTCGGGTTCTTCAAGCGCGCCATCGTCAAAGCCGTCTACGGGGGGCTGCCGGAATCCTCACTCGAACAGGCTGTTCGAGACTTCCAGCGGGCCATCAAGCTCAACGATGAGGTCTTCCACCACCTCGAACTGGCGAAGACGTACCTGCAGATGGATCGGCCCGGGGCAGCCCGGCGGGAGCTACAAACGGTCCTCACCATGCCCGGCACGGATCCCTTTGCGCCGAGTTACAAGGAGGAGGCGAGCCAGCTTCTTGCTGATCTCGACTGAGGAGGCGACGGTCTCCCTGGTTTTTTACAAGGCCCCCGGAACGACGACGGAACCGGTCGATGCCACTTCCGAGCCGTCGCTTGTCGTTCGTTCTCCCTGTGCGAGCATGCCTTACTCCGCCGAGATTAGTCGTCAGCACCCCACCGCAGTGCTCTTTCTGCTCGACCAGTCGGCGTCTATGCAGGAGCCGTTCGGCGGGGCCGAGCAGACGGGCGATGCCGCCCCCAGCCGGGCCCGCGTGCTGGCTGATACGGTGAACGACCTGCTGCAGAATCTCGTCCTCCGTTGTGCGAAAGAAGAAGGGGTCCGCGATTATTTTCACATCGGGGTCGTTGGCTATGGCGAGCGTGTGCAGCGGCTCATCCAGCCCACTGAGGAATACGATCCTGGCACTGGTCTTGTCCCCATTAGCCATCTCGCCGA
Organism: uncultured Salinivenus sp.; assembly: GCA_964426195.1. Taxonomy (GTDB): domain Bacteria; phylum Bacteroidota; class Rhodothermia; order Rhodothermales; family Salinibacteraceae; genus Salinibacter. The sequence continues at coordinate 2,410 of CAYRPX010000155.1, forward strand.
CCGGCCCAAGCGCATGGAGCAGCGCGTAAAGGAAGTGGTGGACGGGGAGGGAGGCACGACGGAGACGCGAGTGAAGAGACCCATCTGGTTCGATCCGCAGGCAAAGAACGGGACCCCGATGTGCCAGGCGCTCGATCTGGCGGCACAGTCTGTGCGCGACTGGATTGACCAGCATTCCCACAGTTTCCCGCCCATCGTGCTGAACGTGACCGACGGGGAGGCCACGGACGGCGACCCCCTCCGCTACGCCCAGCAGCTGCGCTCCTTCGCGACCGATGATGGGGAGGTGTTGCTCTTCAACGTCCACCTGTCCGAGTCCGAGGAATCCCCTGTAGAGTTGCCGTCGAGCCCTGCGGAAGTGCCCTCCGACGACGAGTACGCCGAGGTGCTCTTTCAAATGTCGAGCCGCCTGCCGTTTTCCATGCGCTCGGCGGCGGAGCAGGAGGGGTACTCGGTCACGCTCGATACCCGTGGATTTGTCTTCAACGCCGATCCGGTGTCGCTCGTAAAATTTTTGGAGATCGGCACGCGTCCGAGCAACCTTCGATAAGGGCAATAGGGACGCCGGAGGTGGGCGGCGGGTGCTTGCAAAGCTGGGGGCCAGAAGGAGAGAATCAGAAAGAGGGAGAATGGGCGACTTCTCTTTTTCCCCCTTCCTGTTTTGTGCCAAAGAGGACGAATGCGTGCACCGATGAGCGCTTCTTCCCAGCAGGATCCGTCTCCAGGCGAAGGGCCGTCCGTTCATTCCCGGATCCTCGCGGTTCCAAAAGGAGGAGCGCGTGTGGACGAGTATGAAGACGCAGCTGTCGTTCGGGAGGAGACATGGCCGGTCCGGGCCGCCGTGGCCGATGGGGCAACGGAGTCGGTTTTTGCCCAGTTGTGGGCCGAAATCCTGGTGACCGGAGCGTGCTCACGTCCGGCAACGCCGGAGGCGTTCATCGAGGCGTTTCCGGACTGGCAGGCCACGTGGGCCGACGCTCTCGCCGACCGGGCCGAGCAATTGCCCTGGTACGGGGCCGCCAAGGCGCGGGAGGGGGCCTTCGCCACGTTTCTGGGGCTGGAGCTCCGGCCCGAGGGCCGCTGGCAATCCGTCGCTGTGGGGGATTGTCTTCTCGTTCACCTGCGCGACGCGACGCTTCGGCGGGCGTGGCCCTACACTGCGCCCGACGACTTTACGAACCGCCCCGCTTTGTTGCCCAGTCGTTCGGGACAATCGGGCCCCGCCTCCGACGACTGCCGCGTGGCGACCGGGATCTGGCAGTCCGGCGACACCTTTCTGCTAGCGACTGACGCCGTGGGCGCGTGGCTCCTTCGTTCTGAGCAGCAAGAACAGAGATCGCTGCTCACAGATCCGACCGCCGCGCGGACCTGGACGGCGGATGCCTTTCGGGAGACGGTGGGGGCGGCTCGGGCCGAGGGCCATCTCCGCAACGACGACAGTACCCTTCTGGTGCTGGAGCTAGAGGAATCGCCCCGCTGACGTCACAACCGCCGTCCCCCTCGGTCCAGCATGCCCCGTACACGTCCGTTCCATTGTTATAGGACCGTTTATTGAGCCGACCATGGCGGAGTACCCGACGCCGAGCGATTATCAGGAAGCTCTTCAGTTTCCGGAGGCCGCCTTCACGGATCCGGAGCTTCAGAGGGCCACGTCCCGCACCAATGCCCTCGGACTGCCGCAGCCCATCACCGGCGCCTTCGCGGCCGTGTTTCCGGTGACCACCGACACGGGGGCCCGCTACGCGGCCAAATGTTTTCTGACCGACGTGCCGGATCAGCAGGCTCGCTACGAGGCCGTCGCCGACGCCCTTGACACCGTCGACCACGACGCACTCGTGGAGTTTTCGTATCAGCCGGAGGGGGTGCGGGTCGAGGGAACGACGTATCCGCTCCTGAAAATGGCGTGGGCCGAGGGGACGACGCTAAATCGATTTGTCGAGGCACGCCTCGATCAGTCTTCCGTTTTGCGCCGGCTGGCCGAAGCGTGGGCCGATCTCATGGCCGATCTTGAGGGGATGGACCTGGCTCACGGAGACCTCCAGCACGGCAATGTACTGGTGGACACGGTAGGGGAGGCTCTCCGACTCCGACTCGTGGACTACGATACCATGTACGTACCGGCCCTGCAAGGGTCGAGAAGTGCCGAGGTGGGGCACCGCAACTATCAGCATCCCGACCGGACAGACGCTGACTATGGCCCTACGCTCGATCGGTTTGCTGGGCTCGTCATCTACACGGCCCTGCGGGCCTGTGCCGTACGGCCTGAGCTGTGGGAACAGTATGACACTGGCGAGAATCTGCTCTTCCGCGATGCCGATTTCTATGCCCCGGACGAGTCCTCACTCTTCGAGACGCTCGACGCAACCGAGTCCCTGAGCGAGCTCGTGGAGGCCCTGCGCATGGCGTGCTACGTCGAGCCAGCGGACGTGCCGCCCCTTGTTGCGGTGCGTGAGGGGCAGGTGAGGCCGGGTCAGATGTCCGTCTCCCGATCGCGGGCGCGGAAGGGGCGCGACGCAGCGGTGCGGAGTGCGTTTGCCCAGGCCTTTTTGCCCGCCTCAGTTGGGATGCTCGGAGGAGCGCTGGGCTTGGCAGTTGCGGGATGGCCCCTCGCAGGCCTCGGGGTTTTCCTTGGCGGAGCCGTACTGGGCAGCGGTCTGGTTGGGAGCCGGTACCGTCGCCTTTCTCTCGTGCGCCGCCGACGCCGTCTCGAACAGGAGGCCGAGCGATTCCGGACGGCGATTCGGGATCTCGAACGCGAAGTGGAAAGCCTTCAGGAAAACCGGGAGGCATTGCGCGCCTCGAAGGCGTCCCGGCGCGAGGAGCGTCTGCGGGAGATTCAGGAGAAAGCGCTGAACGATTGTCTCAAGCATCACTTCGTCGACGAGGTGGAAGAGCTGGAAGGGCTCACTCACAAGCACGTCGTGCGCCTCAAAGCTGCGGGCATCCGCACGGCCGAGGAGGCCACCCCCGAAGCCCTCGACACCGTTCGGCGCATCAGCGACCGGGCGCGGGCCCGACTCAAGATGTGGCGGTCCGCTTTGGAAGAAACCTACGCCGACGAGGTGCCCGACGCGCTCTCGCCGGCGCAGGAGCGGCGCCTCCAGCGGTACGTGCAACACCGAATCGAGGACATCGACGAGACACTGGCGCGAACCCGTGAAAAGATCCAGACCCAAACGGTCGAGCGCGAGCGAATCGAGGATCGACTCGACGAGATGCCCGACCTGTCCCTCGCACGGTACGTGCGCTACCTTCTTCGGCTTGATACACTACCGGATCGGACGGGCGGTGCTCCAGTTCCTGATGTGCCGAAGGAGAGGAAGCAGACAAACGAGCAGACGACCGTGCCGGAGCCGACCGACGACGAAGGCCCGTGGTGGAGAAGCGAGCAGTGACCGCCCCAATCCAGGGCGCTCTCAATCTACCCCTGGAGAGCTCCCTCAAGATGCGTGATTCGTGACGCGTAGCTTCTGGGCGGAATTCCGGAGACAGTGAGAATCCAGTCAACTTGAGGACGAGCGCTCCCGCCCTCACGCATCCCAATCACGGGCCCTCACTTCGGAAGTTTTCCCCGCCCAGGAGACTGGAGAATCCTCGCCGATCCTACTATTCGTCTTCGTCCCAGAGGTCCTCCAGATCGTCGATCGTCGTATCCGACGGCTCCTCCTCGGGGGTGTCGTCGCCGCGCACGAGAGCGAGGATGGCGTTGTGGTGCACGATCATGTAGTTCGTCTCCTCGTAGCGCAGGTCGATGGCCTCGTTGCCCATGAAGAACGCATAGTCGCCCGGTTCGGCCTGGAGCGGCAGGTACCGGACGGGGGTCTCCGACTCCTTCCAGGTCTCGCTCTCGCTGTACTCCGGGTTCTGGGTGAGGTAGCCGGGACCAGTTTTGACGATTCGACCGCTCAGCACCTCGCCCTGCTGGGACACAGATGCCGGAAGTACGAGGCCGGTGTCCGTTTTGTCCTCGCCGGTCTTCGGCTCGATAAGAACACGATCACCGACGACAATCAGGTCCGCCATGAAGCTTTGGACGCGAACTCGTGAAGAGGAGAGCGTGACGGAGGGAGAAAACGACGACCTCCCAAACGAGGCCGGCGGACGCAGGTTCGTCAACTCGGGGGTTTTCTACAAAAACCATAATACGCCCGGACTCGGAATTTAAGACGTGAGGTGCGGTTGCAGGGCGCGCGGATTCCGCAGTGTAACAATTCAGAAGCTGTTTGGTGGATGGGTGTGTAGCCGAGACACAGTGCCCGAGATTCCACGACGTCGCAGGTCACAGAACGTTCGCCAAACGGCCTTTCAGGTGGAAACAGCGGTTCCAGGGGCGAGGGACGATTTCGGTCCGTCTGGACGCTTTCCGCGGAATTTTCGAGCCGTTTCAGCGCTGGCGTCATTCACAATTTTTCTCCGCTCATGTCCGACGTGCCCACGATCGCCCTTATCGCCCACGACGGCAAGAAGGCCGATCTCGTTTCCTTCGCCCACAAAAACGTTGATCTCCTCCGACGCTTCCAGCTGGTGGCCACTGGCACGACCGGCCAAATGCTCAGGGAGCAACTCGACCTGGAAATCCATCGGTACCGGTCCGGCCCGTTGGGCGGCGACGTACAAATCGCCGCGCGCATCGTGGAGGGGGATATCTTTGCCCTGATCTTCTTCGTTGATCCACTCGACAAGCATCCGCACGAGCCCGACATTCAGACGATTCTGCGAGCGTGCAACGTCCACAATGTTGCCCTGGCGACCAACGAGGCCACCGCCCACTACATCATTGCCCGGGAAACAGTCGAGGACGCAGCGTCCTCGTCTGAGGAGGAAGAATCCTCCTGAAGAGGCGTTCCGTGAGTGGAGGCCGGTTAC
>CAYRPX010000156.1:0-7258 GCA_964426195.1 uncultured Salinivenus sp.
CAACGCGCTCATCGAGAACAAGCGCATCACCACGACCGTGGCGAAGGCGAAGGCCTTGCGTCCGTTCGTGGAGCCGCTTATCACGCGTGCCAAGGAGGACACGCAGCACAACCGGCGACAGGTGTTTCGGCACCTTCAGAGCAACGACGCGATTGAGGAGCTGTTTGGCGAGGTGTCCGAGCGCGTGGGCGACCGACCGGGGGGCTACACCCGCATCATCAAGCTCGGTCAGCGATCCGGCGACGGCGCGGAGCTCGCGCTAGTCGAACTTGTGGACTACAACGACGTGCCGCCCGCCGATTCAGGACGAGGCGGCTCCGGCGGGACGCGTCGCGGCGGTGGCAAGGGCCGCCGTGAGACGACCGAGGAAGAGGAACCATCCTCGGACACGTCGGAGGACTCCGCCGAGAATGAGGAGGGGTCTTCAGCCGAGTCGACAGATGTCGACGCGGAGGAAGAAGTGGAGGGAGATCAGGCTGCCAGTGGAGAAGGCGGTGAAGAATCTGACCAGGAAGAGGAAACGCCCTAGGTTGGGTTCGAAAACACTTACCTATGTTCCGAAATCTGGGGCGTCGTGAACCATTCACGACGTCCTTTTCCTATTTGGAGCGCTGGTGGCGGCTGTTGCGAAGAGCGTCCCAAGAAACCTCTGGAAGGTCAAGAATTTAAAGCTAGCGTCATCACGGTCCCTAAGATGGTTCAGTTCAACTCTCCATGATCCAAGCATCGGCGGTTCCTCGGAAGGCCGAGATCGACATCGATCCGCAGTACGAGCAGAGGCTCGAGACGCTTCTGTCTGAGTGCCGAAGCAACCTTCCCACCGTCGACGAGGACATGATTCGGAGAGCCTTTCGGCTCAGCTACTGGGCGCACCGCAATCATTGGCGCGAATCGGGGGAGCGGTACGTGAGCCACCCCCTCCGCGTTGCCACCATCGTGGCCCGAGACATTGGGCTCGATGACATCAGCGTGGCGGCGGCCCTGCTCCACGACGTCGTCGAGGACACCGAGCTTTCCCTGGAGCTCATCGAGGACGAGTTCGGGGAAACGATGGCGACCATCATTGACGGCCTCACGAAGATCGAAGGGGTCTTTAGCAGCCAAAAGCTCGGACAGGCGGAAAACGTCCGCAAGCTGATGCTCTCAATGGCGTCGGATCTCCGCGTTATCCTGGTGAAATTTGCGGACCGCCTCCACAATATGCGCACCATCGAGGCGCTGCCCAAGAAAAAGCAGCTCCAGAAGGCCAGCGAGACCCAGGAGCTCTTCGCCCCGCTCGCCCACCGGTTCGGCCTCTTCACAATTAAGAGCGAGCTTGAGGACCTCAGCTTCAAGATTCTCGATCCCGAGGCCTACACCCATATCGTGGAGCGGCTCGAAGAGATGGCCGAAGAGCGAGAGGCCTACATCGCCGAGTTTATTGAACCGCTCGCCGAGCGCCTGGAGGAGGAAGGATTTGAGTTCGAGGTCAAGGGGCGGGTGAAGAACGTTTATTCCATTCATCGCAAGATGAAGCGGAAGAATAAGCCGATCGATGAGATCTACGACATCTTCGCGATCCGGGTGATTCTGCAGAGTGACGGGAAGAAGGGGAAGGAGGACTGCTGGCGCGTGTACTCGCTGGTGACAGACCTGTACAAGCCGCTGCCCGAGCGCTTCCGCGACTTTATCTCGGTGCCGAAGTCAAACGGCTATCAGAGTCTGCACACGACGGTGTTTGGGCCCGAAGGTCGGCGAGTGGAGGTCCAAATTCGGACGCAGGAGATGCACGAAGTGGCCGAGCGGGGCGTGGCCGCCCACTGGAAGTACAAGGAGGGGACGGAGAACGTCGACGAAGAAATGGAGCGCTTCCTGGAGTGGGTGCGGGACTTGCTCGAAAACCCCGAACCCGAGGAGGCCACAGAATTCGTGAAGGAGTTTCGTCTCAACCTCTACGACGAAGAAATCTATGTCTTTACCCCTCAGGGGGATCTGCTAACCCTTCCGCAGGGTGCCACGCCCGTCGACTTTGCCTTCAAGGTCCACACGGAAGTGGGCATGCAGTGTCTTGGGGCGAAGGTGAATGGCAAGATGGTGCCGCTCTCTCAGGAGCTCACGAGCGGGGATCAGGTCGAAATCATTACGTCCGAGAAGCAGACGCCCAATCCTGACTGGATCAACTTTGTCGTTACTCATAAGGCCCGGAGTCGGATTCGGAAATGGACGAATGAGGAACGGCGGAAGGCCGTGGATCTGGGCAAAGAGATCTGGGTGAAGACGAAAGATCAGGCAGATCTCGAAATCAGTGATCAGGATTTACAGGGGGTGGCCCACGAGCTCAAGTTTCCCGACCTTCAGCAGTTGTTCTACGAGATTGGGAAGGGACTCTACGACCCGGGCGAGTTGGTCGACTACATTAAGGGGAATCAAAAATCGGAGGACGAATCGAGAGCACAGGAAACCGATGAAGAGTCGCTCCGGGAGCAGTATGAGCAGTTTCTTGACGCGGCGCAGAAGAAAGAGAAGCAGACGCTTCTCATTGATGGGGAGGTTCATGAGGATCTGGCGGTCAATTACGCTTCCTGCTGCAATCCCATTCCGGGCGACGAAGTCTTCGGGTTTGTCAGCAAGACGGGAACCGTCAACATTCATCGTTCGAACTGCCGCAACGCGTCGGATCTCCTCGTCAATCAACCGGATCGGATTCTGGACGTCGACTGGAGTCACCAGAAGGACGTTCAGTTCGTCGCGGCACTGCGCCTGATGGGCGAAGATCGCGTTGGGATGGTCAACGACATAACGACAGTGATTTCGAAGAACCTGAAGACGAATATTCGATCGCTGACGATTGACACCGAGGACGGAATTTTCTCTGGTACCATCATGCTTCACGTCTCTGACTTAGAGCATCTCCAGCGTCTCATCGAGCGCCTGAAGCGCGTTGACGGCATTCAGGGCGTGTATCGCTTTAAGGAATAGTGTTCGCTTTCCCTGACAAGCTCCCGATGGATCAACATGGCTGACCGAGTCGAAACTGCGACGAAAGAAGATCTCGCCCGGCGTGTGGCGGAGATGCGGGATTGCCCCCTCTACGAAGCAAAAGAACAGGTGCGCTCCGTGCTCATGGCGCTGGGCGACCTCATGATTGAAGCCGATCCGGAGCGTCGGATTGAGCTGCGGAATTTTGGGGTGTTCGAGATCAAGAAGACGAAAGCCAAGCCGACGGCTCGCAATCCGCAGACGAACGAGCCCGTCTTTGTCCCGAGTCGCCGCAAGACGCTGTTTCGGCCCGGCAAGCGGGTACAGGAGGTGCTAAAGACGCCCCTGCGCGAGCTCGGCTATGAGGTACCGGAGGGAAGTGCGGACAGGGAGGACGGAGAGGCAGAAGGTGACAACTCGTAACTTCTGTTTCCGTGCCATCACGGTACAGGTGTTTCCTCAACGAGTCCGGTGTCCCCACCGTGTCAGAGAGTCTTCACTCCTCCGATTCGCGCCTCGTGGGCGTGGACGTGGGCACCAAGCGCGTTGGTCTCGCCGTGGCCGATCCGCTTCGCCTATTTGCCCAACCCCACGGCACATACGGTCCCGAGGAGGCCCTTACGGTTCTCCGTGAGATCTGCGAGGAGCAGGGCATCGAGACGATTGTTGTGGGCTGGCCGCTCACGGAAGCCGGAGCCGAAGAGGAGGCGACGGAGATGGTGCGGTCGTACGTGGCGCGCATCCGGGAGGCAATCGGCGAGGTGGAAGTGGCCCGGGAGGACGAGCGGTACACGTCCGAGATTGCGAAGGACCTGCTTCGACGCGCCGGGGTGAGTCAGCCGGGGCGCTATGACAAAGGCCGAGTCGATGCGGCGGCCGCCGCAGTAATCCTCCAGGGCTATCTCGACCGGCGGAAGAGTTGAGTGTGGAGAGCGGAGGATGAGGGAAAAGTCGAGGGAAAATGGTACGGACCCAGCTTCTATTCTCGGTTCTCAACTTCGTCCAGAACGCGGTGGGCAATGGCGCGATTCAGATCTGGTGCATTGCCCCACGCCCGGTTGTTGGCAATCACGTTGAGTCTTGCGTTTTGTGCCTCCGCCCGAAACGCGAGGGCCGTTGTGTCGAGCACCATGTCGTGGGCCTGCTCCGTTTCGCTCAGTTCGCCCACGGGCTCCTCAAACGGATGGGCCGCCGCGTAGGCCTCCGCGTACTTCATGTCGCGAGGCGTGAGCAGGCGGGCCACCACCTGCTGATTTGCCGCCGTGAGGCGCTCGCCGGTGAGGGCCCATTGCCGGCGGATGGGGGGCAGCCAGGTCCAATGGCTGAAAACGTGGCCCAGTCCCTCGGCCGCGAGCCAGTCAAAGTATGGCTCCCGCAGGAGGTGCTCCGATCGAAGTTCGATGTGGGATTGCGGGACATCCGGGAGGGCGTCGAAGAAGGAGTCGAACTGGTCGACGTTTTCTTCGGGACTGGGACTGTCGGCCACGCGCTGGTACTCCTGCTGAAAGATGATCCCTTCGAGGCGGTCGCCGAGGAGGTCGAGGGCGGGTTCATGGAAGGACTCCACATAGCTTGAGGCGTCCAGGAAGGTGGGATTGTCGACGAATTCTCCGTTGCGACGGAGGCTTCGAGCGAAAAATTTCTGCGGGGCCTTGAGGAGGAAGGAGGCCTCTTCGGGCGCGTGATCGGCGTAGTTGGAGAGGACAAAGTAATTCGATCCCGGCTCGTCGTTTTCTTCTAGCAGCGGGCGGTAGAACGTAAAGTCGATCTCCAGGACCTCGAAGTGCTCGAAGTAGTCGCGGACCGACTCGATGGGCACGCGTCGTTCCGTAAACGTTTGGCCGCCCATCTTTCGGGAGCGAGTCGACACTTGATCGGCGTACCGCTCGGGGGGGTAGATCTGGCCGAGCCATCCGCCGTATCGGTCACTCGCTGTTCCGAAGCGGACGTGTGGGTGAACGCCGTGAAAGTCATACACCTCGACCGCAGCGCGGCGGTCTTCCACCGAAGCAGTGCTCATAACCTGTAGGGGGAATGTGGCGCGGAGAATTGAGAAGAACGCTTCATTCGGTTGGCTGCGGCCCGGGTTTGGTTGAAGCACGGGCAGTGGGAGACATTGGTCTCCGGAGTTTGCGATAGGTCGTGTGCAAGTCCTCGGGGAGCACCTTCGTGTCGGCCGTGGTAGCCATAAAGTTGGTGTCGCCGTCCCAACGCGGGACGACGTGGGCGTGGAGATGCTCCGGGATGCCAGCCCCGGCCGCTCGGCCCAAGTTCATTCCCACGTTGAATCCATCGGGGGAGAGAGCCGCTCGGATCCATTCCATGCAGCGATCGATGGCGGCGGCGAGGGCCTGCTGTTCTGCGGTCTTCAAGGCGTCGTACTGAGTCACCTCTCGGTAGGGGACAATGAGGAGGTGGCCGTTGTTGTAGGGATGCCGGTTCATAATGACGAACACGTGCTCGCCCCGCCATAGAATTAGATTTTCTTTGTCCCGTTCCTCATTCAGCAACGCTGTAAAAATCGACTCGTCGTCGGCAGGCGTCTGGTCGTTCGCCTCCGACACGTACGCCGATCGCCAAGGGCTCCACATGCGATCCATCGGCCAAATTCACTCGTGAAAAACAACGTGCGCTGGCTCGTAGAGTCATGAACTCAAGCAGCAGGGTGCGGTTCGACGATGGTGGGAATGATAGAATGATTTCCAAAGGGGGCGAATGAGACATGCATCCGAGAGACGAACTATGCACAACGAACTCGTGTACGCCGACCTTCACGCCCACACCCACTGCTCCGATGGAATGCTCGACCCCGAGGTCTTAGTAAAACGGGCGACGGAGCGCGGTGTGGAGGTGCTGGCCGTGACGGATCACGACACGACGGATGGCCTGGATCGGGCCAAGGCCGCGACGAAAGAGCAGGACATAGACTTCGTTACTGGCGTCGAGTTGAGTGTCGAAGTCGATGATCGCACTGTTCACCTTCTGGGATACGGGTTCGATTCCGGGCACACGGCCATTACCGACTATCTCGATGCCTTTTCGCGCCGACGCTGGGAGCGACTCGATCAGATGATCCGGCACCTTACGGAGCTTGGAGTTGGAGTTGAGTCTGAGGTCGTCGAGCGGCACGTCGGGACGAGCTCGGCTCCGGGGCGTCCCCATCTTGCGCGGGCCTTGGTAGACGAGGGGCACGTGGACAGTTATCAGGCGGCGTTCGAACAGTACCTCGACACGAATCAGCCTGCGTATGTACCGGCCCCGACCCAGCCGGCGGCAAAGGCAATCGAGGTCCTCCATACGGCCGGGGGCGTAGCGGTCCTCGCGCATCCCGGGCAGTGGACGCCGACGCAGGTTCTGAAAGCACTCCGCAAGTGGGGGCTCGACGGAATTGAGTGTTATTCTCCGAGCCATCCCGACTACCTGGTTGATTACTACCGAACCATCTGTCACGCACACGACTTGGTGATCACAGGGGGATCGGATTATCATGGGGGTTCCGATCACGAGGAGACGGATCTTGGGAGCGTCGGTCTGACCCGGCGACAGTGGGAACGATTCCGGGACGCTGCCCTGTAACAGCGGCGCCAATCTTCGCTGGTTTCCGTCCCCGCTCGTTGCCGTATCGATGCCTACCCACCTCGAAGGAGACCTCGTCGTCAACGACCACCGGTTTGCCGTCGTCGTCGGTCGCTTTAACGAACACATTACGGAAAACCTGCTCGATGGGGCTCTCGATACGCTTGAGCGTCACGGAGCCGACCTGGACGAGGTCACAGTCGCATACGTCCCGGGCTCGTGGGAAATTCCTGTGGCGGCCCAGAAGTGTGCGCGGTCTGGCGACTACGACGCCATCATCTGCCTCGGGGCCGTCATTCGGGGCGAGACGCCGCACTTCGGTTACGTCTGCTCCGGCGCCACGAGTGGCACAATGCAGGCCTCGCTGGACACGGAGGTGCCAGTTTTGTTCGGCGTTCTTACGACGGACACGGTCGATCAAGCAATTGCCCGCGCCGGGTCGAAGGCTGGTAACAAGGGCCGGGAGGCCGCGGAGGCGGCCATCGAGATGGCCACATTAATGCCTCAGATTGAAGGACAGTGATGTCGGTGACAAACGAACAGAGAGGGGTCCACGGAAAGTTCACGGGGGGAACGGCCCTGTTCCGGAGCGTCTGCGAAACGTATCGGCATAAAGATACGTCCGAAGAGATGGTCTAGAGATAGAGACCGATACCCGAAATGGTGGGTGTAGCTCAGTTGGTTAGAGCGCCAGGTTGTGGTCCTGGAGGCCGTGGGTTCAAAT
>CAYRPX010000157.1:0-7242 GCA_964426195.1 uncultured Salinivenus sp.
CGCGATTCGCTCCCCTACCCCCGGAAATGCGAACGGCAGCGTCTGGCCTTCCTCACGTCTTACTTCCCACGCATCACGAAAACAATTCAGCAACAAGATGGAGGTACAGGACCATAAGTGGGGCCGCCACCGTCATGGCATCGAACCGGTCGAGCATCCCACCGTGTCCCGGCAGCAACTGGCTTGAATCGTCCACGTCCGTCGATCGCTTCAGTTTGCTCTCTAGGAGGTCCCCCAACTGACTGACCCCTCCCCCGATCCCAATGAGCACGGCCACGTGGGGCCACGCCAGGAAGTCTACTAACGTGGCCCCTAAAACAAGCCCCATGACCAGGGCCGTCCCCAGACCACCGAGGGTCCCCTCCCAGGTCTTGTTCGGAGAGATGGTCGGCGCCAACGGACGTTGTCCCCAGGTGCGCCCCACGTAATACGCCGCCACGTCCGTGGCCCACACGAGCAACAGCGTCAGGAGTACCAACTGAAAGGCCCGGCTTTCCGTGACCGCCGCACTCCGCGCCGCCCGGAGCCACACGAGACTGCCGAGGAGGCCCGTAGGGTATACCACACCAGCAATCGTGACGGTGAAGCTCACAAGAAAGTGTGCCTGCGGCAGCAGCAGGGGCGCAGTCGCCACGAAGAGCAACAGGACCGCGGCCCCGACGGGCCAGAGCTCTGGACGGAGAGCCGTGGCCACGAGGAGAGCCCCTAACACAAATCCCCCAATCCGATGCGGCTGTGCCCCCTCCCGACGAGCCATACGATAAAGCTCGCGTTGGCCGAGGAGTCCGATGAGGGCAATGAGCCCCGCAAACGGCCACCCCCCGAGATATGTCAGAACCAGAACGACCGGAACTGCCACGAGAGCCGTGACAATCCGGCGGAGATTATTGCTCACGGGCCCAAAAGTCAGTGTACCTACTCAGCTCACCAACGCCGACAGGCGTTACTCGGACTCGTCCTCCGCGTCCTCCTCATTCGGTGGACCAAGATCCATGTGTTCGTGTCCGGAGTCGAGCTTCGAATCCTCCTCGGGAGTGTTGGCGGGCGGAGCCTCAGGATCGGCACCGAGCGCGGCTTCTTCGAGTTCCTCATCGGACAGCTGCTCCTCGAGAAGCGAAACCGCATCTTCAGACTGCTCCGGCGGCACCATCACGTGAACCGACGCAAGGTCCCCTACCGTCAGGTTAAAGGCGTGGTCGCGCTGCGTGAGCACCACGGCCGGAATGCCCCCATCGTCGAGGCGATCCCGAACAAGATCGGCCTCATAGTCGGTGCTGGTCCGAAAGACACTTACCCAGTCCTCGTATTCGCTCATGTGTGGAGAGGGTGGTCATGAACAGAAATGAACGCTCGTCCTGGAGGTCAACCCTCCCGAACGTGCGGGGCGAGCATGTGCATAACATAGAGGACGGCACCGACAATGACGAGTCCGAGAAGAACGGCATACCAGGGCATTGACGCCTCTTCGAGGACCTGCAGATCGTAACTTGGATGGGTCGCCACGTACCGGGCACCCACCACGGCAAGTCCATTGTGTACAATGTGGACGATCATCGCCGGAATCAGGCTCCCGGTCCGCCACACCAGATACGCCATGTACAAACCCAGCACCGTCAACGGAAGGAATTGCGAGGGCCGAACGTGATAGATTCCGAAGAGCCCCCCTGCTAGAAGAATGCCCCCAAACGGCCCCGCGGCCCGCTCAAATTGCCGTTGCGCGTAGCCTCGAAACAAAACCTCCTCGCAGACGCCCGGCACTAGAGCCAGCATGGTCAGGTTGAACACCAATCCGAGATCACTCTCGAGCACCTGTTTGATCAACTCCAGCTGCGATTGTTCGACCAACCGGACGGACTCGGGAAGGGGCATCTGCCGATTCACCTCTGCTAGCCACTGCGCAACTGGCTGGAGCCCAACGATCCCCACAAGTGCCAGGAGGAGGAGTCGCCCGTCGACCCCGCGGAGCCGGAGGTACTCCGCCCACTGCGACGAGTGCAGCCGGGTAGCTAGGAGGGCTGGCACTGCCAGTCCCAGCACCTGCCCCACGCTGTTGCTAACTACCAGTTCCCGGGTGTAGGTGGCCAAGAGCTGCTCCGGGCTATTGAACGCCTCCATCGAGAGCCCTCCCTCTGCCAGGCCAATCTGCAGGACGAGGATGATCGGCGTCAGAATGAACTGGAAAAGAATAAACGCCGCCCCAAGGCCCAGGAGGCCTGTCACGAAGCAGAGGAAGGTCCGGTCTACCGAGGATCGCTCCAGTGGACCGTCCAAGGGAAGGCGGCCCCATCGGCTCCACGGATCGAGGAGGGTCGGTCCACCAGACGCAGACGAGAGCGAGGCCACGGGCGAGAGATGTCGAGACCAGAGGTAGCAGCAGCGGATTGAAAGTACAGAACCCCTCGCTGTTTGCTCCTTCGCGGATTCTTCGAAGGAACATTTTAGGGTTCACGGCGAACATATTTGGGGTTAGATTCACGACTGTGTCCAACGCTGGCGTCACTTTTTTCTGCGCTCGTAGCTCAGTCGGACAGAGCATCGGTTTCCGGTACCGAAGGCCGGGGGTTCGAATCCTCCCGAGCGCACAATTTAAGGCCCGCCTTGGCACGTCGCCAAGGCGGGCATTTTCTGCGTTTGTGGGTGCTGAAGGCCGATCCTGAGAGGTATGGGGTCCTTCCCAATTATCGGAACTGCCAGGCGTACTGTCAGGATCAGAATCGGATTTCGAGGACTCTCGCGGAGTCACGGGCGCCCATCCCCCGCTCACCTCAAAACAGTGCCGGCCGCTTCTTCTCCCGCTTCTCACTGCCCCCGACGGCGGGGTAGCTTCGCGCCGCTAAACTAACCTGGTGAGTTCCCCCCGTCTTCGACCGGGTCTCAGGCAAAACACCCGTCTTCGTTCGAAGCTGCTCTCTGCCGTCCGGTTTGTCCACACGTGTGGACACGGCTGGGTTCTGCTTTTCCCTCCCTCACACGTCAATCCAGTCCCCCTCTCTTCCAAACGACACGTACGCTTAACACTGACTGCCATCTCCGCCTCCCGCTTTCGGGAAGAAGGCACCTGACACCAGGACATGCAGTTCTCCGGCAGCACGACACTGCTCGGGTGGGTGCGGCTGAATTCACCGTCGTCACCGGCAAGCATTGAGCGTCGTTTTGGCGGCGGACTGTTCACCTCGCGCTCTTCTACCGATTCTTCCCTTGCCATGCTCATCTCTACGCCCACAGCTTCTGTCCCGGTTCAGTCGATTGGTATTCTTGGCGTCGTCGCACTGGTTTTTGGGCTTTCCGCGTGCGGAGGCCCGAGTGCCATCCTCGAGAACATGCCAGAGTGGATGGCCGAGAAGCCGGAGTCAGAGCCCCCTACCTTTTCGGAACTAGCACCGCAGTCACATACGAATTGCAAACCGCCCTCGAAAAGGACTGAGCGCGTGCCCAAGTCAATCGAGCCCTTCTCGGCGAACTGCAGGATGGCTGCGGCCGTGAACTGCTTCGTCATTGAGCCGACCTCAAAAACTGCGTCCTTTGCCATCGGCACGTCAAATTCGGGGTCCGACAGCCCGTAGCCCTCATGCAAGAGCATCTCACCTTGATGGGAAACGGGAACCGAGATGCCGGCCACCGTCGAGTCGGCCGCGTGGGCCTGGGCCGCCGAGTCGAGAGCAGCCACGAGCTTTGAGCGATCCTGGATCTGGGCGGAGGCGAGACTCGCTAAAGTCCAGGCGAGAGTCGCGAGCCCGAAGGCAAGGAGCAGCCTCCCCGTGTGAGGGGCGTTGGGGAAAACGCGGCGCGCAAGGCGAATAGGGGACATAGCATTGAATGGAATTGAAGGGTAGGGCAGCCCGAAGTTCGCTTCTCCTTTGAATGGTGAACTCAGGCGAGCAGACCTACCAGTTGAATGTGTAGGTGTATTTCAGCAGAAGCGTCCGCTGAGCAGAAAGCGGTAGCCGGGGACCGTCCGCTACTGCCCGGTCGTTGTGAAACCGTTCGTTGTAGACGAGATACAGGTCGTTGCCCTGCCGCGGGTTGTAGCGGAAGCGGACGTTGCCGATGAGCGCCCCGCGGGCGGTGTTGTACTGGACGAAGGCGGAGATCGAATACTCGACGTTCGGAGTCACCTCCACACGAACTCGGCTCACGTGTGCCGTAAAGGCCTGGCCACGCTCCGGAAAGCGGATCCGGTTGAGCTGATAGAAGCCGTTGAGCCGCAGGTAGCGGGAGGCGTTCCAGGTGGGACTCGCCTGGAGGGTCGCCCGCCAGCCGTCGTAGAAGCGTCCACCCTCCACGGACAGGCCCGCCCGCAGGTCCCAGCCGGTGGGCATCCCGTAGTCTACCTCCCCCGCCGTGAAGCCGTAGCGGCCGGCTGGCACCTCCGCCGTTTCCGAGAGGGCAAAGGCCGTTCGCAGGTCCTCGATCCGTCGGGTGGCCTCGAGCGTCAGGCTATGGTCGCTGTTCGTCGTCATCTCCCACTCCGGCCCAAGCTCGAGGGACTGGAGGGTGCCATCCGCGTTGCGAAAGTAGGCCTCCCCTTCCACGTTGAGGCGATGGCGCTGGAGGGGCGAGTCCTCACCGGGGATCCACCCGTAGCCGATCCGGTCGCCAAGGCGAAAGAAGTCGTCCCTTAGCTCCAGTCCCACGCCCGGCTCGTATCGACTCCCGGCCCGGTCATAACGCAGGTCGTAATTGAAGCCTCCATAGGAACGGTCCTCCCACTGAAGGTGGAGGCGCGTTGGATCCAAGGAGACGAGTTCATTCGCCCCCCCGTCCTCGAAGGTCTGGGCCCACTTGGCCGACAGGTAGGTGTCCCCCTCGAGGCGGAAGAGGCCGTCGAGCCCGTAGGCGACGTTGTAAGTGCCATCGAGTCCCAGGCGGGTGGTAAGGATGCCGCCGACGTTCGAGTCTTCGTTGATGACCTCTCGCTGGAGGCGGGCCACGCCGAAGTTCTCCGAGGGAAGCGCCTCGCCGTCGGGGCCGAGTTGCCGTTCGCGGGCGGTTTGCATGTTGAGGATTCCAACGTCCCACGGGCCGCTTCGACCCACCACACGGGCCCCGCCGAGGATGCGCACCTGGCTTCCCTGATGGAGCCCGATCCGGCGGCTGTAGAAGAGGCGGTTCGGGCGTCCAAAGCCGAAGGAAAAGGTGCTGGCCCGCTCGAGGAAAAACCGGCGCTTCTCGGGGAAGAACAGCGGGAATCGCGTCAGGTTAACCTGCTGGTTGTCCGCCTCGACCTGAGCAAAGTCGGTGTTGAGGGTCAGGTCGAGGGTGTAGTTGGAGGTGATGCCGTACTTGACGTCGAGCCCCACATCGTAGGTCGGATCGGTCTGGCGCTCGTAGGTGCTCTCGGCCTCGTTTAGGACCGACTGCTGACCCATCCCGCCCAGGAGGTAGGGCGTTACGCGGAGGGGTGTCTGTGGCTCAAGATCCCTGAAGACGGCCTTCCGGTACTGGGAAGGCTTCCAGAGGCTCCACTGTCCCCAATTAGGCGGGATGCGTGGAAAGACAATCCACTCAGGGCCTCGGGGAAGAAGCCGGTTTACGGAGAGGCCCATCAAAACCCGGCCGCCTTCGTCCGCATCGAAGCGAAGACTGGAAATAGGAATACGCATCTCCGCTGTCCACCCCGTTGTTGTCTCCCGCGCTTCCACATGCCAAAACGTGTTCCAGCTCAGGTCAACCGGGAGCTGGGTAGAGGCGTCGTTGGACACAGCGAAATCCGTCCGTAGGCCAGCAGGCGTCGTAATAAAGCCCACTGCATTCTCGTTGTCGTTAAAGGTGTCGAGAAGAACATTGAACCCATCGGTATCCGGCGTGAAATAATCCCGTTTGAAGGAGGGGACGGTTAACGGTCCCGTTTGGTAACACCGACAAGCCACGTAAAGGTATTCGTTGGTATACCCGATAAGAAACTCGGTCTTCTCGGTGGGCTCCTCCCCGAAGTCCGGACTGTGCTGGACGACCGGGAGCCGCCGCGCGTCGTCCCAGGCCGCCTCGTCCGGGCGGCCGTCCAGCTCGATCGAGCCTTCCAGCTTTGGAATCACAAGCGGATCCAGTGAGGACTGGGCGAGGGCCGCGTCGGGAACGAGTACCGAGGCGCACGACAGAAGACTGAAAAGGAACAGAAAACGGGCGGGGTCCCTCGCCGCGCGGAGTGCACTACAGGGCGACGGCGACTGGCAAAGGTAGAGAGCGAAGATCATGAGACGGAAAAGTCGGTGAGTATAAAACGTGCCTTCACTCGCTGGGTGAGACCGAGTCAGAGGCCGCCGAGACCCGCCCGAGGTGCTATGCGCTTGTGCACCGTCGGTCGGCGGCGGTAGACAAATCCGAAGGACAAGAGGATCGAAAACTCGGTCATGTCGACCAAGGGCGACCAGAAGGCAATCGGAGCCTGGGCCCATGTCCACGTGCCCTCCGCGACGCCCCGCTGGTAGACTCTCAGAGTAAGCAAAATGCACATCAGAAGCACGACCGTCCCCAGCACAAATCCTTACGGCCCGACCTGCATATGCGCCCGGGTCTGGTTCCGCGCCACGAGCGTCGTCTGGACGAGGAGCGCGGCCATCCATCCCATGAAAAGTGTGGCGTGAACGTAGACGATCCAGTGCCCCTCGAATCCCTCGCTCAGCAGCATCGGTTCGAAGTACGTCGGCCAAAAGCCCGCGAACACGACCCCGATCATGAAAAGGGCCATCCCGACGAAGAAATAACGCGACAGGGGTACGTATTTAGATGAGTAATTTTCGGCCGTACTGTCGATCATTTGTTCTGTGCTTATGGAAGAACGAGGCCACTAAAGCACGATGTTCGGGAGGAGCGAAGCTGCAAAACCAGGACGTAGAGAACGGAAGAGCGAAGCCAATACGTCACACCCAAACAGATGCTCCACCCAGAAATACGCTCCTGTCGCTCCCGTGCCGATGAGCGTCGCCACGTGGATGCGGCCGTCGGTATAGAAATCGTACGCGATAAGTGGGGCGACCATGAGCCCCATCCCAATGGCGTTATGCCAAGGGCCAAGTAGATATCCCATCCGGCTGGTCGCGGCAAACACGAGCATAATGGTGGCAAATGCCATATATCGCTTGTGCGCCGCCGGACGCTGGCGGTAGAGGAGGCCCAGGCCCAAAAGACCGGCAAACAGCAGCAGGCCAAACCACGACTGCATGGTACCCAGGAGAATTTCGGGCCATTCGGCCCATATGCCCTTCGAGATAGCGGCCTGTGCCCCCACGTACGTGATAATCG
>CAYRPX010000158.1:0-7200 GCA_964426195.1 uncultured Salinivenus sp.
GACCTCTGCCGTGACAGGGCAGCATTCTAAACCAACTGAACTACCGGACCGTCGGTGGATCAACGTCACCTGTATCTAAAAACGAGACCTCTATGGGTTCCCAGGCGCGACAATGTTCACACAGGTTCAACCCACGACCTCCAGCCTTCAAGTAGCACTCGTCGTTTTGACAATAAGGGCGATCCCTCCTCGTAATTCTCAATCCGGATAGCAGATGGCCAGGAAGCGAGCATAAACATGGGTAAAGATCGCCCCGCTTCCCCAAATTCCGGACAGGAGCCCTTCAGTGCGCCGAAACAAAAGCGGACTTCGGTCCTTAGCAGGGCTGTCTGAGAAATTTGAGGGCACGTTTTCCTCAGACGCTTTCGTCTCTCCTCGTTTTCCTTTGTTTTCCCTTCCAAACACCAACCAAGCCTGCCCATGCCGACCTACAAGTACCGCCGCGAAGATGGAAGTACCTTCGAGGCTCAGCAGCGCATTACCGAAGACCCTCTCGAAACGTGCCCGGATACGGGGCAGGACGTGGAACGAATCATCACCGACAATCCCGGAGTGATCTTCAAGGGTGAAGGCTTTCACGTCAACGACTACGACGAGTACGGGCCGAACAATGAGGCGACCGAGTCGAGTGACGCGAGTGCAGAATCAGAGTCGGAGAGCTCCTGAAGATTCTCGGAGAACCTGTGGCCAAGCCGGCTCCTCCACCGCTGGCGGCCCCCGTTCCTCCAGACAGATCGGCCCCGTCCGTCGCCTCTGCGATTCACGTTCAGAAAGAGCTCACTTCTCTTCCAGGCTATCGATCGGGTACCACTCCGTGGTCGGCTCCACAGTAATCGCCGGCTCCGGCCCGGTATCGTCCCATGCCTGATCCGCCAGGGTCATGAGTGGCTCCACGGTCATGTCGCGGTCGACCACAATCTGACAGGAGAGGCGAATGTCTCCGTATTGGCCAATGTCGGTCAGCTTCTCGTACTCGGCCTCGGTCATCACCCCGGGCTCCCCCTCTTCAAACTCGACCCGGCAGGTCGTGCATTTGGCCTGTCCCCCGCAGCGGTGACCTAGCTCAACACCACAATCTTCGATGGCCCGAACGAGGCGCGTCCCCTCTTCGATCTCGAAAGTTCCTTCACCTTTAATCGTAAGTTCGTGCATGTAAACGACAGTATTTTTCCGAAAGTTGAGAAGAAAACTGGGTCGGATAGCAAAATGACGAACCGGCGCCGACTGCGTCAAGCGCGGGCACGATCGTTGACAGATCCTTTTTCATTTTATCATGTGGAGAGGCATTTCCGAACGGTCTCCCCAATGCCCTTCATCCACCCCCGAAACGCAATCGTTGAAGTTGAAATAAACCCGTAATTTGTCATCACAGGATTTAACGGGAACGCTGCACCAATGCATATTATAAGGCAGCTTTCATTATGTATTCTTGCTGTGGTTACGGGTCATGTCCCAACCCTCTCCAGTTGTACTAGTCAACGAGAACGACCGACCGGTCGGCACCGCCGAAAAGCTCCGAGCGCATACCGAAGGATGGTTACATCGGGCGTTTTCTATTTTCCTCTTCGATTCCACCGGCCGCCTTCTCCTCCAGCAGCGTGCGACCGAGAAATACCACTCCGGCGGCCTCTGGTCCAATACCTGCTGTAGCCACCCCAAACCTGGGGAATCGCCGCTGGAGGGAGCCCGCCGTCGATTGCCCGAAGAAATGGGCGTCACCGCCTCCCTGACCCCGGCCTTTCAGGAAACGTACCATCTCTCGGTCGAGACCGCCCTCGTCGAGCACGAACACAATCACGTCTTCGTCGGTACCCTTGAGGCTCCGGACGTCCGTCCCAGTCCCAAGGAGGTCACGGATTGGACCTGGATGCAGCCGGACGCCCTTCGCGCCGATGTGGCGGCCCGACCCGACCGTTACACAAGCTGGTTTCGTCTTCTCCTCAAGCCGGCCCTCGCAATGGCCACGACGGCGGGGAGCGCATCGTCTACGCGAAAACACAGCCCGTAGCTTGGAGGAGCATACCGGTCCGGCACATCCCCGAGCGGAACTCATCTGCGGTCAATTGTCTCCGATACCGAGAGGCCCTCGTCGTCTTCTCATCACTCCCCCGTCTCTGTGGTCGACGATCCCCACCGCTTCCGCCGATATGCTGGCCTCACTCTCATCCTCGTTGTCTACGTGGGTGGGATTATCGGATGGTCGTGTGCAGTACTCCAAGTGTCCCCCTCTTCAACGATCGAGACAGGTTCGTCGAACCACTCGCGCCCCTCCGCCGTCACCCAGGCCGCCTTCGGGAAGCACACGTCGCCATGGACTGAGCATGCATTCAACCACGCGCAGTTCACACACGTACTGCAGCGTTTCGTCGATGCACAAGGAGACGTGAATTACAAGGCGCTCAAGGCACAGGTGGATTCCACCCTACTCCCATACCTGCAAGCGCTCGATGCGGCACGCCTGGCGCCCCTAGACCGGGACGCTCGTCTCGCCCTCTGGATCAACGCGTACAATGCCTACACACTGCGGCTAATCGTCGACCACTACCCGGTATCCAACATACAGAACATCGACGGCCCCACTGACGGCACGTCTCCCTTCGAACGTCCGGTCGGCTCCGTGGCTGACACAGTGCGGACCCTCGACGAGATCGAACACGAAATCATTCGCAAGCGGTTCGACGAGCCACGCATCCACTTTGCCCTCGTCTGCGCGGCCAGGAGTTGTCCCCGACTCCGCCGAGAGGCCTACACCGGGAGACGCCTCGACGCGCAATTAGAGGACCAGGCCCATCACTTCCTTCACTCGGACCTGAAGAATCGCATTCCCGCAGGCGACGGGACTATTGCCCTATCCCGAATTTTGAAGTGGTACGGGTCGGACTTCGGGCCTAGCCCTCGTGCCATACAACGCGCCCTTGCCCCGTACTTTAAAGGAACCGTGCGCGATTCTCTCGCTCAGGGAGCATACGACGTTCAGTTTCTGTCTTACGACTGGACCCTGAACGACCAGTCGCTGAACCGGGGAGACGCAGAAGTGAAGATTGGTTCGTAACCGGCTGATTCCTCACGCCGAACATTTCTCCGGTCCCGAGGTATCTTCGTTCCTGAACGCACGGGGGATGCTCGGCCACCGGCATCCCAGACTCGCCTCCTACTGATTTCTCTTCCCACGTATGGCCTACGAGAACTACGAGCCGGTCATCGGACTTGAGGTACACGTCCAGCTCCAGACCGATGCGAAGATCTTCAGTCCCGACGCCACCGCTTTTGGCGCCGCTCCCAATACCCAGATCGACCCCATTAGCCTAGGCCATCCTGGCACTCTGCCTGTCCTGAATGAATCTGTGGTCGAGTATGCGTTGCGGCTCGGACTGGCCACCCATTGTTCCATTTCCCCCCGGTCAGTCTTTGCACGCAAGCACTACTTTTACCCGGACCTGCCCAAGGGCTACCAGATCTCCCAGTACGACACGCCGATCTGTTATGACGGCTACGTGAATATCTTTCCCGAAGACGACGACAGCGAGACCTCAACGGAGAAAGCCTCCCGTCGAGTGGGGCTCACACGGATCCACATGGAGGAAGACGCGGGCAAGTCGATCCATGCGCCCACTGCGGACACGACTCGGCTCGACTTCAACCGGTGCGGCGTGCCTCTCCTCGAACTCGTGACGGAGCCGGACCTGCGCTCCCCCCATGAGGCGTATCTGTTTCTCCAGCGGCTCCGACAGTTGGTGCGCTATCTCGACATCAGCGACGGCAACATGGAAGAGGGTTCCCTGCGCTGCGATGCGAACGTGAGCGTTCGGCCCCGAGGGCGCGAGGCCTTCGGAACGCGAACGGAACTGAAAAACATGAATTCGATGCGGCACGTGGAGCAGGCGCTCGACTACGAGATTGCGCGACAGATTGCCGCTGAAAACCGAGGCGAGGCCATCACCCAGGAGACGCTGCTGTGGGATCCGGACTCCGGCGCCACTCGCCCGATGCGGTCAAAGGAGGAGGCTCACGACTACCGCTACCTGCCCGATCCCGATCTCGTAGAGGTAAGCGTCGAGGACGAGATGATCAACCGCGTCCGGGAGAACCTTCCCGAACTGCCCCGGGCTCGACGCCAGCGGTTCGTCGAGGAAATCGGACTTCCCGATTACGACGCCGGAGTGCTCACGGAGGAGCGCTCAATCGCCGACTATTTCGAAGAGACCCTCCGTCACCTCTATAAGCGCACGAAGGGCGGAGACACTGATGCGCAGGCAAAGATGGTCTCCAACTTTATAATGACCGAGGTCCTCCGTGTACTCAACGAACGGGATCTCGACATCGACGCGTTGGGCGTGGGACCGGAGCGACTGGCCCAACTTGCCTTCCTCCGGATTCAGGACAAGGTCAGCTCGAACGCCGCCCAGGAGGTCTTCGAGGCCATGCTGGAGCACCCCGACAAGAGTGCGGGACGAATTGCCGATGAGCGCGATCTCATCCAGGTCTCCGACCGTAGCGCCATCGAGCCCGTGGTCGACGAGGTCCTCAACGACCACCCGGACAAGGTTCGGACCTACCTTGACGGCAAGGAAGGCCTCCTCGGCTTCTTCATTGGACAGGTCATGCAGCAGTTCGACGGCTCCCCCGATCCAGAACTGGTCCGCTCCCTCCTCCGCGAGAACCTCGACGCGAAACGGGAATAGGTCAACGTCGACGAGTAGAGACCCCGATGATCTCCCTTCCTTCCGGTTTCCCCTCACGGCCTTGGGCCGTCCGTCTGGGATGGAGCATTTTGGCCCTGGGACTGATCGTTCTCACTGGGGCCTGCCAACAGTCCGAACGCTCAATTGAGAGCTATCTGGAGGGACGCGTGGTCGTCGACTCCAGTTTGGCCTCCTCGAACGACCACAGCAATTTTCGGCTTTTGGCCCTCCACCCGAACGGTCGCCAACTCGACACGCTTGGCCACGCCCGAACCGATCAGGAGGGCCGCTTCCACATGACGATCGCTGCCCCGGAGCGCGGGGTGTACCCTCTCACGCTGTGGGGCCGACAGGGGCGTGAGGAACTGGCGAGTACCAATTACGTCGTGGCTCCAGGCGACTCCGGCACACTCCACGTCCAGCTTCCCCTCAATGGTCGTCCCCTACGCCCGGAATCGCCCGAGAACCTCGCCCTCTTGGGATATCAAAACACGATGGCCATGCACCGGCGTATGTTTTCCCGCCGGTTGCAGTCCGACGTCCCCCGCCCCAACTCTATACTGCAAGACATTCGCCTCACCAGCAGCACCCTCTGGAACCTCCGAAACGACTATCCAGGCACTTACGCCGGAGAATTTGGCGCCGTTCAGTCCCTTTCGCTCCTGGAAAACTGGAACGACTCACTGGTGGTGGCCCGCGCCCAGCAGATCGACCCCTCCAGCCCGTACTATGTCGACGCAGCCAGGATCGCGCGCCGTGCGGAGGCCCGGCGCCACGGTCACGGGGCAGCCTTAGATCTCGTCGATACCTTCCAAGCTCGCACCTCTCAGCCGAGGACCCAGGCTGGCGTAAAGGCCGTACGGATCGAGGCATTTCTGGACAGCACGCAATTCGAGGCTGCCTTTTCGGCAGCCCAGCGGCTGAAGGCCGACCATTCCAACACGACCTGGGCGCAGTGGGCCCGAAACATCCGCCAAAACGCCAAGCACCTCATGCCCGGCAAGACCGCCCCCAACCTTCGCGTCCAAACGCTTGGGGGCGACACCCTCTCCCTGCAAGACCTCCGGGGCCACCCGGTCGTCCTCGAATACTACCGGCCTGGGACGGACTTGTACAATCTGCAACGCCCGCTCCGTGACGCGTTGTACGAAGTCACCCGCCCTGACTCCGTCGCGTTCGTCTCGATCTCGATCGAGCCCGACTCGCTGGTCAACCGCGCTTTCCTCCACGACCAGCACCTGCCGGGCCACAAGGTCATCGCGCCGCGCGGCCCAAAAGATCCGCTTGTGCGCCGCTACAACGTGGTCCACGTGCCCAGCTGGGTCCTCATCGACGAAGCAGGAAAAATCGTCGATCAGTATCAGGCAAGCGCCTTCCCTAGGTTCCAACAACACTTGACTCAGCTTCTTCTGAACCCCTCACTCGGATCTTCCTCCCGCTGATCCTCTTCCTAAAGATCCTTCAGCAAGGTCCAAAGACGTGAAGGCTTTGAACTGAAACGCGCTGCCCGTATATTTGACTCCCGATCGCCTTCCCACTTCTTTCGCGTTCGTTCTTATAACCAATCCTCCCTCGCCTGTGCCCTCAGCACTCACTGGAACGCTTTCGTACATCAAAAACTTCCTGCAAGACCAGGACGTCGCCGCCATTGCGCCGTCGTCCTCCTTCCTGGTCCAGCGGGTGTGCAAATGGATTGACTTCGACGAGGACCAGATCATCGTGGAGTATGGGCCTGGGAATGGAGTCTTCAGCGAGTACATTCTCGACCACATGACAGCCGACTCTACGCTTCTTCTCATCGAGAACAACGCTGACTTCGTCGAGACCCTCGAAGAGAGAACCGCGGACGACCCTCGCGCCGCTGTGATCGAGGACCGTGCCGAAAACGTTGTCGATATCCTCAAGGCGCACGACCTCAAGGCGGTGGACTACATCTTGTCCGGCATTCCCTTCTCCTTTCTCGACGAAGATACCAAGCACGACCTGCTCGCCCGGACGCGGGACGTTCTCTCGGAGAACGGGAAATTTCTCGTGTACCAGAACTATAACCACCTCGAAGACCCGCTCCGGAACCACTTCTCAGAGGTGACCAAGGAATACGAGCCCCGAAACATTCCACCGACGATGTTTGCCTACGAAGCTCGGAAGTAGCCCCCCTCCCCGTTCGGTCCTACGTACAGAGTTCCTTGTCCTATGCTCGTCGCCGGAAACTGGAAAATGAACACGGATGTCCCAGAAGGGCGGGGCCTCGCCCAGGCGATTGCAGACCACCTTTCGAACAGCGCCCACTCATTTGAGGACGTCGATTTCCTCGTCTGCCCTCCCTTTGTCCATCTGCCGACCGTTGTCGACGCGGTGGATGCCAGCCCCATAGCGATCGGGGCCCAGGACATGCACGCCGAGGACGAAGGGGCCTACACGGGCGACGTGTCGGCACCCATGCTCACGTCGGTCGACTGCGAATACGTCATCCTCGGCCACTCCGAGCGGCGCGAGTACTACGACGAGACCGACGCGG
>CAYRPX010000159.1:0-7185 GCA_964426195.1 uncultured Salinivenus sp.
GTTGCCTCCTGAAATGTCGCAACCGGCACTATCTCCTGCCCCGTCTGCCGGAATACTGGTGCCATCCCCGTCGCCAGACTCACCATATCCTGCGGCAGAGGCAATATTTTCAGCGTCACTTTCAGTGTCCGATATACCTCCAAGCTGCGCGGGCTGTTGCATGGCCCCGTATATATCACTGCCAATCGTAAGAGCACGCTGTTGTAGGGCATCCTGCGTCGCCTGGGTCTGCCCTTCATCAAAGGCCTGAATCCCCGCCACGGTCGCGAGGCCGACGATTACGGTTGAGAGAACGAGAAGTAAAAGCTGCTGCTGTCCCATGGAACTACGTTGTTCTTATTAGAAGAGTGATTTGTGGAACGCGCACCGCGGAGACCGTCCTCCAAAGACCGAAGGCCTGTCTCCGCGGTCGCGCGGAAAATGGCGTTCGCCTATGCACCCCCAAAGATCACAGGAACTGTGCCAGGCTGCCTTCACCATGAATGTGAATTTTCATTACACGAAAAACCTGCCGCTGTTTCGGACACCAGGGCGTTAATCCCGTGTTTTTTGCACTTACATGATAGAACGCGTTGCCTTGCAGCCCCAATCAGTGCCTGCTCCTTCGTTTCTCACCATACATTTTGTAAACGAGCAGGTAAAAACCTCGGCGCTGACGCCGATTGCGCCCGTTGAGGCGTTTTTCTTTTCGCCCCCGGAGACCTGCACACCAGCTCCTACTTGACCGAGACGGAGGTGGATTGAATCTCGGGATCGCTTCCGTAGTCGAACGTGAGGGTCACCGCCGCCGCGTCGCTCTCGCAGCTCACCGTCAGCGTGGAGGCCGTCTGGCTGTCGATCGCACACTCCCCGTTCGGCGTCGTCGTCACGGGATCGCTCAGCCCGTCGTAGGAGGCCCCACTGGTGTCCCGCTTGAGGACGGAAAAAGTGATGCCATTGAAATCGTCCACCCCGCCCAGGTGCGACGGCCGCGCCACGTACCCCTTCGCGTCGGTGAAGATGCGCACGGCGTCCTGGATCAGGGCGTCCTGGTTCGCCCGCGTCTGCCCCTGGTCGAACGCCTGCAGGCCCGCCAGCACGGCCAGCCCTACGATGATGCTCGTGAGCACGAGAAGGAGAAGCTGTTGCTGGCCCATGTGGTTGGCACGGACGTCATGCACCGATCCATTCGCAGGGGCGCGCAGGGGTTTCGTCCCGACGCTGTGACCTGTTGTTACGGCCCGCCGCCCGGGGACCCGTCGTCCACTTCCAGCACGAGGAGGCCGTCGGTGCTGTTGGCCACATAGAGGTAGTCGCCCACGGCCAGCACCTGGTTGGACTGCGTGTTCGCGCCTCCGCCCTCAAACTCGGCCGTGTTGATCGTGTCGACGGGATCGGGACTCCAACTGTTGTTGCCCTCAAACTCGTAGACCTCCACCGTCCCGTTGTTGCGGGACGCATAGAGGTAATCGCTCTCATTGGTCGCCGATACGCTGGTATATGTGCCCTCCGTCTGACGAAACAGCACGTCGGTGCCCCCGGCGTTTAGGATGCGAAAGCCGCCCTCATTCAGCGCGGCAAAGTTGAACGACTGCGAGGAACTGGCATGTGACCCTACGTTGAGCCGAGCAATCCCGATCGGATCAATCCCGGCGTCATCCAGCGTGGTCGGATTATCTGGGTCGTTTTGGGAACCGACCCCTGTCTGCCAGATCCCTCCTGCCTTCGTCAGCATCAGAATCACGTCCGCGTTGGCGGCCACGGAACTAATCTCTTCTCCCCCGACCGACTGCCGGAGCTCATTGCCCAGGTCCGCGTCATACCGGTAGAGGGCGTTTTCATCCGTCACCACGTAGAAATCGTGCTCCGAATCGCCGTCCGGCGCGTTGACCACGCTCTTGGCCACGTTCCCCGACAGGCGCTTATTGGACGTGGTGATGTTGTTTCCACTGTTGCCGCTGAAGGAGAGTTTGACAATCACGGACGGAGATACATCCGCCTTATTGGTTTCCATCGCCCCGGCGACGTATTCCGCCCCCTCGTCCGGGTCGTCGGCGATCTCCTGGACATCGAGGTTTTTGCTTTTGATGCTATTGATCCCCGTCAGATTTTTGGGCTGAGCGGCGTTGAACACATCGATGCCTCCTCCAAACGGACCTCCCGGAATTTTATAGCCGACGAAGACGCGGTCCCCCCCATCCTCATTGAAGCTCAAGTGACTGGCCGTCGTCGCCACCGAATCTCCCTCCTTCACCACGGAGGGCGGCGTGACGCGGATGACGCCGCTCACCGAAAAGTCCGCACTGTTGGCGGTCCGGGCCTTCGAGTCGTCCGTGAGGTCTATGATCCGACTCTCAAGGTCGTTGGTCACCTCAAGGTCCGGCGACTGCGGGGAGGAGTCCCCCGTCAGGTCACAGCCTGTGAGCAGTAGGGCGACGACGAAACTACCGATGACAATCGAGCGGAGCGGGGAGAAATGAGGGGTTCGAATCATAGCCGTGGAGAAATGAGGGGACAAAGATCTTTCGTTCGTCAGGCACGGTCCGATACCGTGGGGCATTATACAAGGTCCAAACACTGTGCCGAATTCGTTCCATTCACACCCTCCCAGTGCCCGGGGCGCCTCGTTCCGTGGCCGGGAGCGGCGCACGACGGTGGTCGGTACGACGGTACTATCGTAAAAGCTATTGTCAGAGCAGCGGTACGGACCCCCGCCGTGAGTTTCCAAACAGCCCGGAGAAAGCGGGGGGCTGGGGGACACCCCCGGACCGAGCGGGCGCCCGTCCCCGGTCCGTTCGGGCGCACGGATCTCCGAATTCGCAGACCTGTTTATTGCCCCGTTCGCTGTTCGGACCCCTTTTGCTGCGGGACGATCCCTCCGATCCATAGCCCCCTGTGGGACCTCTCGTCTATCGGGCCGTCCTTCTCCCTCGAAAAATCTACCTGCCGCCTTACATTTTGACGACACGCCACAGAGAAAAGCGGGACCCTGCGGAAAACGAAGGTCCTCCCGGCACTCTTTCGTCTCTCAGTGTCGGCGTCCGGACTGTGTACCGCCACTGAGCCCCGTGCGGGATCGATCCTTCCGGCGCCCCCTGCCTGACGAGGGCCTTTCGTCGCCCCTTCCCTCCCATTTTCCGCGCGGCCTCTTCTCTCGTCCGGCCACTTTGCGTGGCATGATCATTGTTCCAATTTTCAGTAGTGACTGGTCTGATCCTCACCTTGATGGGCAAGCACGGTATGCAAGAGTCCGAGACGAGCCTTTGGCAGCTCTTTTTTCCCTCCCACACCCGCGAGCGGGACCCCGACTTCCGGTCGGTCCTCTCCGACGTGCTCCACACGGGCCTGCGCCAGTGTGGGGCGATCGGGCTCGTGGGAACGCTTTTGTATGCGGGACTCAGCGTGCTGGGACTCGGCTACGAGATTCACTGGACCTACCGGGCCGTCCAGTCGACCGGACTGGAGCACCAGGTTGTGGCGACCGGAATTCTCATGGTGGCGGCCCTCAGCGTGATCGGCCTGGTCCTGGCCCAGATGGAGTGCAGCCTTCGGATGGGTCGCCTGTTTGGCTTCGGGGCGGTACTCCTGACCGCCACGGTCGCCACGTTCGAGGGGGGCCTCCGGGGCATGTTTGGGACCGAGTACGTCATTCCGATGTACCTCATCATCGTCGCCATCGTGCCGTTTCGTCCCATGCAGGTCCTTGGCATCGGGGGAAGCGTTGCGGCCGTGGTGTACGCCCTCGGGCCGTCGGGGCTCGCTTGGAGCCCGTCCCTGTCTCTGACGGCCGAGATGGCGCGGCACCTCGTATTTATCGGGGGAAGTTCCGTTTTGATCACCGGGACAAGCGTCGCCCTGTATCGCCGCCACTGTGCGTTCGCCAGTGCCCAGGCCTCCCTCCAGAAAAACCGGGACCTGCTCCGCCGGGTGCAGTCGGTTGCCCAGGTAGGCGGCTGGGAATACGATCCGGAGGCCGATGAGGTGCAGGGCACCGACGAACTGTACCAGATCCTGGGACGACCCACTGAGGACCCGCTCGACATCGACACGAGCCTCAGCATGCATCCAGACGACGTTCGGGACGAGGTGGAGGCGGCCCTCAACCGGTGTCTCGCGGAGGATGAGTCCATTGACCTAGAAGCTCCCCTGGACACGGCAGACGACGACCGTCGATGGGTGCATCTTCGTGCCCAGGCGCGAGAACGGCACGATGATACCGTTCGCCTCATCGGTACACTTCAGGACATCACGGAGCGCCACGAGATGGAAGAGCAGCTCCGCGAACGAGAACAGCTGCTCCGCTCTATCACCGAGAACGTGAACGACGGCATCTATCGCATTGCCCCCGATGAGGGGGTGGTTTACGCCAACAAGGCCTTTGCCCGCATCTTTGGGTACGACTCGGTGGACGAGGTTCTCAGCCTCGGCCCTGCTGATCTGGGCGCCCACTCCGACACGCCTTCGCCCCTTCTCCAAGTTCCCGAGGGCAACGCCTCTGACGCCCGGGAAGTAGTCTTTCAGCGCACGGACGGGTCCACCTTTACAGGCCTCTTCGATGGAACCATCGTCCGCGACGACGACGGGAGTATCGAGTACGTGGACGGAGTTGTGACCGACATTACCCCCCTAAAGGAACGGGAGCGGGACTTGCAGCGAGAGCGAGACCGGTTCGAAACCCTCTTCCAAAACCTTCCGACCCCTGTCGTACAGGGCGAGCTCGTGAACGGCGGCGCCCGCGTGCAGAACGTGAACCGGGAGTTCGAGGAGGTCTTTGGGTACGACGCCGAGTCCGCCCAGGGACAAAGCATGTGCGACTTAATTGGCCCCAAGGATCATCCCTCGGCGATGGATGAAATGATCCAGAAGGCGTTTCACGAGGGCACCCTTCGCACCGAAGTCGAGCGGCAGACGCCGGATGGCGTTCGCACCTTCCAACTCCACTTTGCGGCCCGCCATCGCGACGGCCAGCGCACGGAAGGATACGCCATGTTTGTCGACGTGACCGAACGTAAGCAGCGGGAGCAGGCCCTGCGGGAGCGGGAACGAAAAACCGAGGCCCTTTACACGGCCACCGAGCGCCTCCTCCGGGCCGAGGACGAAGAGACGGTGGCCGAACAAATGGAGAGTCTCGTTCGCGAGACCTTTGACTACCCCCTCAACAGCGTGCTACTCCCTGAGGATAATACCTCCGCCCCACCTCACGCCCACGCCGAGTCCCGCACATCCGTGACGACCCTTTCGGACCCCAAAGAGGATGCCCAAACAAAGATTGCTGAGGCCTACCGCTCCGGCGAGACCGTCGTGGCCGAAGACCTCCGCGACGTCAACCTGCCCGTCGACTACGGCAATCTTCGTACCGCCGCCTTCCTCCCCATCGCCGGCCACGGTCTAATGTCGATTGGAAGCAAAGACGTGGGGGGGCTCCCGGAGTTTGACCTCCAACTGCTCGAAATTCTCTCCACTCATGCCTCGGTGGTGCTCGATCGCATTGACCGTGAGGAGGACCTCCGACAGAGCGAGCAGCAATTCCGCGGCATCTTCGAGAACGCCGGCATTGGCATCGCGCTTCTCAACTCGGACGGCGAAATTCTGGAAAGCAATCCCGCCCTCCAGCGGATGCTGCGGCGGGACGGAGACGACCTCAAAGAGCAACCCTTCGAAGAGATCACCCATCCGGACGACGTGAAGCTCGATACCTCCCTCACCGAAACCCTCCAGGCTGAAGAGCAAGACAGCAAAGAGACCGAACGGCTCTTTGTACGCGCCGATGGAGAGGTCTTCTGGGGAAGCCTGACGATTTCCCCCCACGAAGGGCCCGGCGAAACGCAGCTCATTGGAATGGTCGAGGACATTGACGATCGGAAACGACAGAAGCAGCAGCTCAAGGAGGCCAAGGAGAAGGCCGAAGAAATGAGTCGGCTCAAATCGGCCTTCCTCGCAAATATGAGCCACGAGATTCGCACGCCTTTGACCTCGATCCTCGGGTTCGCAGAAGCCATCGGAGACGCCGTCGCGGGTCCGGGGGACGGAGAGGTGCCCATTAAAGAGTTTGCCCACCGTATTTCGAAGAGCGGAAACCGCCTGCTCGAAACGCTTGACTCCGTACTCGACCTCTCCCGGCTGGAGGCCGGATCCATGGACTTCTCTCTCGCCCCCATCGAGCTGACTAAGGAGGTGGAGGAAACTGTCAGCCTCTTGGAACAGAGGGCGGAGAACGCAGGGGTTACCCTTCACACCGACCTTCGGGATTCGCCCCTGTGGATTACGGCCGACCAGAACGCGCTCCGGCGCATTCAGCGCAATCTACTCAGCAATGCCCTGAAATATACGGAAGAAGGCGGAGAGGCCTGGGTCCGGGTTCGGTCGGAAGACGAGACCGCCGTGTTCGAAGTGGAGGACACCGGAATCGGAATGGACCCGGATCAGATAGAGGGGTTGTTCGATGCCTTCGAGCAGGCCTCCACGGGCACGAACCGACTCCACGAGGGAAGCGGACTGGGACTGGCCCTCGTCGACCGCCTCGTCGAGCGGCTGAACGGATCGATCGACGTGGAGACGGAGAAGGGCGAGGGCACGCGCTTCACCGTGCGATTTCCCCTCAATACCGAGGAAACGTCCGACTCGAACTCTACTCCTGCTGCGTAGCGGAACGTGTCGTATTCCGGAGTGCGTGAGGCCGGGCTCTCTGTGTAATACGACTCCTACTGGACTGTCAAAGCTCAATTCAATACCAGTGGGCTCCTCCCTGGCAGGTCGGTTCGAGCGCAGTCGAGAAACCTCCCAGATGTCGGCAATCCGCCATAAGATTTCTTGACTGCGCCCCGAGCACAAGCGAAGAAGTGCTTTCAGAGTGCGCTCGAAATGACGTTCAGTCCATTGGGTATTGAGAGCGTACTTCTCGCCTCGATCAATTACGATTGGCGCGGTGCTACGCCACCTCTGGCTTCCGCACGTTTTCGGCGGCCTGGACCATGTTTTTGAGCGACGGTCGCACCTCGACCCAGCGGCGCGTCTTGAGGCCACAGTCCGGATTGACCCACATCTGCTCCGGATCGAGCACCTCCAGGGCCTTTCGGATGAGGTCTTCCATCTCTTCGACCGTCGGCACGCGGGGGGAGTGAATGTCGTAGACCCCGGGACCGATCTCGTTCGGATAGTCGAACTCGTCGAAGGCCTCGAGGAGGTCCATCTTCGACCGTGACGCCT
>CAYRPX010000160.1:0-7182 GCA_964426195.1 uncultured Salinivenus sp.
CGAAGGTGTAGTCGTCGGCAATGACGGCGCGCCAGCCGTCGGTGCCGAATTCGATGGGCGTGTCGGACATGGACGAGCGTGAATCAGTCGAGGGGAGTTCAACGGAAACGTCCCCAGTTTCGGGGACGCCTACTTAAGAAAAGGGCGCGCGCGGGAAAAAGCCATTCGATGCAGGCCATGTACCGGTTGTCGATTTTGCAGGAGACCAGGAACAATTCGGTCGAATCTTGGCCCGGAGAACGAGCGAGACGATTCTGCGTTGAGATCGCGGGCTATCAGATTTCTTCCCTTCCGTCTAGTGATTCTAAGGCTTCCATGCATACCGGTCAGATTACCGCGAGTCTTCTGTTTGCTTTTTTTCTGTCCATGGCGCTGGGGGGGAGGAGTGTCGAGGCCCAGGACGTTCGGATTGAGGCCGGTGGAGGGTGGGGAATTCCGTCATCGAACGTCGACATGCCCGTTGAAGGACAAGACCTGCCTGTCCGAGTAAATCCCGGATCGGGGGCCCACGTGTACGGGGCCGTCGGGCTCGTGTGGATGCTGTCCGACACGTTCACGCTCGAAGGACGTCTTCGGGGGCAGCACTCTCGAATGCCTGGCAGTTACAGCGTTTTTGTATGTGAAGCGTGTACCTTCTCGAATGACCCAGACGGTCGGCTTCGGGCGGCGACGGTTGAGGGTCAGATCACGATTACGTCCACGGGTCGCATCCAGCCCTACTTCCTTGTGGGATTGGGCATCGTACGCACCACCGTCGATGGGGTCCTCGTGACAAGGCCTGACGGGACCGAAGTTCAATTTTTGGAGGTGGACGTGGTCGACGCTGGAGGCGACGTTGGCTTCGGGGCCAAGACCCCGATTGTTGGGGGGCTCCTGCTCACCGCGGAGATTCGGGCCACCGGGAGCCTTCCGGGAGCCAAGGAAAACGCCATTACGGTGTTTCCCTTCTCTCTGGGACTGTCGTACAGTTTTTAATCGGTCGTCCGGGGATTTCGGGCCGGGCGACTGTGGAGCCTGAAGTACGCGTGAATGACCGTCGGCCGTTCCAGGCCGCGTTTCCACACTTCCTCTTCGGAGGAGTTTCCTGAGCCCAAGATTCGTGGGAGCGACTCGTTTGCTGGTTGGTCTCCGCCGTTGGAATCCTCGGTATTCGATAAATGCCATTTGACAAATATTAAACTCGGTTTCGTTCTGTGAGCTCGCTTTCCACGCCTGGTTTCGTGTACGCGTTGATGCCTCGTTCGTGCACCCACCTCCTCTCGGCCCTTGCGGTTCTGGGGATTGTCGCCGTCGTCGGAATGACTTCGGCTCGAGCCCAGGACGAGTTGTCGAGGCAGGCCGTCGGCATGATGCAGGTCGGAGACGTGTCCAAGTCGGTGATGCGTACGGCCCGAACGTCGGTGGGCGGGCCGGACAGAATGGAGAAGGACGGCCCGATGGCTGCGGTGGGTCTGGAGCTAGCGATCTTGTACCACCAGGAGCGGGTGGCGGGGAGCAAAGGCGTGCAAATGCTTCGGGACAAAACGAGAGCCCGCCCGAAGACGGGGACAGACGGTCGGCCTCAAGAACAGTGGCGAGTCCATTCGCCGATTTCGGCGGACGGACAGTTCGTGACTGTGGAGGCCGTCGCGTCGGACGGGACTACTCGTCTACTCAGTGATTTGCGAAATCTTGGGCTTGACGCGGGGGCCACTGCCGGGAACGTGGTGTCCGGTCGCCTACCCATTTCCTCGATCAGAAACGCCGCGTCCTTGTCGTCCCTTCGCGGCATGATGCCGGCCTACGCTCGCACTAGTGCCGGAAGCGTTGGCTCCGAAGCGGACACGGCCCACGCCGCCTACGAAGTGCGATCGCAGACGGGCCTCGATGGGAGCGGCCAGAAGGTGTGTGCTCTGTCCGACACGTACAATCGGAACAGCTCAGTGGCCACCTCTGCGTCCGAGGACGTCCAGTCTGGGAATCTTCCGGGGAACGGAAATCCCGAGGGCCATACGATGCCGGTGGATGTGCTTGAAGACGGCCCGAGCGGAACGGATGAAGGACGGGCCATGTTGCAGCTGATTCATGACATCGCCCCCGGGGCTGCCCTCGGCTATCACACGGCTGTTGGCGGACTCGGGACGTTTGCGTCGGGCATTCGGGACCTTGCGGATGCCAACTGCACGCTGATCGTCGACGACATTCGCTACCCCACCCAGCCATTTTACCAGGACGGCCCCGTCGCGAACGCGGTCGACGACGTGGTAAGCAACGACAGAGTTCCCTACTTCTCTGCCGCCGGCAACGAGGGGCAAAACTCCTACGAGGCCCCGTTCCGCGCCTGTGAGGGGGATGACTGTGAGCCGGGCGTCATTAGCTCCAGCTCGGTGGCCCACGACTTCGATTCGACGAGCACGACAGACACCCGGCAGGCGATCACCATTCAGCCGGGCGGCACCTTTCAGATCTTCTCGTTTCAGTGGACCGATCCGTCGGCTCAGGTCTCTCCCACCGGGCCCGACACGGACATCGACATCGCGCTCGTTGACGACAACGACAATATCGAGGCAGAGTCCAGCATCGATAACATCGCCGATGGCCGGCCCGTTGAGTGGTTCGACTATACGAACGACACCGACAGTGAGGTCACCCTTTATCTCGTCATCGAGAAGGCTGCCGGGCCCGATCCTGAAGAGATAAAATACGTGTATAGTGGTAGCGGGCCGTTCAGGGATAGCGATGTCACCATCGACGAGTACGACACGCTCGGCCCTACTATTTTTGGTCATCCGATGGCGGAGGGGGCGTTTGCAACCGTCGCGGCACCGTTCTACTATACCAGCGAATATTGTTCGGATCCTTCAACCAGCAATTGTCTCGATGGGGAGCCGCCTCCGTACCTTGAGCCGTTCTCGTCGAAAGGAGGCATCCCGATTCTCTTCGGTCAGAATGGCAATCGGCTCCTTGCTCCTGAGACTCGTGAGAAGCCCGACATTACCGGTACGGATGGAATTGACAACACCTTTCTTGGGTTTGACATTTCGTCGACCCAGCTTAACGGGATCGATCCAGATACGCATCCGAATTTCTTTGGTACCTCGGCGGCCGCGCCCAACGTTGCCGGCATCGCAGCCTTGATCAAACAAGCTCGGGGATACACACCCACGGAGGTATACGACCGTCTGGAGTCGACTGCGTCGGACGTAACGAGGCGAATCACTCGAAATAATGAGCTCGTTTCCATTGCGTCCGGATGGGATCCTTGGAGCGGACACGGCTTCGTTGAGGCCCTCGACGCGGTCCCCGCGCCCGTCATCACGGACCTCACGTCGACGACGACCGATCCGGCGACCGGATCGGTGGAGCTCACGTGGACTGAAAGTGACGACGACATTGTGGACTACAAGGTCGAGCGCAGATACTTCAATGCCTCCTTCAAGGTCGTGGCGGACCCGGAGGGACCTCCGGTCACCCTCGACAACCTTGGTCTCGGCGCCTTTGCTTTTCGGGTCCGCTGGACGAAAGCGGACGGGACGGAGGGCACGTCGACGGTCGTTCGCGATACCCTTGGGATTCAAGAGTTTGAAGGAGAAGTCGTCGGTGAGGACGAAGTGGGGCGACGGACTGTGGCTCTGTCCTGGAACGTGCCTATGGGGACGGAAAACTTCAGCTTCCGAATCGAGCGCCAGAACGGAGCCAAAGGCTTCTTTGTCGACGTAGGAATGACGAGTCGGAAGAGCTTCAAGGTCAAACGACAAGTGCCAGGGACGTACAACTACCGGGTAGTTTCCGTCGACAACCAGGGCAATGCATTGACGAGTCCGCCGCTGCGCCAGGACATTGCACTCGAGGATCCAGCCTTTGCGGTGGGCCCCTACCCCAATCCGGTGCAGGGCGAGGCGTCGCTCGATCTGACGGCCCAGAACGACCAGCCCATTACCGTAGAGGTGTTCAATACGATCGGAGAGCGGGTGTACCACGAAGATCGGGATGTCGATGCCCTCACCCCGGTCACTCTCTCCTTGGACGTCGGTCAGTGGAGCAGCGGCGTGTACTTCCTGCGCGTGCGGGGGGACGAATTTACAAAAACCCGAAGGATGATTGTCGTCCGGTAGGGCTGCTCGGCGGAACCATCGAGGACTTGCCGATGTGGAGGCGCCGGTTCCGGATCGAGGGATAGGCCATGGCGAGTGCGGGGGAGGACATCCTTCTGGTGGACGTGGTGAGCACGACCCTACGGAGCTCAGGGGTGACCTAACGGTCTATCCGAATCCGTTTAGCGAAGCCGCAAACCTGTCCATAATGCCTCCAGAAGGGCAGCACGGGAAGCAACGCGTAACGGTCGAGTCTTCGACGTCTTGGCCGACAGGTCGCTGTACCTGTTGTGTCGCGTCCAGTTAGCGACTTCAAGTCGATTTCCCTTACGTCGAGCGAGATTCGGTCTCTCGGAAGCGGGGTCTACTTCTTCTGCGTCACGGGAGGAACCTTCCGCCAGAGAGCCAGAACCGCGCGCATCAAGTAAGAACCACCGGGGAGCGACGCTGTATTGTAGACGGGTCTTCCCTGTACTCATCGATCGTGAAGGGGAATCCTACCACCTTCGAGGCATCGGTTTCACACCTTAAGTTCTGGATCATGTCGTACAGCACGTCTTCGGCCCTGTATCGAGTGGTGGGAGGAGTCATTTCGGGAGTGCTCCTCGTTCTGAGCGCGGGATTCGCAGGTTCGGTGCAGGCGCAGCCCGAAACGTATTCCGTTCAGGAGCGGGTCCCTCTGCGCAGTCTAGCGTTGGGAAACTGGAAGGACTGTGGGCTCCGGAAAGAAGACATAGACACATTCACGAGCATTCGGCCGGCGCCGGCTCCCAAGCGGGCTGCGACCGCCAATATTGAGGTTGACTATTCCGGCTTCTCGCCGGAGGCCCGTACCGCCTTCCAGCGGGCCGTCGACACGTGGGAGCAGCACATCAAGTCCGACGTGACGATTCGGATCGACGCCACGTTCGAATCGCTCAGCCCCAGGGTGCTCGGTGGAACGAGTCCGAATCTCGTATATGCGGTCGACGAGGACGAGGACGGGGCGTTTGAGTTCTCCGTGGTGGATGCCCTTGTGGATGCGCTTACGGAGGAGGACCAGCAGCCCTCGGAGCCGGATATGTTGATGTCCCTTAACAGCAATCGGGACGACTGGCACTTCGGAGAGGAGGATGCCCCCGCCGGAACGATCGACTTTACGTCCATCGTGCTCCACGAGATTGCGCATGGGCTCGGGTATCTCGCGGCGACGGACGTCTCTGAAGAAGAAGGAGGGTATGGAATTGACTTCTCGGGATCGGATGGGTCGGTGCCCCTCTTGTACACGATCTTCCTCGCGGAGCAGAGCAACGAGTCTCGTGTGTTCCTGACCAACGAGTCGGAATTCCCGAATCCCTCCGAAGCCCTCGCCGACGCGTTTACAGGGAATCAGCTCGTCTTCGATGGGTCGGGGTCCAACGCCACGGCGGACCTGGGATCCGGACCCGTTCCGCCGAAAATCTATGCTCCCTCGCAATACAGTTCGGGATCGAGCATCTCGCACCTCGATGAAGAGACGTATCTTCCAGGGAGTAGAAATGCCCTCCTGACTCCAGTGACAAACACCGCCGAGACCAACCGCCTCCCGGGTCCGATCGTCTGTGGACAGTTGGACGACATGCAGTGGCCTTTGGGAAGCGGCTGCCTTCGATACCTTACCGACGTATTTGGCCTCCAGTTCGCGGAGTCGCCCGACCCGACGAACGGACGTGTCACCCTCAGTTGGAAAGTCCGCGAAGACACCACGATTGAGGAGTTCGTCGTCGAACAGAAGGCCTTTGACGGAACGTTTGAGCCGGTCAAGCAGGTGGATGAGCCGTCCGCCACCATCGACAGCCTCGGCCTCGGGACCTTCTCGTTCCGGGTCCGATGGACCAAATCGGACGGATCGGAGGCCACGACGCCGACGACTGTGCAGGCAACCTTTCGGACCCAGAATGTGGCAAGCAACATCGCGGGCCGAGATGATCAGGGCCGGGCGTCCGTAGAGCTTTCCTGGGACGTACCCCCTGGGACCAAGGGTTTCACCTATCAGGTTGAACGGCAGGTTGGGACCAATGGAGAATTTTCAGAAGTGGCGTCGTCCGTCGACCAGAAGGAGTTTACCCTTTCTCGACAAGCACCGGGAGCCTATACGTACCGCGTTTCGGCTTCGGACGGAGACAACACCGTCGTTGGGGAGCAAACGGCAGATGTAAACATCAGCTTCGACGGGGACGTGTACACGCTGGGGCCATATCCCAATCCAGTGCGAAACGCCGCTACGCTCGACCTAACGGCGCGAACCGAGCAGCCCGTAACGATCGGAGTGTACGACGCAACGGGGAGGCGCGTCTACAGCGAGACACGGCGCGTGGGGGCACAGGCGCCCGAGTCGTTGGTGATTGACACCCGTAGCTGGAGCAGTGGAATGTACTTCTTGCGGGTGCGAGGAGATGAGTTCGCAAAGACCCAGAAGATGATCGTCGTGAAGTGAGAGCGAGGACTGGAAGTGAGAGCGAGGACTGGGTGTTATTCTTCGCTTGCGCAGTTCCGTCCCCCTCTGCTGCTGGGAGCGCAGGCGGGATTCGAAGACGTGATGCGTGAAGACGGGATGCGTGAGGCCTTCGCAGTATTACGCTTTACGAATCATTCTGCCTCCTCCACCGCGGCGCCGGCCGAGTCGCCGTCCATCTCGCCGTTTTTGGCGGCAGGATCCGTCTCGGCCTCCGTTTCAGACTCGTTCGGCTCGTCGGTGTCGGCCACCCGGGTCACGTCGGCAATGTTGTCCTCGTCTTTTAGACTGATGACCTGCACGCCCTGTGTGTTGCGGCCCATTGTGCTGATTTCTTCAACCCGCGTCCGGATCATGATGCCGTTTTCAGTGATGATCATCAGGTCCTCCTCCCCATAGACGCCCTTGATGGCTGCGAGGTCGCCCGTTCGATTTGTCCGATTCAGCGTGATAAGACCCTTGCCTCCGCGGCTCTGAACGCGATAGTCATCGAGCGGCGTGCGCTTTCCGTAGCCATT
The DNA here is from genome assembly GCA_964426195.1 of uncultured Salinivenus sp. Taxonomy (GTDB): domain Bacteria; phylum Bacteroidota; class Rhodothermia; order Rhodothermales; family Salinibacteraceae; genus Salinibacter. The sequence continues at coordinate 7,065 of CAYRPX010000160.1, forward strand.
CCCCGCAATGGCCAGCACGTCGAGCTTGTCACGCTCATCGGGCGGCACGCTGATCATCCCCACCATCTCCTGGTCGCCGGGCAGCTTCATGCCCTGTACGCCCCGCGTGTCGCGGCCC
>CAYRPX010000161.1:0-7148 GCA_964426195.1 uncultured Salinivenus sp.
TGTCGGGACTGGCTCCGGGATCATGTGCCGCAGGCCACGCCGGAGGCCACGCCGGACACCGCCGGGGCGGCCCGAGCCGTGGCGGCGGCGGCGGACCCGACGGTGGCCGCGGTCGCCTCGCGCCGGGCCGCCGAGCGCTATGGCCTTACCATCTTGGCGGACGGCCTGCAGGACGATGTGCAAAACTTTACCCGGTTTCTTGTCCTCGCGCCGGAGGATGCGGACGCGGCACCGGTGGGAACGGGGGAGCCCAAGACGTCTCTCGCTTTCGTCTTGCAGGAGAACGTGCCGGGGGCGCTTTTCAAGAGCCTCGCTGTCTTTGCTCTTCGGGAACTAGATCTTGCTAAGATCGAGAGTCGGCCCCTTGTGGGCCACCCCGGCCGCTACCGCTTCTACCTCGACGTACATGGCGCCGTGGCCGACGAACCGGTGGCGCGGGCCCTGGATCATCTCCGGGAGATTACGATGAAGCTCCAGGTTCTCGGATCGTACCCACAGGGAAGGACCTATCCAAACGGGGCAGGCCGTGAACAGTGAGTGTTTTGCTTTGAGCGTTGGGGGTGCGTGTTGCGGGGGCGTGAGCCGTGGTCGTGGTGAGGGGATGTCCTGCCCCTTTTCTCCATCCCCACCCCAATACGTTTCGGGACATGCACTCCCCCGCCCCCACCCTCTCCCGGCTCTATCCGCAAAAGAGAGGCAGGAGCGTCCCCCGAGCGCGGCCAAGAATTTAACATACGATCGCCGTTTCCTCTTCGGGTTGCCCTTTCCGATGCACTCTTCGTAGGTTCTCTGTAGAGCGTCGGTATTTCGTTCACCGCATCATACTGGCCCTGTGCTGCCGTTCTTCGTCCGAGAAGGATTTGCCAATCTTCGACGCGCCAAGTTTTCTGCGTTCGCATCCACAAGCGCCATTACGGTCGCCCTCATTCTCGTTGGGGTATTTGGGATCGTGGGGTACGAGGCAAAGGTGGTGTCGGACATGCTGCGTGAGCAGGCGAGCCGGATGGAGGTTTTCATCGAGCAGAACGCGACAGAGGAGGAGCAAGAGGCCTTGCATGCTCGCATCAAAACGATTCCGGGCGTGGCTCAGACCGAGTTTGTATCCCACGAGGAGGCAGCCGACATTTTTCGGCGTGAGTTCGGGGAAGGGGCCTCCGCCTTCGAGGATCCGACCTTCCTTCCGGCCTCGATTAAGATCGAGATGGAGCCGAGCCACGCTGATCCCGACAGCATGTCCCGCACGGCGGACGTCATCAAAGAATGGCGAGGCGTAGACGATGTCGTGCTCAACCGGGATTTGCTCGTCCGTGTGACCGAGAACCGGCAGCTTATCAATGCCATCGGCCTCGCCCTCGGAAGCATCGTGGTGCTCGCTGCCGTCTTTCTCGTGGCCAATACCATTCGTCTCACGATCTATGCCCGACGCCTGCTCATCCGCACGATGAAGCTGGTGGGGGCGACGGATCGGTTTGTGCGTCGACCCTTCCTCGTGGAAGGAATCGTGCAGGGATTTCTCGGGGGACTCGTGGCCGGAGGGATCGTCTGGGGAATCTACCGGGGATTTCTTCAGCAGATCGATCAGGTTCCCCTCTCACTCCATGTTGAGATTGCCTTCCTCGGTGGGCTGGTTGCGGGGGGCGTGCTGCTTGGTTGGATTGGGTCCTACTTTGCGGCGCGCCGGTTCATCCAGAACATCGAGCTTCACTGAACGTCCAGTCTCAGTCTCGTGCTCCTTGTCTCAGAGTGAAGTCCTGCCATGTACTTTCCTCGTTGGATTGGTGTGTCACTGCTGGTACTCGTTGTCAGCGGTCTGCTCAGCGCCTGTGATCGTTCTGGGGATTCCGAGGTGGTTCGGACGAAGGACGGGATGATACGATTGGGGTCGGTGGAGGTGGTCGATACGGTGAGCCGAGCCGTGGCCCCGAGCGACCGCCCCCTCGTGCTGGAAGGGATGCGGGGCTCGGTGTACCTGAGGGGGGCGGATCAGTCGACTGCGGACCTGACCTTTGTGCGTCGCGGGCGGGGGGACTCCCGGGACGCCGGCCAGTCGGTTCTGGAGGGAGTTTCGATCACGGAACGCGGGACGGAGTCGGCGTACACCTACACCCTCTCGGCCGACGATGAGGCCTACGCCGCCGTGGACGTTCGGGGGCAGGTGCCACGCCAGGCGAGGCTCAAAATCGATCGGTTGAGTGGAGCGGTTCGGATTAAGGGGGTGGAGGGACCGCTGACCATCGAGCATGCGCACGGGGCCGTGGAGGTCCACGGGGCCGCGGCGCCCGTGGAGGTAGCCATCAAAAACGGGAACGTGCAGGTCGGATTCCGGACTGTTCCGGGGGAGGGGCCTGTTCGGCTTGAAACGGCCAATGGTGATGTTCATCTCCGCCTACCGGTCAACGCGTCGGCTCAGATTGACGCCCAGACGAACGTGGGCACGATTCGGACGCAGGGCCTATCGTTCACCGCCGAGCAGTTTGCGCCCGTCAATGCTGGGGCGCGGTATGACGCTCAACTGGGAGAGGGCGGGCCCCTCATCGAGGTCCAGACCGAGAACGGATCGATCATGCTTCAAGCCGCGGATACGACTCGGCGAGACACGACGAGAAAGGCTGTTCCGGAGCCGGCGACCATTCCGTCCACGGACACCACAATTTCGGCTCCCGATCAGCCATCAAATGCGGGTGAAAGCGACGGTGACTCATCAGTCACTCCCGATACATCCTCCTAGCTCGGCGTTGCCTTATGGCGTCTCTACGGATGGAAGCTCCATGTCGTAGGTGCTTTCGATCTCGCCGATAATTTCGTTGGCAATCAAGCGGTGGGCGGCGGCACTTGGGTGGATGCCGTCGAGACTGAACAGGGGACCGAACGGTTGAGAAGGGTCCCAGGGGGTGTTGGGATTCTCGAACAGCTCCGGGAAATCTGGAATCTGCTCGCTATTGTTACTGAAGAGCGGGTTCGGGTCCACGTACCCGTATTCGTCGTCGACCTGGCTTTTGATAAACTTGTTGTAGTCCGATACGCGACTCTGAAGAATCGAGATCTCCTGCGGGGCGAGGAGAGAAATGATTCTGATGGTTTCAGCAATCTGATCCAAGATCACAGTTTCGAGTTCATCGGACAGGCTCTGGCGGATGGTTTCCTCAACGGTTCGGTCCTGGGAACAGTCGAGCGTGAGGACCTCTGAGGAGCCCAACTGCATGAGTCCCTGGGCGGATTGCAATAACGCCGCCCCGTGTTGAAAGGGAACCTGGACCATCCCCGACTCCGATGGCGCGCACGATTGCGTCTCGATGTTTGGCGAGAGAGCGCCCGCCTCTTGGCCGGCTGCAATGGCCTCCCGATAGGCCGCACCGGCGGAAAGGTGAGGAATATTGGTCACGTCCGCAATTCCGACGAATACGGCTCCTTCGAGGGTGCCGATGGATTTCACTTCGTTTACCAGTTGCGAGTACCGCGCTTCGAACGCCTGGGGCTGCGTCACGAGGCTGGGATCGCCCCTGAGTGCACCTGCGAGAACGTCGTTGTTTCCAATCCAGACCGTCAAGAATGTGGGATTGGCTCGTTTGGCTGCTTCAATTTGCGTCTGGCCGCCGAGGATGAACTGGGTGAGCGGGTTTGGATTCGCGGCGGGCGAATGGTTACTGAGAACGTCAGCCACTGCTGCTTGCGGGACCGCCACATTGTTCGGGGGCGACGACGCTGAAGGATTGCGGAGCTCACAATTGGTCTCTTCGTCGATCCGTTCGGGGGGGAAAAGCTGGGATAGAGGCGGGGGACAGCCAGGGAGGGCCAGGGAGGGGATGGTGAACGGAGTGCCCATCTGCTCGGCCAGCAGCACGGCGTAGGACTCCTGCTGCGTGTTTTGGTTGATGCCGCTCGACTGAAACCCGGCCGTGATGCTGTTGCCCAGGGCCACGTAGCTGTTGAACAGGTCGTTTTGAATCTCCGGGGCCGTGAGGGTCTCATCGCTACATCCCGAGAGCCAGGGCAGCGTGAGGACGATCAATAGGAGGGCACCCGCAGAGAGAGAACGGGGGAGCTGGAACAAATTCATCGTGGACTAGAGATGCAGGGTGAGGGTGGTGCCGAAGAGGTTGGCGCCGAAGCTGTAGAGGCCCTGATTGAGATCGGTCGTGAGAGACTCACCGGGGAGGGGGCCACGGACCCGGCCTCGCCGGTCGTTCTGCTGAAGCAACTGGTACGAGACGTTGATCTCAGCGCGCTCGACGGGCCGCCAGCCGACTCCGATCGTGAACTGGTTGCGGTCGGACTCCGGAAGCAGCGGTGTCACGACCTCGTCCGGCGAGGCAGGAGTGTTGTAGAGGTAGCCGAGGCGGGTTGTCAGTTTCTCTAGAAGATTGTACTGCGCACCGAGGCGGACGGCATGCGTGCTGTTGTAATTCTGCTCCCGCACACGCTCGCCGAGCTCCTCGAAGGTTAGCGGGATTTCCTCGAAGGTCGACCAGCCCGTGAACTGATAGTCGGCGAGCAGCAGGAGCTTCTCGGTGGCCTGGACGCTCACCCCGCCGACGAGCTGAAGCGGAAAGGTAATCTCCGTTTCGACCGTCTGAGAACTGAGAGAGCCGTCGCTGATGGCCCGCTGTTCGTACTGGTCGAGCACGCCCTCCGTGTCGAATTGACTAGCGAGGAGGAGGTCCGCCGGGGTCGGATCCGGTGTTCCGTCCCCGTTCAGGTCTTGCGCGAGGGGGCTGGTTGTGGGAAAGGTGAGTCCGGTCTGGAGTTGTGTAAATTTGGCGGTTCCTTCGTAGGAGATCGTGACCGGGCTCGTAAAGCGGAGACCAACGGACCAGCGCTCACTTGCCTGATAGGTCACGCCGACGTTGGCCCCGACGCCGAGCTGATTGGTGCTTTCGAGCCCGGCGCGAGCGAATGCGGTGTGGAAGGGAACGCCCAACTCTCCGAAGGTAGGGCCGTCTCCCGGGGTCGATTGCTGGGAGAGATCGAGTACCTGCCGCAACTCCACTGCCGAGATTGCCAGAATGGGGCCCATCCCCAGGCGCAGTTTCGGGGTAATCTGGTAAGCGACCGTCGGCTGCACGTAGATGTTTTGGATGCGGCTTTTGAAGCCTTCAAATGCTCCGTCGAAGTATGTACCGTCGGAGAGCTGCACAGGCCAATTCGTTTCCAGGCCGTATGGGACGTACACGCCAAGGCCGAGGCCGAGTCGCTCAGTGAGTCCGTACGTGAGGTAGCCGTGAGGGATGGGAATTGGGTCGTTTTCGAGATTTATCTCGGCACCCCGGTACGGTGGTCGGGTGGTATAGTCGTATGTAAATTCTCCGGCGGCGTCAATCACGGTCGCCCCAAGCGAGGCGGTAACTCCGCCGGCGTCGGCGACGTGGGCGGGATTGAAGTAGATGGACGAGCCATCCCCACAGCCGTCCGCGACGGTGGCTCCCGCTCTGGCCATGGCACACGTCCCCTGCTCGTAGACGCCGAAGCCTTGTGCCTGGACGGGCGACGGGCTCCACGGCCCGACGGCGAACGCGAGGAGAAAAGCGAATCCAACATATGGACTGGGCCGAAAAGAGGAGGGGAAGAATCGCATAGAGCAGGAGGAGGCGAAAGAAGGGAGCCGCGAATCAGAGAGTACGGGGAGGCCCAAGTGTATACTTTGGAGTGTATCAACGGCATCGGTGAAATGCAACGCTAGTGCTTTTTGGGGAATCCTTCACCGGGGATGGCGAGCGGTCTTGGGATATGCGTTCTCCGGTCCCTGTGCGGCGTTGTCTCCATAAGGAGATCACCGGCCTTTGCCGGAGGGAAGAAGTGCTTTCCGGAGGGACGGGCGTTCCAGGCGGAGATCTGTCTACAAACTTTCACTCCGATGCACTCGTCTCCACCGATTATACACCGGCACTCCTCGGTGAGGAGGAGCGAAGAGCCCGTTGTCGTCACTCGCCAGCTCCGCCCCTCTTCTAGACGCGTTCTCGCCACCGCAGTGTTACGGGCATGCCGGGTGAGAGAAGAACGAGGGCCGGTTGACGATCCGTCAGCAACTGTCCGATCTCGCCGTAGATGGACGACCACTGGACGGTTACGTGGTGCTCCTCCACGCGATGGAGGGGGGCTGCCGGGCGTTCGATACGCGTTCGGCGCAAGGATCCGTCCCGCCTCGTTCCAAACCGCCAGGTCGAACCCAGAAAGGAGGAGGCAAGGGCATCGGGGGCGGGCAAGACAGGGGGGCGCGTTCCCCGAACGCGAATTCGCTGTTCCCGGCCCTTCCAGTCGAAACGATACGTCACCTCCACGTGCTCGACCTGCTCGCGCCGCATCGGCTGCATCGACGTAACGTACACAGGCTCGCCGTAGAGGAGGCGGGCTCCCCACGCCACAAGGCGCCGGGGCACGTGTGCCCGCACGGTCCACGTTCCCCGTTCGTTCGAGGAGGCTGCCGCCCGGCGCACGTGCATGCGGAGTTCAACCACCGGCATCCGTCGAACGATGGGACTGGGGAGGCCGAGTACCTGGACTTTCGTAAGCTCCACGCAGGCGAGACTGACATACGCCACTCCGTCTCGCTGGATTGGGACGAGGCCGCTTGGGAGCAGGGGTGCGACCCGACGAGGGGGCACCGCGTAGCTCAGGACCACGCGATTCTGAGCCGTGGCGCGGAGGAGGCGGGGGGGAGACGACCACATGCCGATCGGTACAGGAATTTTTCGTCGCAGATCTACTTTTGCACAGCCGTCCTGGGAGCCGACGGATCTGCGAAGGAGAAAACGGGATCTGCAGAGTCAAAAACGGCACGACTCCACGATAGCGTTAAGCACGTACCTGGAATGCCTCCGCAAGTTTTTTCACCCTTCCTATCAACATCCTTCAACGAAAACGGGCGCACTCCGTGAGGAGCGCGCCCGAGTTGCTCAGTGCGAGGAGAGACGGAGAAGCAGGTCGTACCGGTTATTCGGTGTGTGGCTGGAGGTCTTGGCGACTGTGACGCTGGCGAAGTTTTCGGAGAGCCTTCTCCTTAATCTGGCGGACGCGCTCCCGCGTGAGGTCGAAGCGTTTGCCGATTTCTTCGAGAGTAAGCGGATGCTCGCGCCCGATGCCGAAGTAGAGGCGCGTGATCTCAGCCTCGCGGTCGTGCAGCGCGCTGAGGGCATGTTCGATGTCGATCTTGA
>CAYRPX010000162.1:0-4964 GCA_964426195.1 uncultured Salinivenus sp.
ACTCCCATCGCAACCTACTGCCGAAAAGAAATATGCCCTGTCTGAAATTTCAATAGGAAAATCGGCAGAGTTCGGCGGCGGAGGAGGCATAACCTATAATTACGTCAAAGCACTCAGGATAGATACATCCCGCATCCCTACAACCCCTTGAAAGTGCAAAGGTTTTGCGAACCGGCTCGTGCCTATGTCAATTGGGTTAGACTCGCGGAATATGTAAACACGCTTTCCATATTCAATATTCGATATATTACGTAGGACTCGCCGTCGATCTTCCTAATCGAGACCGCGGGGGCTCTCAAGGTCCCGAGTCCTGCTACTGGAGGCCCCGCATCTCGGTCGCGTGGAGCACCCGTTCGATGGCGTTGACAAAAGCGGCGGTCCGCATCGACACGTCGTGGGTTTCCATTGTCTCCCGCAGGGCCTGGTGGGCGTCCACGAAGCGCTCCTCCAACTGATCATTGACCTGCGCTTCGTCCCAGCTGAAGTGCTGGATGTTCTGGGCCCACTCGAAGTAGCTAACGGTGACGCCGCCGGCGTTGGCGTAGATGTCGGGAATGCAGGTGATGCCGCGTTCCTCAAGAATTTGATCGGCCGCGTAGGTCGTGGGCCCGTTGGCGCCCTCCACCACGTAGTCGGCCTGCACGTCGTCCGCGTTCTCCTCGGTAAGGACGTGCCCCAGGGCCGCGGGCAGCAGCACGTCGCAATCCAGGATCAGGAGCTCCTCGTTGCTGACAGGAGTTGCTCCCTCTAGACCCTCCAGGCTTCCCGTCGTGGTTTTGTGCTCGTAGGCCGCCGGGACTTTGAGACCGGTGGGATCGTAGTAGCCCCCTGAGCTGTCGCTCACCGCGATAACCGTCGCGCCCTTCTCGTGGAGGAGACGGGCTGCCCAGGTTCCCACGTTGCCGAACCCCTGGATGGCCACGGTCACGTCCTCCAGGTTCCGGTCGTCGTGGTGAAGCGCCTCGCGCAGAGCGAACAGGCACCCGCGCCCTGTCGCCGCGTCACGTCCCACCGAGCCATGCACGTCAACGGGCTTGCCCGTCACCACGGCGGGTTTGAAGCCGTGAAAGTTCGAGTACTCGTCAAACAGCCAGGCCATCACCTGCCCGTCGGTGTTCATGTCGGGGGCCGGGATATCCGTCGTCGGGCCGATGAGCTCGTGGGTGGTTTCCACGAACCGACGGGTGAGTCGCTCGATCTCGCCATCACTCAGGTCGTGGGGATCGACCTGGATGCCACCTTTGGCCCCGCCGTACGGGACGTCGATTAGGGCCGTCTTCCAGGTCATGAGGCTCGCGAGCGACTGCACCTCGTCGCGGTTGACACTTCCATCGTAGCGAAGCCCGCCCTTGAACGGACCGCGGGCGTTATCATGCTGAACACGGTAGCCGATGAAATTGCCAACTGACCCGTCGTCCCTCGTGATGACGAGCTCGACGCGTACCTCTCGGGCCGGCGTCTTGAGCATGTGCTCAGTCTTAGGAGCGAGTTCCAGGACATCGAAGCCGTCCTGAAGAAACTGGTTGGTCGTCTCGTACGCGCTTCCGGTCATGGGCTTGTTATGTGTTGAAAGATAGATGTAAGATTGATGATACATTTCGGAAGATATGAATGCAACGGAGGATCGGCCCATGGCTACCGGAGCCCCAGCGTCGCCCCCATGATCCACAGCACGAGTCCCGCTCGTAGCGCCCAGGCCCCTGTCCGCAGCCAGTTCGTGGCGACGAGGCGACGATGCGCCGCACCGTCGAAGCCGTCCATGAGTCGCCGGTGCAGAGGCACGTGGACCAGACCGGTGGTGGCCCAGAGAAAGCCGACGAGCCCAAGGCCAGTCCATCCCGCCCAGGCCGGCACACCGAGCGGCAGCCGCCACACGAGAAGTCCTGCCGTCACGAGTTCTGTCGTCATGGCCGGGCCCACGATCCACGTGATCCGTCGCATGTGCTCGGACTGGAACGCGTCGTACCTATCCGGACCCACATACCGGAAGAGGGGGTAGTGAACGAGTTGGACGACGAGGATCACCCCAAACATAAGGAGGGTGACCGCGGTGTGCACCAGAAGCAGTGTCATGGCAGGGAGACCCTCGAAGCGAGGAGGAACGTAATCTGGAAATGGAGCGCAGGATCTGCCTCGGAATTTGGAGGGACGGCCGCTGGCCGACGCTGAACCGCCCTCCGCGGTCGTTTTCTCTTACGGCACCTCTTCGATTCGAATTATAGGGAGAAAACGATTGAGGGGGGAGAGTCAAGTTGTGTGATCGGTCCAAACGGCATCGGCAGCAGCCCGGCCCGCGGCAACGGCACCGTTGAGGGAGGCGGTGCGGCAGTGATCGCCGCAGACGTAGAGGCCCGGGCGACGACGGACTGACGTTTCGGGTGAGGACAGGAACGGCGGGGCCTGCTCGGGGAGGGCGTAGGGGATGTGTTGGGTCTGGAGGTGGGTCCACCCCCCCGCCTCCAGGCCGAACCAGTCGATGAGCTGCTCTCGAACGGATTGCTCAAGGGCTGCTCCCTTCTCTGGCGGTTCGCCCACGATGACGGCGGTCACGAGTGCCCGGTCGTCCGGGGCGTAGTCCGGGGCCACCTCGGAGGGCACGGCGACGTTGTTGACGGGACCCACGCCGTCGCCGTTCAACACGAGAAAGGGATCGTCGAGGGGGGAGCGCGGAGCATCAAAGTACAGGCACACCGTCGATCGTCCCGTAGTGGGAGAAATGTCGCCGACGAGCCGATCGGCCTCAGGAGCTTCGGTGGCGACCACCACGGCGGGGGCCTCCCACGTATCCCCGTTCGTCAGCGTCACGGTCTGCCCGTCAACGGCCTCCACGCGAGTATTAAGCCGTACGGCGTTGTCCGGCAGGGACTGTCGCATCTGCTTCGGAATCTGGTCCATCCCGCCGGCCGGGAGTACGGTCCGGCCCTCCGCAAACATCTTGAAGACGAACTCGAACATGCGGCTCGACGCCTGCAGCGTTCGGTCGAAAAAGATGCCGCCGAAGAAAGGGCGAAAAAAACGATCGATTATGGACGACGAGAAGCCCCACCGTCCCCGCAGCGCGTCGAGTGTCGATTGCTCCTCCCGCTCCATAACCTGCGGAATGCTCTGCTGCGTCAGCCGACGGCGGAGGCGAAGCACACGCACCTTGTCGGCCAAGGTCCCGATGGGAGACAGGAGCGTCCGGGGCGCACTGAGGGGATATTGACGGGGATCGGCCACTCGATGGAAGCGGCCATTGTAGCGCACGATCGCGCCGTCGGGGAAGGCGTGCAGGTCGAGTGCCTCGTAGTCCAGCGCCCGCTGGGTTTCTGGGTAGGCCGTGAGCAGTACCTGGAAGCCCCGGTCTAGCCGAAAGCCGTCGACCGTCTCGGTTCGGACGCGCCCGCCCACCCGGTCGGTCGCCTCCAGAATCTGCACAGCAAGGCCTCGCTCGTGGAGGCGACGGGCACAGCTCAGGCCGGCCAGCCCGGCCCCAATTACGAGAACGTCGGGGTTTTCCATGTGTGAGGGGATTTTATTCTGCACGGGTAGGAGACGTGGAAAAGCAACGTTCCACCAGTCTTTCCGTTCGAAAAGGCCGCGTATTGACGAATCTGACCGGTCAGATTTTTGTCGGGCCGAAGGGCCCGGTCGGAAGCTATCAGCGGACTGTTTGCGCTCCGACCGGCGTTGCACCCTCCGAATTTTCTCTTCCCCACCCTGCACTTTGCCAATTCCCCGTCTTCCGTTTAGATCGAGACCATCCACGCTGACCTCGACGAACGACTGGCCGCACTGCGCGAGGACCTAGCGCCTCTCCGAGGTGGCCGACCTGCTGGCCGCGATGAGCGGGGAGGGCCTGCGGGGAAGCCTCAGGCCGTTTGGCGCTCGGGGGCATAAGGTGCGGCCCCATCCCGGTGTGCAGACGGGATCCGAGAACGTGCGGACCCTGCTCGGGGACAGAGAACTCCTAGATTCGCACCGCCACTACGGCAGGGTGAAAGACCCGGATTGCGTAGTGGTTGGGATTGGAAACTGAACCGCATCCCACGGGGGAGCACACGCAACGGCTCGTGGTGGCGTCGCTCGGTTCAGGCGTCCGGCGACATTCGTCCCAGCACGTGCCGGAGTCCCTCCTCGAGTGTAGAAGATCCAAACTCGTATCCGGTGTCCCGAAGCTTCTGGGGCATGGCGCGGGCGCTGGCGAGAATCATCTCGTCCGCCATTTCTCCCCCTATGGTACGGACGAGGGAGGAGGGGACGTTCAGGAACGCCGGTCGGTGTAGGATGTCGGCCAAAGTGTTCGTGTAGGCCTCCATCGTGACCGGCGTCGGGGCGGTGAGGTTGACCGGGCCCTCGAGGTCGTCGGTCCACAGGGCATGGTAGAAGCCACCGAGGACGTCGTCGAGCGTGATCCAGGGAAAATACTGGTTCCTTGTTCCCACCCGTCCGCCGAGGCCGAGCCAGAAGGCTGGAAGCATGAGTCGCAAGGCCCCGCCGGCAGGGGTTAGGACAATTCCAGTGCGCATCTGCACGGTACGAATCCCGACGGCCGCGGCCGGCTCGGTGGCCGCCTCCCAGGCCTCACAGACCTCGCTCAGGAAGCCGGGATCCCGCGGTTTGCTCTCCTCGGTGATTTGCTCCGTGCCGTGGTCCCCGTAATAGCCGACGGCGGAGGCGGAGACGAATGCCTCGGGCGGGTCGTCAAGTTCTGCCAGCGCTTCGGCCAGCAGGCGCGTGCCGTCCGCCCGGCTGGAATAGATGCGCTGCTTTTTTGCGGGGGTCCACCGGCCGAATACATTCTCCCCCGCGAGGTGAATGACCGCGTCGACGCCCTCTAGCTTCGCCGTTTCGATTCGGTCGGTTCGTGGGTCCCATAGGATTTCGTTCTCCCCCGTTGGTCCCGAGCGGGTAAGTCGCTTGAGGGTGTGTCCCCCCGTGGTAAGGAAGGACACCAAGTTCGCCCCGACGAGGCCGGAGGTGCC
>CAYRPX010000162.1:4974-7106 GCA_964426195.1 uncultured Salinivenus sp.
GCCGCTCACAGCAATGGTCAGGGACTCGTTCTCGGGATTGTATCGGTCATGGAGGGCGAGGTCGCGACGCGTGATGCGGTGGCGGTACGCAAACTGGCGGTGCAGTTCGTCCTCCAGCCACGGGGTGAACTGTCGTCCCACTCCCCCCCCCGGCGGTTCGTATTCGATGCGGTCGATGAGCGTGGAGCGCTTTGCGTCGTCTTCCCCGGGCTCGAATCGATGCGTGTGGTCCCAGTGTGGGAACGGGCCCTGAACCTGCCGGTCGCAGAATTGCCGGCCCGGCTCCACGTCGTAGTGCTCGGCCACCCACCGCAGTGCAAGGGGACTGGGGCCAATGCGGAGGACGACCCGGTCGCCTTCCTCGATGCCTTCGGACTGTTCCAGTCGAACGGGTGTCCATGGGGGCACGAGTCGCTCGAAGGCGCCGGGACGGCTGTACCATTCGAAAACGGTGGTTGCCGAGGCATCGATCGGAGAGGCAATCTCTATGATGGGCATGGATGCGGTGGACATGTGGAGTGAATAAGGGCATCGAGGGAGAAGGCGGACGGACGTTTGGAAAGGCCCCTGTCAAGAGGCCAAACGGAAAGACTGTCCGAACGAAGGGACTTCTGTACTGGTCATGTGCCGCCTCCGTTCGTTCACTCCACATCGAGTGTCGTCGAGTCGTTGCCGTCCGCGGAGAATCGGTACGTACCCCCTATTCCCCTCTGTGGACCGGTTGGACGGTTCCGGACCCAATTCGTCCATGTGGCCCTGACGAGTGGGGCTCCTTCGAGGACACCACAGTCCTCTTTTGGCGGATCTTGATGCGCTGCTGTATGGTTATAATCTTTCCCGCCCCTTCTTGCCAGAGCCGCCCCGTAGACAGCCGGCTCCGTTCGGGGGAGCATCCGTTCGCGAAAATGCCAGACGGTCGTCTGCATTCCAGGAGCCCGATCAGGCCAAGTGGCCGAACCGGACACACGTAAATTTCTGTCTCTGTTGCGCCATGGCCCTCGTCCTCGGAATAGCCAGCACGAAGGGAGGAAGTGGGAAGACGACCCTTGCGACCAATCTCGCCCGAGCGATCCAGCTTGAGGGAAACGAGGTCCTGATCATCGATACCGATCCACAGCGGACGGCGACGAAGTGGAGGGGCATCCAGCCCGACGGCTACGACCTGCCGGTGTGTCACGTCGAGGATGGTCCGACAGCCGTGTCGCTCCAGAAGCGCATTTCCCTCCTCCAAGAAGGGGTAGACGCAGCCGTCGTCGACGGATCCCCGAAGAGTGATGGGAGCACCGGGGCCCTCGTGCGGGCCTCGCACGCGGTCCTGATCCCCGTGCAGCCGACCCCTGCGGATGTCTGGGCGACCCGGTCGGCCGTCGAAATCGCAAACCGGACAGACACGCCCGCTGCATTTGTGGTCTCCCGACAGATTGTGGGGACCAACCTGGCGGCGGAGGTGAAGGGGCGCCTCGAACGGCACGATCTTCCGGTATTTGAGGCGAGAACCTCCCAACGGGTGGCGTACGCGGAGGCGATGAACGAAGGGATCACCGTCATGGATCTCCCTGGCACTGCGAAGGCCCGTGCGGAAATCCGAGACATCGCCTCCGAGCTCGCCGGTCTCCTGAAAAAGCAACTGGCCGCTGATCTGATGAGTTAGGGAGCGAGAGCGCCGCTTCGCAATGGTATCGTCCACTGCGCTGAGACGGGCGTGACGCCAGTCGGGGTCCTTTACGCTCCCTCAGAGATTGTTGTTCTCGGCCAGAGTCCGAAGGTCGACCACCCGCTCCGCAATCGCGTCCAGCTCCTCGTCGTCCTTCCGCCGCACGTTCGCGAGTTGAAGGTTCATCCGCCGGTTGTCCGAAAAGCGCTCCTGGTGCCGATTCAGAAAGTCCCAGTAGAGCGACGTGAAGGGACAAGCGTCCTCGCCGGTGGCCTCGTCCGGGTCGTAGCGGCAGTGCGAGCAGTAGTTGCTCATCCGGTCGATGTACTTTCCGGATGCGGTGTACGGCTCGGTGCCCACCGTGCCGCCGTCGGTGTAGAGCGCCATCCCGATCATGTTGGGGGTGCGTGATCGTCGTAGTACGCCTGTTCGACGCGCTTGATGACTGCCAGTGGATCGAGCAGCTTCAGGTTGAGGG
>CAYRPX010000163.1:0-7033 GCA_964426195.1 uncultured Salinivenus sp.
CCTGCAGGTTGCGCTCGTGGAACTCGTCAAAGAGAACCGCGCCGACGCCCTCCAGCGTGGGGTCGTCCTGTAGCATGCGCGTGAGCACCCCTTCGGTGACGACCTCGATGCGGGTCCGGCGGCTCACCTGGGTGTCCATCCGGACGCGGTAGCCGACCGTCTCGCCCGCTTGCTCGCCAAGCTGCTTGGCCATGTACTGCGCGGCGGCCCGCGCCGCCAGGCGTCGCGGCTCCAGCACGATGATCTTGTCGTCGCCGCGCCATTCTTCTCCCAGCAGGGCCAGCGGAACGCGGGTCGTCTTGCCCGCCCCCGTGGGTGCCTGCAGGACCGCCTCTGTACGCTCGCGGAGGGCCGCCTTCAAATCCGGCAGTACGTCTTCGATGGGGAGGTCGGACATCCGGGATCTCTACCTGTGATCAGCCGGGCATGTAGGAGTACGGTGGGGGCCTCGTTCCGGCTTGTAGCCATCCAGGGAGAGGTGGGTTTCGCACCTCAGGCGTCTGATCTTGCCGCCACCATTCAACCCCGACCTCGCCAATCCGCGCAGGGTCAACCGTCTACCTTGGCCCGCTGCTCGAAGCGTTATGCAGGCGCCGACATCTCCTCAAAGGGAAGGGTAGGACCTGTGACCGCCGCAGCGGCGGAGACGACGAACACGACCGCCTGCCCCGTCTTCCCCGCCGGAATCAGTGGAAAGAGGCTCACGCCAATGCCATAAAGCACCGCGCCCACGATTCCGATGAGCACGCCCGACGCCAGGATGCCGGCAAGGCGAACGGGTCGGTCCCCTGCAGGCGAGCGGCGGCGGTAGTAGCGGAGCCCCCCACCGGTGAGGCTGCCGGCCAGTGCAAACAGAATGAAGTAGACCGGCCAGATAAAGTCGACGCGGACGGTTCGTCCCGCCTCCGCAAACGTGCCCCCTCTGATCCGAATGGTCTCCTCCCCGACGCCCCACGAACGGATCGTGAAGCTGCCGAGGGTGCCAGGTTTGATCTCTTGCGCTGTCGGCTCCGCGGTGGACGACTGCGTGGCGACGGACAGACTTTCGGTCGAAGGGTAGCTGCCGGGCACGTGGACCTGGACGGTACTCTCCCCCAGTCCGAACCCTTCGATGCGGCGGGGCGAAGCAGAAACGCGTAGCTCTGGTCGGCGAACGCCCAGCAGGGCCCGCGGCGAGTTTTGTCCCGGCAGCCCGACCGAAACCGCCAGCGAATCGCGTTGTGGACGGGCCCGGACGTTTACGGTGGTTATGTCGTTAAAGTACTCGAACGTGAAGGGAGAAGACTCCACCGAAACGGCATTCTCGGCCGTCACCACGGTTTCGACAGGCGAAGCGAGGGGGACCTGTTCCATTCCGGCATCGCTCTCCAGCCAGATTTGCAGGGTTGTCTCGAAGATCGAGGGGCGCTCGGTCATCACAAAGCCATTCTGTTGTGAGCGCATCAGCAGCGTCCCCTGGGCCGGTGAGCCGGACGCAGGATTCGACAGAACCTGAATAGGAGCCTGGTAAACGGGGCGCCCGGTTGCGCGGGAGGGACCTCCGGAATCGCCCTCCGCTACGGGATCGTCCGGGACGGCCAAGGTGGAAGGCACTTTCTGGAAGGGGGCTCCTTCCGATAACACGGCAACCGCCCCCGCATCGATGGAAAGCTCCTGGGCGTCCGGCCCAATGCTCGTATCGGCCGCCACCTGGTCTGGACCGATGCGGGTAATGTTCTCTGGACGAAAATTCTGGAGGAGACTGTCCGGCAGAACGAGAGTACCGGACGTTGGCAACTGCAGATCGGGGACTTGATGTATCTGCGTGGAATCGAGTTGAAGGGTGGGCTGAGCCGGTTCCTGCCCGAGTGCAGTAGAGGTCGAGACAGCGAGACAGGCGGGGACGTGTAGTGCAGCAATCAGACAGAAGCGCGCGAGTTGCGTCATGGCTGATATGGTCTCGGACCTGGTGAATTGAGCTACGGCGCAGCAGGACGCACTGAGCACTTTTGGGGAACGATACTATGCAGATTTATTGAATCTATACTATAATTGTTCCAGTTCTGGTGGAATTTCCTACCAGCCAGGGTCGCCGCTCATGCTTCGCGAGGCGGTCCCCGTCATAAAATCAGCGTTCGGTCTGCTCCAGTCCGGAGCGCAGGTCCTCGCCGTCTCCCCAAACGCTCTGAGCTACGCGAACGGTCGACTCCGGCGCCATCGGACGGAGACGACAGTCCCAAACGACGGGCCCTCCGACGAGCGGAATGGCGCACCGGCCCCCTCAGAAATAGCCCCCTTCAGGAATCCAACCGGGGACGTTTCCGTTGCGATTCCTGCACTCCGTTCACGGTATCCCCTCTGCACCCAATGTCTTCCTCCCCAATGCCCTCTTCCTTCGACGTATCCCCGACCGCGCCTTCCTCACGCCGCCGCTTTCTCAAGACCCTTTCTCGGGGCGTAGGGGGGGCCGCCCTGGCCTCCGTCGCGAGTCCTCTCGCCTCTCCCGTGGTCGCCCAGCCCCGCCCGTCCCTGGGCGTGGCGCTCGTTGGGCTCGGCAACTACGCCACCGGCCAGTTGGCCCCGGCCCTCCAGGAAACGTCCATCTGCGAGCTCACCGGCATCGTGACGGGCACGCCGGAAAAGGCGGAGACGTGGAAAGAGAAGTACGACCTCCCAGAGTCGAACGTCTACAATTACGAGACCTTCGACCGGATCGGCGAGAATCCGGACATCGACATCATCTACGTGGTGCTCCCCAACGCCATGCACGCGGAGTACACGATCCGGGCGGCCGAAGCGGGCAAGCACGTCATCTGCGAGAAGCCGATGGCCACGTCCGCCGACGACTGCCGGGCGATGATTGAGGCCTGCGAGCGAAACGGGCAGAAGCTCTCGATCGGCTATCGGCTTCACTTCGAGCCGCATCATCAGCGGGCCATGAAGTTCGGCCAGGAGGAGGTGTACGGCCCCGTCTCGGTAATGCAGAACGGATTCGGGTTTCACATTTCCGACTCCGCGACAGATGCCCCTCACATTCAGTGGCGCCTCGACAAGGAGATGGCCGGCGGCGGCGCGCTCGTGGACGTGGGCATCTACGCGATCCAGGCGGGCCGCTACGTGACCGGCGAGGAGCCGGAGACCGTCACGGCGCAGGAATACAAGACGCGGCCCGAGATCTTCGACGAGGTCGACGAGACGCTCTTTTTCCAGCTGGAGTTCCCCAGCGGCACGGTGATGAACGGCAGCACCAGCTACAACGCGGGCTTCAACCGGCTCTACGCGACGGCCGACGAGGGGTGGGTTGAAGTGCGACCCTCCTACGGATACGGCGGCATCCAGGGCCGGACGCATGAGGGCCCCATGAATTTGTCGAACGTCAATCAGCAGGCCCGTCAGATGGACGCGTTTGCCAAGTGCGTCCTCGACGACCGGACCTCTCGGGTCGACGGCACGGAGGGGCTGCGCGACCTCCAGGTCATCGAGGCCATTTACGAGTCCATCGCGGCCGGCGGACAACGAGTGGAGGTGCCGAGCGGCGCATAGGGGGAGGGATCCTTCGGGGATCGACGGAGGCCGAGGCTTCCTCTGTGTGCCGCCCCGCGTTCGCGTGTACACAAAATGGGCCTGCGCCGGCGATGCCGGGACTCATCAGGCCGCTCCTCGACCCGTCGCAAACCAGCTCCGTCGTCCGCCATGCCCCGTGCCACGATCATGAGCCGCTGGGCCGCCTGGGCGGTTCCATTCCTCCTTCTTCTGAGCGGCGCCCTTCCTTCGGTACACGCTCAGGACGACGGCCGCTGGCTGTCGCTGGGGGCCGAGTACACGTACGCTGGTGAGCCGCAGGCGTCTGGGATCGGTCTCACCGTCACCAAGCAGATTGCCGGCCGTTTCGGGATCGGCCTCCAGTCCGACTACTTCTTCGCGAAGCAGCGCAAACAGTCCAGCGCCTTCACCCGGAGCACGTTTGACCAACGCCTGTGGACGGTGAGGCTGTCGTTTCACGCGCGGGCCGTTCGGTTCCAGGGCGTCGGGCTGTACGGCACGATCGGCCTTCAACACCTCCTAAAAATCGAGGACGGCACGTACACCGTGTTCAATGACGTGCCCCCGTATGGGACGACGACGCGTCCCCTGGAGAGAACGCGTAGTACCGGAGGGGTCCAGCTGGGGGGAGAAGTCCGGATTGAGGTCGGGGTCACCTTCTTTGCTGCGCCCAGCGTGACGCTCACGGAGCCCCCCCACTTTTCCCTTTCCAGCGGCCTCCGCGTTCCAATCTGAGGCACCAGTCGGGGGATTTCGACGAAGGGGACGGCGGGAGAAGCCCCTGGACGTGACGTTACCTCTCCTCGCTCGGGGGCTGCAGACTGGCAAGCGAGAGGGTACGTCCGAAGTGGCGATCGTTGTCTCTTCCGCGCACCTCCAGGCGAATCCGGACGGGATCGGCGTCCCAGTCAACTGTAAGGAGCCCAAAGTTGAGGGCGGTGACGATCGATCCGAGGCGGTGGCGATTCGGTTCCTCGTGGGGGGGAGCGTGGTGGGTAAGTCCGCTGGCCGTCAGCTCGTAGAGCGGGTAGCCGACCCGTCCCTCCAGACGAGACAGCTCGGCGTGATGACGGTCGCCGCTGAGGAGGAGGACGCCCGGGGCGCCGCTGCGGCGAATCACCTCGAACAGCCGGTCGCGCGCCTGCGGAAAATTGGCCCACTTCTCCCACGCGTGCTCGGCCGGTATGGCCTGAATGCTGGTGCCAATGAGGTGAATCTGCGCGTCGCTCGTGCGGAGCTCCTGTTCGAGCCAGGCCCACTGCTCCTCGCCCAGGATGTCTCCCGTTTCGTTGGGCAGATACCGCTGCTCGGAGGTCGTATCCGGCGTCAGGGGATCGCGGTGATAGCGGGTGTCCAGGAGAAGGACCTTCACGCGCTGGCCCGGTGGTCCAAACGTGTGGGCACTGTAGACGCCGCGACGTTGCCGCCGAGGGCTGTCGTCCGGCACGCCGAGGAAATCGAGCAGAAGCTGCTGGCTGCTTTCGCGCCTTGGATACGTCCGCCCCGCATCGTTGGCCCCGTAGTCGTGGTCGTCCCACGTGCCGATCACGCGCGTGTCCCGACGGAGGGCCCGGTAGCCGGACCGGCGGCGCTGCCGAGCGTACATCAACTCCATGGTGGCCATGTCCTCCGTATCGGCGTAGATGTTGTCCCCAAGCCAGACCCATAGATCCGGCTCGGTCGCCCGGATGGGGTTCCATAACGGCTGGGGCCGGGCCTGCCGGTTGCACGATCCGAAGGCAATGCGGGTAAGGGGCCCGTCGACCTCCTCCGAAGAAGGCGGGGCGTCTCCTCCCCTGCAACCGGCCAGGCCGGTAAGCGAAAGAACGAGGAGAATGCGGAGAAGGACGAATCGGGGCATGGGGACGACAACAGGGAAACAAAAGTCGTGAGGGATTCCGCCTGTATTGCGTAGTACGAATAAAAACGCGAAATACTCCGGGCGATCGGGACAGGCTGCAATCGGGATAACCCCCCACGGCCTGCCGCCTCGTCGCACGCCCCACTTACTTGGAGGAGGAAGACCAGTTCGTCTCCGGCCTGAGCGTCTCGGTGTACATCCGCCCGAAGCAGTCGGTGACCTCCACTCGGATCCGGTTGGCATCGGGGTTAAAGGGAGCGTAGTATAGGTGCTCGGTCGGCTGCGGATCGACCCACGTGCGCTTCTCAGGCTGTTCTTCGCCCGCGTACAACCGCTCGCTTGTGGGATCAACGCCCACGCGACGGGCCATGCGACCGGTGCGCACGCCGTCTTCGTACCAGACGACCGTCCACCGATCGTTGGCGTCCCAGATGTTGGCGACGAACTCGTCGGGGGCCGAAGGGGCGGTGCCCGCGGGATACAGTTTCATCTGGTGGTCGGCGTCCTCACCCGTGGCCTTGTATCGCCACTCGACGGACTCCCCGTTCACCTCGTAGACGGCGTAGCCTCGGGGAGTCCCGTCGTAGCAGATGGGCCCGGTCCACCACGCCCCGCACGTCGTGCCGACCACGTGCTCGTGCGGCCCGCCCGCCGAGCGGTGCTCGTTCTCGTGGATGTGCCCGGTCGCGACGTGCGCGTCGAACGGGTCGAGCAGCTCATAGAGAGCATCTCGATTGATGATCTGTCCCCGGACTGATGGGCTCGGCTCCCCGCGCCGCTCGTAGGCGGTGCTGAGGGGCGGGATGTGGGCAAACACGACGACGGGCCGCCCCTCCTCCACGAGGGCGAGGTCCTGCTTAAGCCAGGCCAGCTGCGTTGCGTCGAGGTGCCCGAGGTAATCGTCGGTGTCGCCTCCAAAGCCGTCACTCCCGGGCCAGTAGACGTCATCGAGCACGACGTAGTGGACGGCCCCGCGGTCAAACGAATAGTACTCCGGGCCAAAGTGCTGCCGGAAGGTGGCTGTCGAGCCCGGATCGGCCGGGGCATCGAAGTTGAGATCGTGGTTGCCCACCACCTGCACGAAGGGAATGCCCATTTTCTGAACGGCGTCCTCGTAGTCGGGAAAGAGCGACAGCTCGTCGGCCACGAGGTCCCCTCCCCCGACGCCGAAGACCGGACGGTCCCGGAGGGCCTCCACGGTCCGCCGGACGTCCGGCACTGTTGTGTCCTGAAATTCCTGCACCTCCGCCTGGGTCTGGGGTTGCGGATCGGCCAGAAAAAGGAACGCGTGTTCCTCGTCGTTCCGGTCGAGGGGTTGAAGGCGAAATACGGCCTCCACCGTGTCGCCATCGCCCGGATCGAGAGGGCGATAAAAGCGAGCGGTGCCCGTCTCGTGCGTCGGCAGCCGGTAGCCGGCGGGCACCGACAGGTAGACGAACGACTGCCGGGGCGACGCTGCGAGTTCGTACCGGCCGTCGGCGTCGGTCTGCGTCACCGTGACGCCGTCGGTCACCGGGACGCCGCCGACCCCGCCGTCCGGCCCCGTCACGCGCCCGGCGACCGTGACCGATCGACGTCTCCCCCGCAGCCGGGGCGCAGCGGCGGACACCCCCGGCACGCTCAGGGCAGCGCCGGTGAGGCTGAGGGCTT
>CAYRPX010000164.1:0-6960 GCA_964426195.1 uncultured Salinivenus sp.
AGTCGACGACCCGGTGGTGAGGGGTAAATTGCTCGCCGAGCTTGTAGTCCAGGAACGCAGCGGGGGACTGCAGCGTCTCGGCCGGCTGCGCGTGAGCCCTAGGAGGGAGCCCCAGGAGAAGTAGGAGCAGGCCGGCGACGAAGAGGAAGCGGTGACGCACGGCGGGCATGCAGGAGGAAGAGCCGGTGGGGGAGATTTGGCGAGAGGGGCACTCACAACTAACGACGATAGCGGGGCACTTACAAGGGGCGGGAGCGTGGGAGAATGGGAAAGAGAATGGGGGAAGGGGAGAATGGATAGAGACCCGTGGACGCTCCGAAGGCACACCCATTTGTCTCCCCGCCCTCTCGCTCGCACGCCCGCCTACACTCGATGCGGGGAGAACGGGCCTCACGGTTCTTCGTACCCTTTTCCAGTCGCACTTCTCTTCCCAGCAAATGGTCTCCACAATGGCTGACATCAACATCACGCGCTCGCACTCACTGGGCCTCGACGACGGACGGACGGCCGTCGGGCACGTCGCTCAGAAGCTCGAAAACAAGCTCGGGGTCGAGTCCCAGTGGGCAGGCAATACCCTTCAGTTCGACGGCCAGGGAGGCGACGGTCACATCGAAGTCGAGGCCGACGCGGTCCACGTCTCGATCAACCTCAGTGCGTTCCTGCAGCCGATGCGGGGACGTGTGAAGGCGGAGGCAGAGGACTATCTGGATCGCCACCTCTAGCGGAGACCGAACGGGATAAATTCCGAATAAACGTGATAAAAAAAGACTGAGTCTTCGATATGTATTTTTTGTGAGGCGTGGCAAGAAAACGTTCCCGTGCCTATCAACTCTCACCCCGACTCTTCGAATACAATAGAGATCGCGATTCCATGCATTACTCAATTCCACTTCGTGTACTCTGCATCGCACTTCTGTCCCTCTTCGTTGGCCTCACTGCCTGCGACTCCGGAGGCTCGAACGGAGGCAGCGTCAACAACGAGTTCTCGCTGGACGTCAGTCCGAAAGGCAGCAGTTCGGGAAGTAGTGCCGCCAAGGCGCTCCGCGACACGACGATCGAGGGCTTCTCGTTCTTTTACAGCGGTCAAAACTCAGATGAAGAAGACGCCTTCGGCCTCTACCTCAGTGGGAACGAGTCGTTCGACAACCCCCGGCAGGGACTGTTTGGGTTCTTTGCACGCAACTCCCAGCGGCCCGACGCCGGTAGTTACGACCTGGTGAAGCCGGAGCAGGGCTTCGACAGCGGGAACTTCATCGGTGTGGTCTACGAAGACCTCGGAGACAACTTTCAAGATGCACCCTTCTACGTTCCGCAGGGGGGGACCGTTGACCTCAGCAAGTCGACCGGAGACGAGGTAAGTGGCACCGTCAACATTCCCACCGCATACGCAATCACGTACGACCTGTCGACTTCTCCCCCTTCGGTGGACACCACAGAGGTCAGCATCTCGGGCAGCTTCACCGCGAAGAACGTCGAGAACTTCGTCTCTTTGCCCACGCCGTAACGGGGGGGTGTCATCCTCGGAACAGGCCGGATGACGAATTCGAGCGCCGGGCGACGCTTTCGGGCGTCGTCCGGTTTTTCTATTCGACGCCGGCGCCCGGCGGCCAGAGCCCAAGTTGTCGGCGCACCGTTACGATCTGGCCGATGTGATAGGCATTGTGGTCGGCCACGAGCATCGCCTCGCGCAGGTACGTGTGTTCGTCGCTGGACGGGACCGTGTCATAGAGGTCGATCGTCTCGTCGGTGACGAGGTCGCACATCGCCGCCCGGTCGTTTTGCACCTGGGCCACGCAGTCCTCCCAGGCCGTCTCGTCCGGCGGGGTGGGGCTGTCGGGCCAGTAGTCCGAAGGCCAGTCGGGGGCCTCGTAGTCCGGATCGCGGCAGTAGTCGAGGATGTCGCGCTGAGCGATCCGGACGTGGTCGGCGAGTTCCCACACCGAATACGGCAGTGCCTCGGGCCGCTCGCCGCGGCGGTTGGGAGATACGTGCGCGACGGCGTCCTCGAACGTGCAGTGGGCCTGCCGAGCGGTGAGGAGATCCCTGAGGTGAGAGCGGAGGACGTCGTTTTGGTTCATCGGGAAACGAAACTGGTTGCAGAGAGCAGGTGCCCTCTCAGGATAGCCATTGGAGGGTTCGAATGCAGCCCGGACATTTGTTTGGTGGGGGAGACTGGGAGAGAGCGCGGGAAAGCGAGAGGGGGATCGTGGATCTCCGAACCCGAACCGCTGATTGAACACTCTCCTCGACGAGCCGACTCATCGTTTCCTCGTGCGGATGCGCTGGTGGCGCGGCCTTTTTCTCGGTACAATGACCATTTGGATCCTTTTGCTGGCGGTGCGCTGCCACCTGCCACGTCGGGCGGTCCGGGCCACGCCCGATAGCACCAGTGCCGTCTACCTTGTCCGTCATGGCTGGCATGCGGGCGTGGCCGTGCGCCGGGCCGACGTGCCGGGCGCCCGGTGGCCCGTCCTTAACGCCTTTCCGGACGCGAAATACCTGGAGGTAGGATGGGGGGAGACCCGCTACTACCCAGGCACCTCACGGGGCGTGTGGGGGACGTTCCGGGCCGGTGCGTGGCCCACAGGCAGCGTGCTGCACGTCGTCCCCATCGACGGGGCCGTGCCCGACCGGTTCTCCGAGCACACCATTGTCCGCGTGCCGGTCGGCCCGAGCGAACTGGATGCCCTCACCACTTTTGTGGCGGAGTCGTTTGCCGTCGATTCGACGGGGCGCGCGACAGCCGCAGCGCCCGGGTACTACGCCGACAGTCGCTTTTACGAGTCGCCACTCACGTACCACGTCTTCAACAACTGCAACCACTGGGCCGCCGCGGCCCTGGAAGCGGCGGGCTGCGACGTGGCCCCGCGCTGGGCCTTTACGGTGGGGCAGGTGGTGCGACAAGCTCGCGCGTGTGGAACGCTCCTCCAGAAGTCCGCAAGCCCCTGAACGGAGTGAAGGGCTGGGAGACGTCACGATGCCGCGGGCGTGGCTTCCTTCTTTTCCCGCTCCGTCGTGGCAAAGTACTGCTCGACACGTTTGGTGCCCTCCTTGGCATCCCACCGCTCCAGTACGCTTACGACAGCCGCGTGGGGATCGAGGTGAAACTTGTTCTCGCCGAGCAGGGCGTGAAGGCCCGAGCGGCGAACCACCTCGCGGACCGGGCCGATGAGGCCGGTAAAGTGGAGCTCGATGCCCTGTTCTTCCAGAGACTCGGTGACTGAGAACAAGGCCTCGATCGCCGTCGTGTCGAGGCCGTTGATGCTACTTCCGTCCACGATGACCACCTCTACATTTCGCCCCTCGCGCTCGCTCTTCTCCAGAATAAAGTCCTTGAAGTACTCGGCGTTGGCGAACGAGAAGGACGCGTCCACGCGAAGGACCATGATGTCCTGGAGGCGCACCGCTTGGCCAAAGCGGTCCAGGTCCCGGAAGAGGCGAGTGCCGGGGACGTGTCCCAGCTCGGCTACGTTGGGCCGACTGATACGAAAAAGGACGGCGATGACGGAGGCACCAATACCGAGTAGGATGCCCTCCTGGATGCCGATAAAGAGCGTGCAGGCCGCCGTGAAGAGGGCAATGTAGCCGTCTCGCCGTCGGGCCTTGAAGAGACTCCGCACCTCATGGAGGTCGATGAGGCTGAGGCCGGCGACAATGATGATCGCGGCCAGAGCGGGAACGGGGAGGTAGTAGAAGAGGGGGGTGAGGAAGAGGAGCGTAAGGGCGATGATTCCTGCCGTGAACCAGTTGGCCAGAGGAGTTTGGGCCCCGGTTTGGTCGTTGACGGCCGACCGCGAAAAACTTCCCGATACCGGGATGCTGGAGAAGAAGGCCCCAACGAGGTTGGCCGACCCAATGCCCACGAGTTCCTTGTTGGCGTCAATCGTGTATCCGTGCCGGGTGGCGAAGACGCGACCGAGCGAGACGTTTTTCATGAACTGCACGAGCGCCAGGGTAACGGCAGCGGGGAGGAGCGTCCTGAGGGTGCTCGGGTTCATGGCGGGCAAACGGAGGTCGGGCAGGCCCATCGGGATCGATCCGATCACCGACACGCCCTTTGTCTCGAACGAGAATGCGAAGCTGGCCCCCGTGGCCAGGATTACAAGGATAAGGGCCTCCGGCACCAGTTCATTCCATTTGGGGAGAAGGATCAACAGGGCGATCCCGACTCCTCCGATTCCCAGCGACAGCAAGTGGATGTCCCCGAGGTGGTGGAGTGCCCGCCATAAGATGACGTGGACGTACTGCGAGTTGCCGAGGTCAACGCCGAGCAGACTGCCCAACTGGCTGAAGACGATAATGAGGGCCGCGGCGGAGGTAAGTCCCGTAATCACCGGTCGAGATAGCAGGTTGGCGACGAAGCCGAGTTGCATGGCCCCCATCCCGATCTGCAGGAGGCCCACCATGGCCGTCACCACGATGGCCAGCGTCACGTACTCGCCTGTGCCCGCCTCGGTAATGGCTCCGAGTCCCGCCGCCAGGATCAGCATGTCGAGCGCCTGCGGCCCAATGGCGAGCTGGCGCGACGTGGCAAACGCCGGGTAGACGAGGAGCGGCACGAGGGCTCCGTACAACCCGTAGATGGGGGGCAGGCCCGCAATGACGGCGTAGGCCATGGCCTGTGGGATCAGCATGACGCCCACGGTAAGGCCCGCCGCCATGTCGTGCTGGAGGGTCTCCGCCGTGTAGTTTGAAAGCCACTGCGTGAGGGTGAGGGCCTCCTGAAGCTCCGTCCAAGCTCGTTGCCACATGGGGAGTGTCCGTCGGCGGACGATTTTAGTCGAGGGAGGACGTGTCGGGCGACTGCGAGATCGAACAGATCATTTCGAACCGGAAAGTCGGAGGGTTGGCCGTTGATCCTAGTCTCGTGTGAAACGAATGCAAGGATTGTTTCGCATTCCGCCTGCGGGGTCATCCTGGGAGCCCCGGGCGCCATGTTCCGATTCCCTGAGGTTGCGGTATTCAACGTTGCGGATTCTTGTCGGATTCCCCGTCAAACAAAAGGATCTCGGCACTCGTCCACTCCACGAGCGACAATCCGCGTAGATAAACCAACGTGCGGAATCCCATGAGTGCGGACCTCCTTCTCACGGTAGGGGGGGCGTGCGCCGTTGTCGGGCTTCTCTATGTCATCCTCGTGGCTCCGGCCCTCACCCCGGAACGGGGTGACATCCGGGTCGAAGAAGAGGAAGAGCGTGCGCAGCTGATCGAGGTCGAGAAAACCGAGGCAGAGGCCCGGAAGCAACGTGAAGAGATGCGGCCGTCTCGTGGGGGGGAAGCTCCGGCTCGCCGTTGTCGTCATCGTAGGCATTGTCGGACTGGTAGGGTCGGGCACGTTGCACATCGCCGTGGCGGGCCCGTTGGGGGCTCTCGTGCTGATCGCCGCCGGCGTTCTGACGCCCGGCCAGGCACGAGAAGCGGTAGACTGGAACGTACTCCTCGTGATTGGGGCGGCCCTGGAGCTTGGCCAAGCCATGGAGGCCAGCGGGGCCGCTCAGATGTTGGGGGAGGGCATCGTGGAGGCGACGGGGACGTTTGGGCTCTATGGCCTTCTTGCGGGTGTTGTCTTGGCCACTGCCCTCCTCACAAATATCCTCACGAAAAATGGCGCCGTGGCATTGATGTTTCCGATTGCGTTGTCTGTCGCAGAGGGACAAGGGGTTGACCCGCGGGCGATGATGGTTGCCATTACCCTTACCTCCTCCATGGCCTTCATTACCCCCATTGGCTATCAGACGAACCTCATGGTGTATGGCCCCGGCAATTATCGCTTCCTCGATTTTACCCGGGTCGGAGGCCTTCTGCAGATCCTGCTCTGGGGCCTCGTCATCATTCTTGCCCCTCTCGTGTGGCCGATGACGTGACACGCCCGGACTCGTTCGCGACGTTATTCTTTTTCCAATCGATTCGCTCATGCTTCTCTTTTACCGCGTCACGGCCGATGATCCTGACGTGCCGATCCTTGCGGAGCACGGTCTCTCTTCCGCCGACTCGGGGACGGTTCGGCTCTGGACGACCCTCGACGCGCTACCCGCCGGCGCCGGGCCGGTGCTCGTCGTCGATCGGCGGGCACTGTCACAGACCGGCTCGGAGGACGCCCGGTCAATCCGCGTGCCGGAGGTGCCGCCTTCGGTCCTGTGCAATGTGGATCCGTACCGGCCACCCCGTCCCGTGACCGCCGGCGGAGGCTACGTGGGGTGTGCTCTGCCGGACGACGTGGCGCTGCTCGTCATCTTTCGGCGTGGCGTGTGGGACCTACCGAAAGGCACGAAAGTACCCACCGAATCTATTCAGACATGCGCGCGGCGGGAGGTGCGGGAAGAAATAGGAGTCGACGCGCTCACCCTGCTCCGCACCCTCGGGACGACTCGGCATGGCTACCCGGATGGCGATCACTACGCCGTGAAGACCACGCACTGGTACCTGATGCGGACTCCGGAGCGTTCCTTCGAGCCCGATCGCCGCGAGGGCATCCGGCGGGTGGCGTGGGCGCGCTGGAAAGGAGCCCGTCGGCACATAGGGTACGAGACGCTTCGCCGTCACATGGATCGGGTCGCGCCCAAGGTCCGAACAGCGCTGACGGACTAACGGAGTTTTGGAGTCACAGAGCCTCGCGAACCTATTTTCGTGGGCGGCGCTACTGTGTTGCATTCCAGGCCCCCAGTACTCACTTTGAACAAACTGCATTATCGATTCGCTAACACGCCCTCGTTTCCATGCGCTTCTTTCTCGGTCTTCTTCTCTCCGTCGCCGTTTTTGTGGGATGCCAGAGAGACAATCAGGGCACTGACCCCCTGCAGAATCAGATTGACTCCTTACAGACCGTCAATCAGGAGCTGACGCGTCAGGTGCAGGCCCTCCGCGATTCGCTCCGGGGGCAGACGGAGGGCACGACGCTCACGCCTGTCTACTTTACCGAGGGTAGCGCCTGGCTCCTCAACGACGCCAAGCGCCAACTCG
>CAYRPX010000165.1:0-6953 GCA_964426195.1 uncultured Salinivenus sp.
GTGGTGGGCACCCTCATGGTGGAGCCGACCGAGAGCGAGTCGAAGGCCGAGCTGGATCGGCTCTGCCGTGCTTTCAAGGCCATCCGCAGCGAAATCGAGTCGGTCGAGTCCGGGGCAATGGACACGGAGGAGAGCATGCTAAAGCAGTCCCCCCACACCGCCGAAATGCTCGCAACTGTAGACTGGGACCATCCCTACAGTCGCGAGACGGCCGTCTTCCCCGCCGACTGGCTACACAAGAAAAAATTCTGGCCGAGCGCGCGCCGTGTCGACGACGCCTACGGCGACCGCAACCTCTTCTGCACCTGCCCGCCGACCGACGCTTACAAGGCGGAAACCGAAGAAAACCTGAAGGCCGTTCTCGATACATAGGGTCCCGCGCCTCGGCGAAACAGCAAGCGCTTCCCCTCAACACGAAAACCGCCCTGCCCCGGAGGACAGGACGGTTTCGAGATCGAGGAGTCAGCGGACGAACCCGCCCGCAGACTCAACGTCGGTTAATCATCCTCTTTCTCAATTTTGGTCGCGACTCTCCGACCATCCTGAAAGACATAGTCGACTTCGATCCGATCGCCCACACTGAACGCCGACAAGCTCGCATCGTCGTCGAACTGGGTTTCGCTCGTAACGTCAACCGTCACGCCCAGAAGGGTCACGGATTGCTCGCCTTCCGTTTCGGTCTTGGCGTCGAGCGGGGCGGTAATTGAGCGCTCGCCCTCATCGTCGCCCTCTACCTCGATTTCGCGGGCTTCGAGCGTTCCGTCGTCGAGAAGCGTCCCTTCCACCCCCACGACCTGGCCCGCTTGCAAATCGGCGGGGCTGGATTCTTCCCCGTCACTCTCGAGTTCTGTCTGGTCGGTTATGGAAAACGGAATGCTGTCGACGGACACTGAGTTGCTACTCACGTCAGACACGGTTCCGTCCACATCCACGGTTTGAACGGATTGACCGTTCACGAAGACGTGTTTCACCTTGACGGTCGGTTTGAAGAGGTACTCTCCAGTGCCCTGCTCGACGAATGACTCGTCGACGTCGAAGTCCAGCGTCACTTCAATTTGGTCCCCGTCATTCTCGATTTCGACCTCGGGAAGAACAATCTTAATTCCGCTCTGCTTCCCACTCGGAACCTGGAGGGTTTGCTTGGTTCCGTCGTCGAAGACCACGTAGTTCTCGTCCCCGAGAACAAACCGAAGCTGTGTGTATTCTCCCTCCGGAACGGTCACGTCAGCGAGCGTCTCAGTGACGCCGCCTTGCAACTGGAGAAGGTCCATCTGACGGGAGTTGTCGGTTAAGGTAATAATTCCTTCTTTCTCCCCGTCGTCCTCGTCGTCCTCAATCTCGTCCTCCGCCTCTTCCGAGACGAGATCGACGCGATCGACCGTGACGACCGCACTATCGAGGTTGGCGGGAGCATCCGTGAGCATCAGGGCAAACTGCCCCTGCGCCGGCGACAAGTCCTCATTCGAATCGCACCCGGCCAAAAAAAGAAGCCCGGTGGCAACGAGAAGACCAGCGAAAAGGCGGGAGATGTATGAAATGGAGTTCATAAACATGTGCGAGTTTTTGAAACAGCAGAAGTGAAGGGACGCCCGAACGCTCTCGGACTCTCTCTTCTGACGGTCTAGAAAAGAGATCCCAGCTGAAAATTTCCGCACAGTGGACGCAGCACGACCTGCATGGTTACATCGTTTGCCCCTTCTTCACGTCCTTCGTTTGCGAAAACCATCTTTGTACCATTCCCTTTCTCCGAAGGAATCGGGAAGAAGCGGGCGACAGCCGCATTCACGGAATTCCTGCGGGCTTCGGGGCAGAACGTCACCGCTAAGAGTGTGGAGGACCGGCACAATCTCAGTCGATCACGGATTCCTATCCCAAATCGATTCTCCATCCCCCCTCCTCCGCTCGGCTTAAGAAATGCACCCGTGTCGGTTTGACCGTCTGCTCTGGATCCTGCTTCTCGTCCTCTCGGTGGGCCTCCCGTTTTTGCTGGGGGGAGCCCTCGAATCGGAGAGGACCCGTGGGAAGGCATCGCGGCCCCTATTTCCCCCTTCGGCCGACACCACGCGTCTCGGCGTGATCTGGACCCCCCCCTCCCCGCCGGATTCCGCCCTCGCCGAACTGAATCGGATCGCTGACACTGGAGCTTCCGCCATTCGGGTGATCCGTCTTCCGCCCGACACCGTCGCAGGCCGGGCCGACACCCTCGGACTTCACCTGTACGTGGACCTGCCAGTGGCCTACGTGCCGGCTTCCCGTCTTCAGGACACTCTCGCACAGATAGGGGACACTTTCAATCGCCTCCGGACCCTCGCGCAGAGACACTCCTCAATTACCCACGTGGGGCTCGGAAACGTGATTGACACGACTGTACCAGTCGCTTGCAAAACGCTCCGGCGCTGGACCGATCGCATCCACCAGTGGACCTCCTCCCCCCGCACCTACTACGTCACCCCTTTCTCCGTCGGCGCCGACCGGTGTGCAGACGCCGTCGATCGCCCCCTCCTCGATGTCCGTGCCCTCCCCACCCCAATAAACCGATGGGAGGAGTGGCAATCTCAATCGGCATCCGTGGGCCTCGGTGCGATTGGGACCTGGGTGCACCCCTCGACAGCGCCAGGACTTCGGAATCCGCATTCGCTGGAGCGACAGGCCCGGTACCTGGAACGAGCTCTTTCGCGGGTGCTCGACTCGATCCGGACTTCCCCTCCAGTCGTCTTCATCTCACGCTGGAGGGACCGGTCCCCTCCTCTCCTTTCCTCCCGACGCTATGGACTGCATGATCTCGAGGGGACCCCCCGTCCTGTAGCCTCGGTCGTCCGGGGATTCTACACCGGCACCCAGCGTGTCTTCGCCTTCCCCTCAGGCCCAACTCCGACGGAGGGGCCGTACGGAGCGATGCTTCTGGGATGGGGACTCGTGGCCGTGCTCGGGGGCTTGTACGCACGAAGTCTTTTCGTCCGTCGAACGGTGGATCGCTACTTCACGGCCCCCGGCTTCTACCGGGATGCCCTCCGGGAGGGCCGCGATCTCGATCCGGGCGCAAACGGGCTCCTTCTGGGAGTGGTCGCCGCTGTCCTCGGCACAACGGCGACGTGTGTGGCCCGAATCGCGGCCTCGCAACCCCTCACTGATCGCGTGATCGCCGCCCTCCCCCGAAATGTCGGCCGCCTGCTGGCCGGAGGAATCGAACATCCGGTCACGGCAGGTTTCCTCATCGGAGCCGGAGTGCTCGTTCTTCTTTTACTGTGGATGATCGCGCTCGTACTGGTAGCCCGGTGGAAAACCCGGTTCTCGCTCGTTCAAGGACTCGTGCTGGTGGTCTGGCCCTGTTGGCCGGCTTTGCTCGCCCTACCCTTCGCGCTCATCGCAGAATCGGGAGCTCCCGTGTCCCTCTCCGTGTTTGGCCTCGTGCTTCTGGGCGGGGGAGGCCTCGCAATCGTCTCCGTAACCGGTCGGGTGCTCTTTGACTACTGGTCCGTCACCGGTCTTCCGGGACTCATCCTCCTCCCCCTCAGCGCCCTCAGTCCCCTCGTTCTCACACTTGCTGTCCTGGCCCTGCTCGTGTGGCACTACGAGGTGCCCCTCCTCTTCCTCTGGCGCCTGATCACCCAAACGTAAGCCCCCTCTCCCTCTCTTGTCGCCCCTTCCCACACCCTCACTCTCCCACACCCTCACCCACTCCCACGTTCCTCTCTCCACACCTCTCACCGTCCACAGTTCCCACTCTGAACTCTACACTCCACATCCTACACTTGCTACAGCGCCCACGTCACCATCTCCGGGTAGAGCATCATGGCAATCAATCCAATCACCTGAATGGCAATAAAGGGCACGGCCCCGCGGTAAATCTGCGTGGTTCGCACCTCGTCGGGGGCCACGCCGCGCAGGTAGAAGAGCGCAAAGCCGAAGGGGGGCGTCAGGAAAGAGGTCTGCAGGTTCATGCCCACCATGACCCCGAACCAGACGAGCGCCGCGTCCGCGGTGGCCCCAAACTCGGGGGGCAACAACTGAGCTGCCGGCGTTTGCAGAAGGGGAATGATGATGAACGCGATCTCGAAGAAGTCGATGAAGAACCCGAGCAAAAAAATTGACAGGTTGGCCACAACAAGGAACCCGATGACGCCCCCGGGCAGATTTGTGAGAAGTCCTTCCACCCAAAAGTCGCCCCCAAGCCCTCGAAAGATCAGTGAGAAGGCCGTGGACCCGACGAGCAAGAACATGACCATGGAGGTGAGCCGCATCGTTTCGTCCATCGTCTCGCGGAGGGCCTCCATCGTGAGCCGCCCGTTGACGGCTGCGAGGCCAATGGCCCCGACGGCCCCCAGCGCCCCAGCCTCCGTAGGCGTAGCCAACCCGGCAAAGATGCTCCCGAGCACGAGGAGGATGAGGACCAGCGGCGGCAGCATTACGAGAAGCACCCGCCGCAAAAGATGGAGTGGGGCGATGTCGCGCGTCTCCTCCGGCAGGGCCGGAGCAACGTTGGGCCAGATTAGCGAGACCCCGCTTGCGTAGAGAGCGTAGAGGCTGGCCAGCGCAACGCCGGGCACGAGCGCCCCGATGAACAGATCCCCCACACTGATCCCAAGTTGATCGGCAAGCACGATAAGGACGATACTGGGCGGGATGATCTGCCCAAGGGTCCCCGCGGCGGTGATGACCCCAGACGACAGCTCCTCCGAGTAGCCGTAGTGCAGCATCACCGGCATGGAGATGAGTCCCATCGCCACGACGGACGCGCCCACGACGCCGGTCGCAGCCGCGAGGAGGGCCCCCACGAAGACAACGGCAATGGCCAACCCGCCTCGCATTCTACCGAACAGCTGACCGATGGTCGTGAGCAAGTCTTCTGCCAGCCGGGACTTCTCAAGCATGGTGCCCATAAAAATGAAGAAGGGCACCGCGAGCAGGATGAAGTTCGACATGATTCCGAAGATCCGCGACGGAAGAGCCTGCAACAACCCCCAACTCAGCACGCCGGTCTGTTCCCCAATGGCGGCAAAGACGAGCGCCGTGCCCCCCAGAGCAAACGCCACCGGATACCCCGAAAAGATGAGCAGGAGGGCCCCCGCAAACATCAGGGGGGCAAGGAGATCAACACCCATGCGGAATTGAGCAGCGGTTTCGGCTGAAAACTCTACGTCAGTGTCCCTCCCCGGACTCCGGCACGTTCCCCTTCACCCCACCCGAGGCCGGGACTCCCGCTCGGCCGGTTCGGTGACCTCCTCCCCTCGAAGCACAGCGGTTTCCCGGATGAGTAGGGCCACGCCCTGTGCCATTACCAGCACGAGGGCCAGCGGAATGACCGTCTTGATCGGATAGCGCGGCAATCCCCCCGGGTCGGGTGACCCTTCAAGAATGGCCCAGGAGTTGCCCACGAACGGAATCGACACCCACAGGACGACCCCGCAAAAGGGAAGGAGAAAGAGCACTGTGCCTAGAATGTTGACCCAGGCCTGTCCCCGTCGCGAGAGCTGACTATAGAGAACGTCCACCCGCACGTGATCGTCATACTGCAGGGTGTAGGCCGCCCCAAGCAAAAAGACGAGGCTGAACAGGTACCACTGCATCTCAATCCACAGGTTGGAGCTCAAGCCGAGTCCAGTGTACTTGTCTAGGTAACGGGCAATGGCGTTGAACGCCCCGACGCCGACCATGCCCAGAGTGAGCCAATACAGCAAGCGCCCAATCCAGTCGTTCAGATCATCGATGTAGCGGGCCCATCGAAGCCAGCGGTCCATTGGTCACATTCATTCATGTCGATTACAGCGGACAACGTCCACAGCAAGGGTACTACTTGGGGATCGAATCCTCAAATGGACGCCGTGACTGTTTCTCACCCCCCATAAGAAAAGGCCGTCCCCAATCCTTTCGGATTGGAGACGACCTCGAACGAGACGAAGGGACGGAGAAGGAGGCTATTCCATCACCGGGGAATCGCTGTGCAGAACATTCAACTCCGTTGGCGTCGACCTTCGGACTGGTGTTTGGCCTACAGGTCGATGAAGGACCGATCGAAGGATCATCCCTAGAACCACAGACGGGATCAAAAGGGCACAGCGGAGTCTCAAGTCTCGTACTTAGGATCAGGCCGTAACCTCGTCGGGTCCCGTCTCGATGGGCACACCGACCTGGTTGCCCCACTCGGTCCACGACCCGTCGTAGTTACGGACGCGCGGGTGACCGAGAAGCTGCGAGAGCACAAACCAGCTGTGGCTGGAGCGCTCCCCGATGCGGCAATAGGCGATGGTTTCCTTATCGGGCGTAATGCCCCGCTCCTCGTAGATTTCCTTCAGTTCGTCGGCACTCTTGAAGGTGCCGTCCTCGTTGACGGCCTCGCTCCAGCTAATGTTGTGCGCGCCGGGAATGTGGCCGCCGCGCTGGGCGCCCTCGTTCAAGCCCTCCGGCCCGAGCTTCTCACCGCTAAACTCTTCCGGGGAGCGCACGTCAACGAGTTCGAGGTCGTCTCGATCGTAGTTCTCGCGGACGTAGCCGTAGAAGGCGCGGATGGATTTGTCCGGCGCCTCGGCCG
Source organism: uncultured Salinivenus sp. (assembly GCA_964426195.1). GTDB lineage: Bacteria > Bacteroidota > Rhodothermia > Rhodothermales > Salinibacteraceae > Salinibacter. Next base: position 6,530 of record CAYRPX010000165.1, read on the forward strand.
ACCAGGTGCCCCGGTCGTAGTCGGGCGCATCGGTGCTGAGGGGGCGGTCCTCCGCCAGCCATTTCTTACGGCCGCCGTCCAGGACTTTGACGTCGTCGTGGCCGTAGTACTTCAACTGCCAGAAGGCCCAGGCGGCAAACCAGTTGTCGTTGTCGCCATAGAGGACGATGGTAGTGTCGTCGTCGATGCCCGACTCACGGAGCAGCTCCTGGAAGTCCTCTTTTGAGGCCAGATCCCGAACCTCCGTGTCGGCGAGCTGCGTTTCCCAGTTCCAGCCGACAGCACCGGGAATGTGGCCGTCATCGTAGGCCTCCGTGTCTACGTCGACCTCGACGAACCGGAAGTTGTCGGTGTCGTCGTGGTGATCGGCGGCCCAGTCGGTAGATACCAGAACGTCGGGTTGTGCGTAGGTTGCTGTACTCAT
>CAYRPX010000166.1:0-6915 GCA_964426195.1 uncultured Salinivenus sp.
TCGCCGTCGTGGCGATCAATGAGGCCGTAGCCGGTGGCCCGGGAGCCGGGGTCGATGCCGAGAATGATCATCGGTCTTGGGGACGGGAAGGGGGAGGCGGAATGTTCAAAGGTCGGTCATCGCCCGCTTAATGTCCAGCCGACGGCTCCACGTCCATGCCGAGGGCCAGTGGGGTGCCGTTGATCTGGAGGGTCGTATAGACGGTCTCGACGTCCTTAAGGTCGTTGATTTTCTCGATCAGGGTCGTCACGTCGTCCCGCTGGTTGGCATCAAGCGTGACGGTCGTGGTTGGGGAGCGCACGAGGTCGGACGCGGCAGGCGCAAGGTTAGCATCCTCAAGGGCCGCCTCCACGTCCGCAAATGCTTCTCGGGAGGTCGTCACGACGTACGTTTCGTCAACTTCTTCGACATCCTGTGCTCCGGCGTCCACCACAATTTCGAAGAGCGTCATCTCGTCCACGGCGTCGGCCGGAATTTCAAGCCGGCCCTTCTGTTCGAACAGGTAGGCCACTGAGCCGTCCTTTCCTAGGTTGCCCCCGTGATCGGTAAAGAGGTTGCGAAGGTCCTTCACGGTGCGATTGATGTTCTCGGTTTCGGCCTCCACAAAGACGGCGACGCCGTGGGGGGCGTAGCCTTCGTAGGTGACCTTCTCGCGGCCTTCTTCCTCAAGTTCGCCGGTGCCCCGCTTGATGGCCCGCTCGATCGTTTCTTTTGCCATGTCCTCCTCGCGGGCGCGCTCCAGGGCCTGCGACAGCGCCACATTGGCGTCCGGGTCGGCGCCGCCGTCGCGAACCGCCGTTTCGATTTCCTGGGACAGCTTGGCCCAGATTCTTGACTTGCGCCGGTCATCCTTCTGCTTCTTGCGTTTGACCTTTGCCCACTTGCGCGTGTGTCCGGCCATGAGGTGCGGAATCGCTGGTGTGGAGAACGAGAATGACGATTGCCCCTTTCAAACGGAGGCGGGAGGCATTGGTTGTCTGTATGCCCAGGACAAAACGCATTGCCCAACTACTCAGCCATGACGGCTTCATTGGACACCGCGGGAGGGGCGACGGTGGCCGTTCTCGTCCCCAGCATCCACGATCTGCAGACCGGGGGCAACGTGTTCAACCGGCGGATAGTGACGGCGCTGCGTCCCGAGACTTCGGTGCGGGTTGTACCCTGGAGTCCGGACGAGACGCCGGTTTCGGGCCTCGATGTGTCGGGGGCAGACGTGATCGCGGCGGATAGCATCCTTGGGCAGCATCCCGATGCACTCCACACCGTGCGGAAGGAGCATCCGGCGGCGACCTTGATCCTGCTCGTCCACTATCTGCATTGCATCGACCCCCGTGTGCCGGACGCCTCGATCGCGGCGGACGAGAGGCAGACGCTCGACGTGGTGGACGCGGCGATCGCGACGAGCGGCTATGTGGAGCAGGCGTTGGGAGAGGAGGGACTGTCCACTGAGCAGGTGGGCGTGGTCCGGCCGGGGCTCGATGAGCGGTATCGGGGGGGGCTGCCCGCCCGCCTCGGACGAGGTGCGCCGCGCATGCTCACGGTGGCGAATCTGCTCCCCGAAAAGGGCCTCCGGCCGTTCGTCGAGGTGCTCCGTAATCTCCAGGATTTACCGTGGACGTGGATTCTGGTGGGCGATGCGTCGCTCGACCCCGAGTACGCCGCGGGTGTCTTCCAACGCCTTCGAGCGGCGGGGCTCGTTGAGCGGGTCCGATGGACCGGCCCGGTTGCCCCCGAGGCCCTCCGCACGTGGTACGACCGGGCCGACCTGTTCGTGCTCCCGTCCCGCTTCGAGACATGCAGCCTGTCGGCCCGGGAGGCGATGGCCCGCGGACTGCCGGTAGTAGGCTATCGGGTTGGGGGGCTGCCCGAAAACTTTGGGGATGCCGCGGCGGGAACTCTCGTGGCTTCGGGAGACCCTGCGTCGCTCCGGGCCGCGCTGCGGTCGCTACTCACCGATCCGATGGCACGGAGGCAGAAGGGCGTCGCGGCGTGGCGGCGGAGTTGCACATTCCCGACGTGGATGGAGGCTGCGACCCAATTTTCGGATGTGCTCAATGACTTGTTGCAATGGCGCGCGTAAGGAAGCGTACCGCGGCGCAGCGTTACTGCACTAGTTGCGACGGCGAGACGCCCTCGGGCCGCAGCGGCGAGAGAGCGGTTGAGTCGGTCGCCGTACCGCCCCGGTCGTGCGCCGTCAGGAGGCGGACGAGGAACGAGTAGAGCCCCTCCTGACGCACAGTCGGGCTCTCGGCGGTGGGCGGTAGTCCGTTGGTAAAGCCGTGCTGTCGGGCGTGGTCGACGAGCATAGAGTCGGTGCTGAGTACGTGGATCGGGACCGTGCTATCGGTCGACCCAATGAGCGGGGGCTGGTGGTGTCTCCCAGCAGGAGCACGAGGCTGCCGGGCGGCGCCTTCTCGGTCAAGTACTCGCGGAGGACACGAAGCTCGTGCGCCATGTGCCGAAGGTAGCGCTGCGGCGTGGGCTGGTCGTAGATGACGGGCGTTGTCACGGAGTCCGGCAGAAAGACGGGCGGGAACGGCCCAGCGCTCGTCTGGGAGCCGAAAGGGACGTACGCCATCGATTCGACATCGGAGGGAAGCTCCAGACGAAGAACTGCGGACCGTTGTCGGCACGGGCATCGCCTCCGCCCGATTACGGTTCTCCGAACGTCCACTGCGGAGCAACGATTCTCCAAAGCGACTGCCCGAACGATGCGCCCAGCGCCGCCGTCGCCACAGCGGCGACCGGGCGGTACAGATTCGGGTACGGAAGAAACGATAGGAGCAACGCGCCCACCATGCATCCATACACGTACCGGGCCAAAGTAGAGCGCGTCTCTCTGTTTTTCGGGGTCGGCAGGAGAAAGACCAGGACGACGAACCCGTAGCGTAGCAGGCCCGCCCCTAAAACCCAGGAGGGGAGAGGGCCCTGGAAGGCCGCGATTCCGCAGAGGAGAAGCAGGAAGAGGGCGTCGCTTTCTTTGTCGAAAAACGCACCGAACTCCGACGAGAGCCCGCGTCGCCGAGCGAGCCATCCGTCGAGCCCGTCGAGGACAAGAATCAACAGGCTGAGTGCGATGAACGAAGCTGGGTGCATGGAGGCCGTCGGGAGCAGAAGCCATAGCAGACCGATTCGGGCGGCCGTCACGGCGTTGGCGGCGCCGAAGGAGTCCTTCGGTGTCCAGCGCCCGCGCTTGATCATCACGAGGAGACCCAACATGGCGCCTCCCACAATAAGGAGTGGCCCGACGGTGCGGAACCACACGGCCCCAACGGCCGCGAGAAGCACGGCAACCGCATTGGCGATCGACCAGCGCTCGATGCGGGTCGTCGATCGGAGTCGGGGAGGGAAGGAAATCACGAGGCGTTATACGGAGATGCGTATTCGATCTGGTAAGACCACACGCTGCACTCTCCCAACGGATTCGAAGACGGCAGATTTGTAACTGGTCTTCTGCATTTGCACAGCAGCGCCATCGGACATTGAGCGGGCCGTTCTGGAACTACAAAGGTCCGTTGAACATCTACTAATCCCTGTACACTGTGGATGTCGGAGGATTCCCCGTCGCGGGGCACGTGTGCCATGATCATACACACCGCTTCCAATCGTTTTCGGATCCGAACCTTATGGAGTCCACGTGCAGGATTCCTCGTGCTCTGGCTTGTGGGCGGCCTTCTTCTTTCCGGAATGTTTGCTCCCGCCCGTGGTCAGGTCGAGACGCCGGACATTCAGCGCCTCTCCGCCTCGACTCCGGTCGAGGTGGGAATCCGCTTTCTCCAGGAGGAACGCCCCGGAGACGCCATTCCCCTGTTGCGCTCGGTGCTAAGTGCCGACTCGGCACTGGTGATTCCCTCGCATGGCGCTGTGGCCTACTGGCTCGGGCGGGCGTACGCGCGCGATGGACGCCCCGAAAAGGCATGGTCGACTTGGCGGGGGGGATTGCGGGCACTCCGCGCCGAGAACCGGTTCGATATGCGCCTTGCGGATGCCTACCTCCAGTACCTCACCTCCGATCGGCTTCGGGGCGAGCGGCTCTACGCAGTGGACATCTACCGGTCGCTCCTTCGTCGGGTAGGCTCGGACACCTCGGAGGCCGCACGGGCCCTCTTTCGCCGCCGGGTGGCCCAACTCGAGCCGCTCATGTCCGACTCCACGCTGGCCCGGGTCATCGAGCAGGACCGCTCCGCCGACCCGGAAACGTGGACCTTCCGCCCCAAGGCGGGTTCAGCCCTCGTAGGGTGGTGGCGAGGACTCGATCCCTTCCCGGCCACCGATGAAAACGAACGCCTGGAAGAGCACCTATCGCGGCTCGTACGCGTCCGGCAGAACTTCGGATGCCAGGAACGGATCAGTGCCCTCGACGATCGAGGCATCGTGCGTCTCCGGCTCGGCCCTCCCTACAAGCGCCGCGCACTCGGCTTCGAGGACGGCGAGTTTTTCCGAGAGGTCTATCGGTTTGGGGTCCACGTGCCTCCCTCCAGCTTCCCCGACAGCGAAATCTGGCTGTATCCCCACATCGACGAGTCCGGCTTCTACCTGTTTGCCGAAGGGGACACCTCCGGCTGCTTCGCGATCGCGAAGGCCAACGACTTGATGCCGAACTATTTGACAAGGCAGCGCTCGGACTCCGAGCGGGGGCTCAACATCGCATACTCGGCCCTCATGGCCATGCGGGCCATCTATCAGGAACTGGCGCTCTACCACATTAACTTCAGTGGCCGATACTCGGAGATTGCCAATTATGCGGGGTGGCAGGAGATGCAGGCAATGACCGCAAAGGTAGCCGAGCGCTTTGGCAACGGCAATTCGGGGAGGGGGGGGCAGCAGTCGGTCGAAGTGGGCGCAGGCATGGGACAGACGCGGCGAGTCTTTTCGAACCCGACTCTTGGATATGATTTTCCCACCCACTTCGTGACCCGCATGGTGACCCGGGCACGCCAGGAGGATCGGGCAGCGGCCAGGCGGCGGAAAGAAGCCATGCCTCGCCAGCACACGACGCTGCTCGAAGACGCCGCGCGGCTTCCCGTGTCGGTACGAACGGCGCGGTTCCTCGACTCGGACGGCACGACGCGGACGGAGGTCTACTGGGGGGTACCCGCCGCCGCCCTCCATCTGGCCGAGGAAGCTCCAGATTCATCGACATCCTCTCTGATTTCCTTTTCCGCCGTTCGATACGACGAGGCTCGAGGCTCGTCCAAACGGAAGCGTCGTCGATATCCCATGGAGGTGCAATCGCGAACCACCCAGCGACGGATCGTTCCGCCGACCCTATCGTTTCGAGGGGCGACGGGACGCCATCACCTCGGCCTGCAGTGGGGACAGCACCAGTTGTGGCCCGCCGATTCTTCATCCCCCGGGGAGCTGCGCCTGGGACCGAAACGGCAGATGGCCACGGCCCGGGCCGATTCGATTGAGTCGCTCCGCCCCGAGGGGCCCCGGGTCGAGATGAGCGACGTGAAGGTGCTGGCTGTCTCCGACACGGCCGCCTTCTCCTTTGCCACGCCCATGGAAGGGACCACCCCGTATCCGTTCCGGACGCTTACGCCCGACACGCCGCTGCTGCTTTCGTTCGAGCTGTACCACCTCTCCTACGACGCCGACGACCGGACGCGCTACACGATCTCGTACGAGGTGGAAGGCGAAACAAAACGCGGCTGGACGGAGCTCTTCCGCGGCACCGACACGCAGCGCACCAGCACCGAAATGACGATGACGGGCACCAACCGTCGCACACGAGAGACGATCCGGCTCGACCTCTCCCAGATTGAGCGCGACGAGCCGCAGGACGTGCGCGTAACGGTCCGCGTGACCGACGAGGTGAGCGGTACCACTGTTTCGCGGGATGTTGATTTCGTGCTCCGGCCCCAATCCACATCTGACTGAACGGGACGCTCCGCCGTCCGCAGATCACCGGAGCGGCCAGGTAGTCCGGAGGCCCGAACTGAAATTCATCCTTCCTGGAGCGACGGTTCTCCCCGGTCGCTCGTCCTCTCGCCGATGTCAATTTGGGGCACCTCGCGACGGGTCAGGACTCAGGGACCCCGGAACGGGGCCGATCCTCATAACGGCGAACATCACATCGAAGTATTCGTGAAGTATTACGCGAGTGTCTCATTTCCTCCACGCAGCTCCGCTGAGTGCCGGTTCGGCTCGTCGTTTGATCGCCGTCTCTCTTCCTTTAGGCCATACCGCGACTCTCGTCCCATCCGACGTCCGCCATGTGTCTGGATGCCCGTTCTCATCTGACCCGGCCTCTCATTTCTGCTGTTCTAGTCCTCCTGGTCGGTGTTTCGACCCCGGAGACCGACGACACCGTTCCCTACGGCCACTACACGACCCGAGATAGGCTCCCGAACGAGGCCATTCTTTCGCTCGACCAGGGCCCCTACGACCGGCTCTGGATCGGGACGCGGGGCGGCCTCGCGGTCTATGACGGACACGACATCCGACCGGTGGATCTGCCGGACTCCGTGGCGTCGGGTCCTGTGACCGACATTCACGTCTCGGGGTCGGGAACGACGTGGAGCGCCCTGAAGGGAGAAGGAATTGTCGGGATCCGTCGAGGGACGGTGACCCGAACGTTTCCGTGGCCGAAGGGGGTCGGTGAAGTCGAGCGCATCCTATCGCGCCGCGACACCCTGCTCGTCGTCACGACGAGGGCGCTCTGGGTGTGTCCGCCCGGGGCCGACTCCGTTCGAAAGCGTCCGTACGACTACCCGATAAAAACCGCCTCGCTGGCCAATCGCGACGCCCGTACAGGACAGGGCGTCCTCGACGCCGAGATCGCCTCGGACGGGACGCTGTGGATCGTCGACGGGAAGCGAGGCCCCGCTCGACTGTCGCTGGACGGATCGGTCGCGTTCGTCGACTCGTCGTTCGTTCTGGGAACGGAGGAGAGGTGGCGGGGCGTGCGGT
>CAYRPX010000167.1:0-6907 GCA_964426195.1 uncultured Salinivenus sp.
TCTCTGTGAATGAAATCTCGGGCCGACTGCCGCCGACCGTTTGCCTCGACCATTCGCACTCAGGGGCGGCGAACGGAGGCCCAACCACGTTTTCACGCCACCGCGAGTCTTTGAATTGAAACAACACCCTTTGCTATGGCCAGTCCAGGACAGGGAATGAACATGCAGGACATGTTCGGAAAGATGATGGAGATGCAGGAAAAAATGAACGCCGCCCAAGATGAGTTGGAGGACAAGACCGTGACGGCCGAGGCCGGAGGCGGCATGGTCAAGGTAACCGCCAACGGTGCCCAGAAGGTTACGGGTATCGAAATCGATCCAGAGGCCGTGGATCCAGACGACCTGGAGCTGCTTGAGGACCTCGTCATTGCGGGTGTCAACAAGGCGCTCGAAGACGCCTCTGACTTGGCCCAAGAAGAGATGAAAAAATCGATGGGGGGTATGCTGCCCCAGGGCATGGACCTCAGTCAGCTCGGCCTCTAGCGAATTGGGAGTGTGGGGCTGTGGAGCGAGCAAACGGAGAGAGGTCCTGCGCTCTGGTGGGCCTCTTCCCACACTAAATTCTGACCCCCACCTTCCAAAATTCCGCACTCCTCGTTCCAAACTCGGCGTCCCGACAATGCAGTTTACCTCGGAGTCCGTTGAAACTCTCGTGGAGCAGTTTACAAAGCTGCCCACGGTGGGGAAAAAGACGGCGCGGCGATTGGCCAACTACATCCTGAAGATGCCGCGCGAGGAGGTCGAGACCATCGCGAATGCACTGATGTCCGTGAAGGAAGAGGTGCAGCGCTGCTCGACCTGCTACGTCGTGGCCGATCGGGATCCGTGTCCCATCTGTAGCTCGGAGAAACGCGACGCCTCGACCATCTGCGTCGTCGAAGAGTCGAACGACCTGATGGCCATCGAGCGTACCAACGAGTATCGGGGGCTCTACCACGTGCTTGGGGGCGTCATCTCGCCCCTCGACGGCGTGGGGCCCGACGATCTTCGGGTGCACGAACTGGCGGCCCGGATTGACCCCTCGTTCGAGGATACGGCCGCGAGTCCGTCTCCGGAGGATGCTGCTTCCAACGATGGGGCCGTTAAGGAAGACGCCCCGTCGGTGAACGGCCACGCGGGCGGAGCGGAGTCCGAGTCCGACACTCGAGTAGACGAGATCATTCTCGCCGTGAATCCAAACGTCGAAGGAGATACGACGGCATACTACATTTCTCAGCTTCTCGAGTCGTTTGACGTCCGCGTAACGCGCATCGCCCGTGGGCTTCCCATCGGGGGCGACCTTGAGTACGCCGACGAGGCAACCCTCGCGCGCGCGTTAGAGGGACGGGGACATGTCGAGTAGCTGCCACGTCTCGTTTGCCCGGCGCATTTCCACCTTCCGGACCTGCTTTCTGAAGGCGCATTGCACATGACGATCACGGTTCTTGGTGCTGGATCGATGGGCGCGTCCGTCGTGCGCGAGCTCTGCGCGCGGAGTGGCGAGGTGGAACAGGTACAGATCTGTGATACCCGGTCGCAGGCCCTCCAGCGGCTGCACGAGCAGGTGGAGGAGGAGAAGTCGCTTCGCTCCTTCCAGGTCGACGTGCGTGACACGAACGTCCTGTCCCAGATTGTCCAGGGCAGCGATTGCGTCATTAGCTGCGTTCCGGCGGAGTTCAATCCCGAGTTGACAGAGCTGGCGCTCGACGCTGGCGCTCACTTCTGCGACCTCGGGGGGGACGACGCCATCGTACGAAAGCAGATGGAGCTCGAAGAACAGGCCCGGGAGAAGTCGGTCTGGATCGTGCCCAACTGCGGGCTTGCCCCGGGGCTCATCAATATCTTGTGCCTGTACGGCCTCGACCAGCTCGATCGGGCCGAGGCGGTCCATCTCCGGGTCGGTGACGTGCCGCTGCATCCGGAGCCGCCCTTTAACTTTCGCGTCTCGTGGTCGGCTGAGCGGATTCTCTCCGACTACACCAATCCTGCGCGGTTGATTGAAGGGGGACGAGTCGTTGAGGCGGAGGCCCTCTCCCGCGAAGAGGCGATCCAGTTCGAAGAGCCCTTCGGCAAAATGGAAGCCTTCTGCACGCAGGGGGGGCTCTCTACCCTGACGGACACGCTGGCCGGGGAGGTAGAGATGCTCGACCACAAGGCCGTCCGGTGGCCGGGGCACGCCCACCAGATGCGTTTCATCATCGGCCTCGGGCTTGCGGAAGACCGAAAGATCGGCGTGCGGACGCATCTAACGTACCGCGATCTCCTCGTGCGCCGCATGCGCAAGCGCCTCGGGGGCGACTACGAAGACGCAGTCCTCATGCGCGTGCTTCTGCGAGGTGAGCAGGACGGGCGCCCCACGACGCTCATCTACGAGATGGTCGAACGATACGACGCGGCGACGCAGCAAACGGCCATGATGCGCTGTACGGCCATTCCGACGGTCGTCGCGGCGCTGTTCCTTGCCCGCGAGGAGGCCGTGTCGAGAGGAGGGGTTGACGTGCCAGAAAACGTGATGCCGCGCGAGCGCTTCCTGAAAGAGGTGGCCGACCGCGGGCTTAACATTCAGACAGAGCGGCATAACGACTATCGAGAGGTCACTGCCAAGCGGCCGCTCGACAGCCGGAAAGCCTGACGTTTGGAGACCAAGTTTGGAAAACACTTTTCCGGGGCGTTGAGGGGGCCTTTCGACGTTCACGTTGGGAACGGACGGAGGCGCTTGACGTGTTTGGAGAGCGTAGCTCCCCGGGTTATGTTCGGTACGTCTCGAGGAACCTGGCGGTCACCTCCGCCTGCTCACGATCCCCTTCACCATTGGCCCTGTCGCATATCGGCACGAATTGATACAGATCTTCGCAATCTATCACCGGGACGTCCCATTCGTGAGAGTACGTACCGGTGTCCACAGTAGCATCTCGGAGCGTTTCTGGATCCGTGCCGTTGACTTCTTCTCCCACTTCCATATGGCCTCCGTTTGGGGTTGCTCGTGAAGACGGCGGGAGAATGGGTCCAGTGTTCGTCTCGACGACGGTGCTCCTGCTTGCCTGTGCGATGCCGGGACTCTTGATTGGGTCCGTACACGCGCAGGAGGCTCCTTCCCCCGACACGACCGCCCCCGACACTCTCCACCGCGCCCAAAAAGTGAGAACAGGGGGTCTCGACGCTCCGTTCGCCGACAGCGTGGCGCCGGGAGGAGACGTGGAACTGGGTCCCGGAGGCGGGCCCCCCTCTTCAACGACCGCCGACACGGGCCGCGTCGATCGATACCTGCCGGCTCGATCCAACCGACCGACCGGACTCTTTGATCGAGCCTCTCCCTTCCTCGGGCCCCGGGCCCCCGTCTCGAACAAACGGTCCATTCGGCTCGACTCGACGCAGACCAACTACGTCCTTGACGACGAGGATCGATTCGGGGGGGGCATGCGCATCGACGACGAGGTCTACCGCCGCGAGCGGTTTCAGGCCAATCTCAGGGAGAACTGGCAGAGTCTAAGCGAGCAGCGTCGGCAACAGGAGAGCAGCCGCGGAGGGGTAGGGGTAAACATGGTCGTGCCGGGGGGGCGAGAGAGTGCCTTCTCCACGGTGTTCGGCAAGCCGCAGGTCGATCTCCGGCTCAACGGGCAGGCCGACATCAACGCCGGCTTCAAGTATCGAAAAAGCGACCAGCAGGTCAACATCACGGGGGATGCCAGTCAACTCAATCCCAATTTCAAGCAGGACCTTCGGCTCGGCATTACCGGGACGATTGGCGACAAGCTACAGATCAACGTCGACTGGGACACGGAAAGCCAGTTCGACTACCAGAATCAGGTCAAGCTCGACTATACGGGCTACGAGGACGAGATCCTTCAGAACGTGGAGGCGGGAAATGTTTCAATGCGGACACCGTCTCAGCTCATCAGCGGCGGGCAAAGCCTCTTCGGCATTAAGAGCGAGTTTCAACTCGGCAACCTGAACCTGACCACGATTGCGAGCCAGCAGGAGGGGCAGTCCAATACCCTCAACATCGAGGGAGGGGCCCAGGAGACGGAGTTTGACCTGAAGCCGGCCGACTACGACGACAATCGGCACTACTTTCTCAGCTACTACTTCCGCAACAACTGGAACCGGGCCCACGAAGACCCAACGACGATTCGCACCTTCGATGGCTTCGACGAGATTACCGAAGTTGAAGTCTGGAAAATCACTCAGCAGAACACCGATCAGACCAATACGCGTCAGGTCGTCGCCGTCGTGGACCTCGGAGAGGACGATCGGGTTCTCAGTGAAGCGGCCGACTACACGGAAGCGGTGCTTCCCGCGCCCGAGGTGGACCAGTACGAAAGGGATGATCTCGACTCTCTCCGGGACGGCGATCGGAGGGCCTCGACGTACCTGAGTACAACCGAAAACGTGGATCGTCCGCTGGACACCCAGCAAGACCTCCATGCCGCCCAGTTCAAGCGGCTCTCGCGAGGACAAGACTATCGGATTGATCGTCGGCGGGGATTTCTTTCTCTCCAGCAGCGGCTTCGCTCCGACGAGGCCTTGGCGGTAGCGTTTCGGTACCGACTGAACGACGGGACCGTGCGCACAATCGGGGACTTTACGCAGGGCGGAACCAGCGGCGGCGTCAACGCCGACCGTCTCGTGCTCAAGTTGCTCCGGCCCACCAATCCGGTTGCCCCGGGGGGCGAGGGGGGGAGTGGTCCGGCGGCCTGGTTTCTGCAGATGCGGAACGTATACGGCCTGTCGGGACGAGATTTTACGTCGGACAATTTTGAGCTCGATGTCGAATATCAGGCCTCGGGACAGGGGGCGAGCACGACGTTGCCGGACGTGGGAGGGCAACAGAAACTGATCCAGATTCTCGGCCTGGACCGTGTCGATCAGAGTGGGGCCCCCAATCCCGATGATCGCTTCGACTTTCTCCGACAGACGATCAACGCGGACGAGGGGTTGATCTACTTTCCCTATCTTCAGCCCTTCGGGGAGCGCATTCTGGAGGCGGCGACCGAGAACGGGGATCGGGCCGCGGGCCAGCCCTACGCATTCAAGAACCTCTACACCAAGAAGAAATCAAACGTCAAGAAAGAGGACCCGGAGAAGAACGTCTATCATCTCCGGGGCTCGTACACGGGAGGGGCGCAGCAATTCTATGACCTCAAGGCCTTTACCGGATTGGTGGAGGGGTCCGTCGAGGTGACCTCGGGAGGGCAGACCCTGCAAGAAGGCGTCGACTACCGCGTCGATTATCAGGGCGGGACGGTCAATATCACCAACGAATCCTATCTGACCGCCGGGCGGGACCTCGAAATCTCCTATGAGCAGAACAGCCTGACGAGCCTGCAGCAGAAAACCCTGCTCGGGGCTCGGGCCGACTGGTCCATGCGGGATCAGTTCTCACTCGGGGCCACCGTCATGCGGCTCAGCCAACAGTCGCCCGCCGACAAGTTCCGCATCGGCCAGGAGCCGATTCAAAACACGATCTGGGGGCTCAACGGCTCGATGGATCTGCAGCCCCGGTGGCTCACGCAGGCGGTCGACGCGCTGCCGCTCGTGCAGACGCGGGCTGACAGCCGAATGTCGGTCTCCGGCGAGTTTGCCCAGCTTCGGCCCGGGCACACTACCACCGACGCGTTCGAGCGAACTGTCGAACGGGTGAGCAACAGCGAGACGGATCGCTACGCGCCAGACGAGCGCAACGGAGTTTCCTATATCGACGACTTCGAGGGCTTCGAAAATACCTTCTCGCTCCGCGAGCAGCCGGGCGCCTGGCAGGTAAGTGCGGCTCCCGACTCGACGGCGGACACGCCGGATCTCGACGGCGACGTGCCCGGCAGCTACGACGACAATCGGAAACGCAACCACTGGCGCGGCCGCCTCGGATGGTACCGGCTCAACGAAAATGTACTGGAGACGCTCGATCCGGAGGATGGGAGCGAGGCGACCGACCTGATTGACACCGACGAGGTCTTTGTGGGCCGTGACACGCGGGGCGAGGCCAACCCCACGCTCCGCACCCTCGACCTGTACTTCAATCCCTGGGAGCGAGGTCCCTACAACTACACCAGGAATCTGGATGACTTCTTCCGGGAACCGAGGAAGGTTTGGGGCGGCATCACCCGCTCCCTCCCGGAGGGCTACACCGACTTTTCGGTGCAAAACGTCGAGTTCGTCGAGTTTATCGTGAAGGTGTATCCCGAGAAGGGCAGCATCACTGACGGGGCGCAGCTCTTTGTAGACCTCGGCACCATTTCTGAGGACGTGGTGCCCAACCAGCGCATTGACATGGAGGACGGCCTCTCCCTCAACTTCAATGAAGACGACCTGGGCAGGCTCAGTCGCCTCCCCAACGCCGAGCCCGGAAGCGGCATCAACCTGCGGAACGGGAAGACCCAAGATCTGGGCCTCGATGGACTCGTCTCCTACACCGACGGGACCTACGACGAACGGCTGCTCGAGCAGAATTTCTACTCCGACTTCGTCGATCACGCGGACAGCCTCCAAGGCGCCATTGGCCAACTCGGCCTCACCGCCGCTCAGCGACAGCGGCTGCGGGCGGAGATTGCGCGTACCAAAGACGATCCCTCCGCCGATGATTATCAGTATTACGAGAACGACCGATACTTCAGTACGACGGAGTTTTTTCCGAACGGCGCCTCCATCCAGCAGCGAATGAGCCGGTACCAGGCCGCCCACGAGCTCAACGGCTTTGAGTCTCAGAACAAGTTGGCCGAGGACGTGAGCGTGCGACGAGGGGTGGCCCGCTCCCCCGACCGGGAGAACCTCGATGGGGTGGGCAGCCAGATCAACATCGATAACAACTACTTCCAGTACGCCGTCCCCCTCGACGAGCTGGACGAACGCGCCCAGAGCGACCAGGGCCCGACCGATTACGTGGTGAGCAAGGTGGGACAGAATAAAGACTGGTACAAGGTCCGCATTCCGG
>CAYRPX010000168.1:0-6903 GCA_964426195.1 uncultured Salinivenus sp.
CGAAGTTCTCCGCCGTACAGAGCGCTGTGGCGGCCCGCGTCATCGAGCGATAACGATTGGTCGGTGTCGCACTTTTCTGGGTCGAGGATTGGGCCGTCATTGGTTCCCACCTCCGTTAAGAGGGATATTACTGTGGTATCGATTGGATTGTGGGCACGCAGTCTCGTACTTTTTCAAAAATCGTTCCGTCTTGGAGGTGAGAAGGGAAGGTACATGTGCCTTTGGCGGAGGGTTAGAAGAGTGGGGCGTTGTCTTGCGAAGAGACGCGTAGCGGTTCTCCCGAGAAGGTGGGGAAATCATTATTGGGACCCCCGACGCTGCCATGCGATCAATCAACAAATTTAACGTCAGTCACCTCGAAGCGAGCTCCCCCCTCAGCACTCTCGGTCACACGGATGTCCCACCCGTGGGCGTCTACAATTTCGCGGACGATGTTTAGTCCAAATCCTGTACCCCCGTCCCGAGTCGAATATCCGGTGTCGAATATTTTTGCGCGATCGGCGACAGGAATGCCGGGGCCATCATCGGAAAGATGAAATCCTTCCTCCTGATCCCCAATCGTGATCGTCACGGTCTCACCCCCGTGCTCGACAGCATTACGAAGAAGGTTCTCGATCAGTTGGTGAAGCCGGGACCGGTCGGCGGCGATCGTGCGCTCAGCTTGGAGGGTGAGGGTTGCCTGGTGTGTATCGACAGTCTCCCATGCGTCGGTGGCGACGGACTCGAGATCGACCGGCTCGGGGTCGGTGATCTTTGTGCCGCTATGGGCTAGGAGAAGCAGGTCGTCGATCAATGTTTCCATCCGGTGTAATGCTTGATCTGCTTTCTCCAGGTGGATCTCACCCTCGTTCTCGCGGGCGAGAGTCAGGTTTCCGGAGGCGACGTTCAGCGGATTCCGGAGATCGTGGGAGACCACCGACGTAAACGCTTCGAGCCGTTCGTTTTGGCGTTCGATCTGCTTCTGGCGTTGGTATTGTTCGGTGACGTCTTTGACGACAACAATCCGTCCGTTGTCCTGTCTGTGAGTGCTGTCGATTGGCGTCACCTGTACCTCGTAGTAGCGAGGTCCCGATTCCTTCGAGTCGGAACGGGGATCTGCTTCGATCGCGATGACGTCCCGCCGGTTCGTTGCGTCCTGTACGTGTTTATAGAACGCCTCGTCTGGAGCGAGGTCCCGAAGAGGAGTCCCGATCGCGTCGTCCGGGACGTTCAGCATATCTCGTCCGGCAGCGTTCACGTCGATGAGCCGGTCCTGAGGACCCAGCACGTATACCCCGGGCGCGATGTTCTCGAAGACCGTTCGGAGTGCAATGGGACCGAGGTCCGTGAGCCGATATCGAAACATGGCGATCCAAAGGGCCACGCTTGTTACCGACAGCGCGACGGGGGTGAAATCCGTGTCCATGAATTGCAGGGCATAGGGGATATTGGCCGCCCACGGAGCCGCCACGCCAATTAGAAGAGCGATCGTCTGACTCCGGTAGAGATGGGGAGCTGTAAGCGCATACCGAATGAACAGGAGGGAGCCGAGGAGCAGCAAGGTGTACGTAAATACGACGAACCCCCAGAAGCCGGGAGCCGGACTGGTGGCGGCCCCCGACAGCACGTCTGCCGAGTGGTCGATGTCTGCCCAGTACAACCCGTGGTATGGATTCGTCCAGGCAAGTCCGAGAAAGATCGCTCCCAACGCGAGGAGTCCCCCAACACGTCCCCAGGTCAGGTACTGCTTATAGCCGGTATACGTAACGGCGAGGGCGATGAACCCAATCGGCGCTCCGACAATACCGAGGTACATGAACTGGAGCCAGCGAAACTCCGCCGCCGGGGAGGTGGCAAGGATAAGGCCGATGGTTCCCCCAGCCCAAATGGCCGTTGTCAGTGCGACACCTGCCAGGCTGCGGGCACCGGTCGTCTCTCGGTTCGTCCAGGCACGGTACGCAATCCAACACGCCAGGAGGCACGCGAGCCCTAGTACAATCAGGTATCCCAGCCGGACCATGAGGGGAGTCGTTTCAATATTGATCGATTCAGGGTCAATGAACGGATGGACGTGTTCCTGGTTGTCGTGGAAGGGACCGCAGAAAGAATGGGGGAAGGGATCGAACAACGGCTCGCAGTTCGCACCTCCTGTTTTGAGAGTTCTGCGGTCACACTGTGAGATTTTGGTTCATTGGTCAGCGATTGCGTCTCCGGTTTCTACATTCCGGGCGTGGACCCAACGATCCGATTGGACCGGATACGCGTCTTATGAGTTCACAAAGGCTCACATCTCTACTCTGTGTTCTGCTTCTTCACCGCTTATCGATCATCATGCCTGAGTCAAGCGCCGACACGCCCGATTCCGCGCCTTCCTTGCTCCGTCGCCTTCTCGTGTGGGGCGGGGGGCTTCTCGGCGGCCTTGCCGTTCTCGTTCTGGTGGCGGCACTCGTGTTGCCCCGCCTTTTTACCTCCGAGCAGCTGAAGGGGTACGTGGTGCCGCCCCTGGAGGAGGCGACGGGCCGACAGGTAGAAATCGACGCCATCGGGCTCCGGGTTTTGCCGACCCCCGCCATTCGCGTGTCTGGCTTTCGGCTCGCCAACGCCGAGGGCTACGGGCCGGCGCCCGCGGTGGAAGCCCGTGCTCTGAATGTGAATGTGGCCCTCTGGCCTCTCTTCGTCGCCTCCATCCGTCCGACGTCGGTTGCGCTGGTGGAGCCGGTGGTCCGTTATGAAGTCGCGGAGGATGGGGCCACCAACTTCGACGACCTGGGCGGCACGGCCGACACGACCGAGGCTGGTGGGGAGCCCCTCGGTGGCATTCCGGTGTCGAACCTGCGCGTGTCCGGGGCGCAGGTGCACTACGCGGACCGAAGCACCGGGCAGGCCCTCCGTCTCGATTTCGACGCTCAACTCGGGGTCTTCCCGGACGGAGCCGCCTTCACGAGTGACGGAACCGTCGATCTCGGAACCGTCCAGGCCCTGCTTCCCAGCGTCGGGCCCGATACGCTCACCGTGCAGGACGCGGAGGCGAACTACGACGTCCGGGTCGCGCCGTCGGCGGGACGGGTCGACCTGCGGACGCTCCGCCTCGACACAGCGCCGTTCACGCTCACGGTCGAAGGGGGGCTCTCCGGCCTGAACGAGCGCCCGACGGTCGATCTCAGGTTCGAGACCGGGTCCACTGACCTCGCCGAGGTCGCTTCCTTCGTTCCGGCGGCGGCCGTGGAGGGCCTCAATCCCCGGGGGATTGTGGAGCTTGAAGGCACCCTCTCGGGGACACTGTCCGACGAGACGGACATCGAGAATCCCCTCTCCGTCGCCGCGACAGGACAGATCGCAGGGGTGGGAGTCGACTACGAGGGAACGGCCCTGCTCCGCGAACTAGACGCCGACCTGTCGGCCTCTTTCGACTCGGTGACGCTCCGGTCCCTCCAGGGGCAGGTGCTTGGTACGTCCCTCGCCGGGGAAGTGGCGGTTCGAGAACTTGGGGCCGAGCCGCAGATCGATCTTGACATAGAGACTGGAGCGATGGACCTCGCTACGCTCGCGGCCTTTGGGCCGTCCGAACAGGTTGATGCGTACAATCCCCAGGGCACCCTTCGACTCGATGTGGCGGCCGAGGGACCGATGCCAGGGGATGCTGAGGCGGTGACGGAGATGACCGTTGACGGCACCGGGCAGCTTGCAGAATTCGGTCTGGACTACGAGGGAAACGCTCTGCTCCGCAGCCTCCAGGCCCGTCTTGAGTTCTCGGGGACGACCGCGTCATTTCGCAAGATCGACGGACAGCTGCTCGGCAAGCCGCTCACCGGAGAGGTTACAGTCGAGGATCCACTGGGCGCCCCACAGGTGAACGGCCAGCTTGCCGGTACGGTGGACCTGGCGCAGCTGGCATCCCTTGCGGAAGACGAGTTGTCGTCCGAGGCTGTCCGTGGTACCGCCGACTATGACGTGCGTTTTGCCGGTCCGCTCGACGCCCCCGATGCCATCCGTCCTAACGGCCGGGTTCGCCTCACCGATGTGCACGTGCCTTACGAATCGTTTCGCCACCCGGTCGAGATTTCCAGCGCGACCGTGCAACTCACCGGCACGGGCCTCTCCATGGACCGCTTCACGGTTCGCTCGGGGAAGCAGGCCGTGGCGTTGCAAACGACAGTACGAAACCTCTTTCCGCTCTCGGAAGGCCTTGCGGAAACGGACCCGGCACTGTCGGCGGATTTCACACTCACGTCCGATCGCCTCAATCTTGTTGAGCTCTACCCGGAGGCCGATACGGGCGACGTGGGGTACTCGCAGCTCTTCGCCGCGCACCTGTCTGGCTCGGAAGTAGGCGGGCAGTCGCCCGAGGTCATGGCCAAAGAATTGTACGGAGACGTCAAACTGCCGGCCTATGCCGTGGACGGACGCGTGGAGATCGCAACCCTGCTGAACGATCCGCAGCGCTACGACGACCTGTCGATGGACGTTCAGATGGACGACCGGCGGCTGGAGCTTCGAAACCTGTCGGCGTCGACGTACGACGGCAACTTGGCCGGCACGCTGACGCTCGATCAAAGCGGCTCCTCCGCCACCTCTACCAGGCCGACGAACGGCACTGTGTGGCTTGCCTCGGTGGAGACCGGTCGGGCGCCCGTCCGTCCCGCGGAGACGCCGTCGGGTCTGACGTACGACTTTGAGCTGAAGGGAGCCCGGGCCGGAGCGGTTCTCGAGGACTGGACTTCGCTCGGGCGCCTCGTGACGGGCACGCTCACCCTCGATGCCGAGGGGAATACGGCCCTGACGGAGGGCTTTCTGCCCGAAACGACGGTCTTCACGGCCGTTGGCCAGTCGCTCGTGTCCGACGGCGGTCTCTCGCTCGACGTGGGACCGGCCCAGGCTCTCGTGGATGCGCTGGATCTGCCGGGAGCGAGGCTCAGGCAGTTCGAACGTCTCGGTGGACCGTTTGCTATTGAGAACGGTGAGTTTCGGTTGGACACGTGGAGCTTCGGGGGCGACCAGTTCGACGGCACGGTGGAGGGAGCTCTGGGCCTCGGGGGCAACGTGGATCTTGAGATGACGATGAATCTGCCGCTCTCGACCCTGCAAAATTCGTCCATTGTGTCCCGCGTGGGGGACGGCCTCAGCGAGGTACTCGAAAAGCTCGTGGGGGGCGGAACCGGCGACGAGACCGTTCCGGTGACGCTTCGGTTCGGCGGCACAATGGACGACCCCACGGTGCAGGTGCTCAACCGCGATGCCATTGGGGAAAAGATCCGGTCGATCGCGAAGGAGCAAGGTCTCAATCGTCTCCGCGATCTCTTTGGGGGAGGAGGCAGCGGCAATAGGTAAGGGTTCTTCCTCGTACCGTTGGAACGTTCCACGTTTCACGGTGCAACGTTTAGGAGCGAGAGGTCGTACAGCAACCCTTTCTTCACCACAAGGGGTGTTCCCAGCTGCATGAGGGATCACCATCCGAATCCGAGAGACCGCTGTTCAGGCCACAGATCGATGGCATTGGGGCCCCGGGCGGCAGGAATAATGTGCTCCGCCAGCAGGTGCAGGAGCTGCCCGTTGTGATCGTCGCCGCCGCGCGGTCGGTTTTGGAGGGAGGAGGTGCTCACCACGACGAGATCAAGTCGCGGGACGACGAAGATGTACTGCCCGCCGTAGCCCCACGCAAAGGCCACGCGCTCCCCGCCAAAGGTATGGGTGAACCAGAGGTAGCCGTACTGATGGTTGCGGTACGTGGAGCGGACGTAGGTGCGCCACGAACGATCGATCCAGTCCGACGGAAGGATCTGTTGTCCACGGATGCGGCCGTCGTTCAGGTACAGCTGCCCGAACCGGAGCATGCCCCGAGGCGTGAGCGACATGTTGTTGCCCCCGAAGTATCGACCCGTCGGGGCCTGCTGCCAGCTTCGGATGCGCAGCCCCAGCGGGTCGAACAACCGATCCTGGGCGTAGGTGCGAAGCGACTGGCCCGTCGCATTCGTGAGAATGGCTCCGAGGAGGTGTGTGGTGCCGGTACTGTAGATCATCTCCCCGCCGGGCCGGTCCACCAAGGGACGGCGAAGTGCGTCGGCCACCCAGTTTTCGCTGGCCACCCACGCGCCGTAGTTCTCGAAGCTGGTCGATTCGAGGCCGGTCTGCTGCGTCAGTAAGTGGTGGATTGTGATGCGTTGCTTGCGCGGGGCGCCGGCCAGGAGGGAAGGAAAAAACGGTCCGATGGGCTGATGCACGCTATTCAGGGTGCCGTCGGCGAGAGCAATGCCGGTGAGTGCGCTCAGTACGCTTTTGCTGGCTGACTTCAGATTGGCGCCGTCATTGGGCCCCCGTCCGTTAAAATACACTTCCGCCACGGTCGTGGTGTCGCGGGCGATGAGCAGGCTGGTGAGCGGCGCCAAGTCGGCGGCATGGTCCACGGCCTCGGCGAGCGCAAAGGCATCGAAGCCGTGGCCCCCGGGCGGGTGGGCCCGCCACGTGACGGTCCGTGGGGTGGGTTGGCCCTGAGACGGCGCCGCGGGCAGAAGGAGACCGACCAGCACCATCGCAATGGCGCAGAGGACGGACGGAACCCCGACATGGAAGGATTTCTCTGGTGGAGTGGGCATACTCGCCACGAGTCAGTGAACGGAGTAAACGGCATTCGCGTACTTCTCACCCGACATTGTGTTCATTCTCCTATATCCCTATCACTCCCATTCGCCATGGCGGCAGGCTCTGATCTTCTCGCGGACGTCGTTGCCGAGCGCGAGTCCGTCGATAGTACCACGCTCGAGCAGGTTGTCACGCTGGCCGTTGAACTCGCCTGAGAGGGGCGAGAGGGACGCAAGGTCGACACCATCTTCGCTCTGACCGGAGGGAAGAAGTAGTCTTAGAACGCGTTGTAATATATGTGAACAACATGTGTCCCCGCCTCCAACCGCCAGAAAGGACTTTCCTCGT
>CAYRPX010000169.1:0-6854 GCA_964426195.1 uncultured Salinivenus sp.
AAGACGGCTTTTTCCACGCCGACTTGCACGCGGGGAATATAAAAATCCTTCCGGGGGAGCGGCCCGAGGACCTGCAGATTGGATTCATCGATCTCGGAATGGTTGGACGCTTTCGGGCCGACATCAAGCGCCGCCTGCTCTACTACTATTACGCCCTGGTGCGAGAGGACGTAGAAAATGCGGCTCGTTATCTTCTCGATATGGCCCGCGTGGGGGAAGGGGGCGATCCGCACGGCTTCCAGCGAGCGGTGTCGGACATGGCTCGGCACTTCTTGATGCGGAGCAAACAGGGCTCCATCAGTCTCGCGCAGGTAATCCTTCAGTCGCTAAGTCTAGGCGCCCGGTACCGCATCTTCTTTCCGGTGGAGATGACGCTGATGGTAAAAGCACTCGTTACCTTCGAAGGAGTCGGGCGGACGCTCGACCCAGCCCTCGATGTCGTGACCGTGTCGCGGCGCCACGTACAGCGGATCTTTCGAGAACGATTCAATCCTTTAACGCTGGGCTCGGAGATGCTCAGCAATGCTCCTGAACTGGTTGACGTGGCACTGAAACTCCCGCAGCTCTTGACTTCAGGTGTGTCTCACCTCGAGGAGTCGCTTACCGACCAGCCTCCGAGTGATCCCTTTGCGGGGTTGCGGGGGAGTATCATCGCTGGGTCTTGTATCGTTGGAGGGGTGATTGCCGCGGTGCAGGGAGGCCCACTCTGGCTCTCGATTCCGCTCTTCGTGATCGGGGCGAGTTTAGCCGTATGGGGCCGATAGCTTCATTGCTTCGAAGAGTTTTGGACCTGTGGTCCATTGGCCGACCGGGCGTAAAGGCAGTCGAGTAGGCCATCGAGGCGATCGAGAACGTCACTAGTTTCCTGGAGCACCTCCGTCATCGAGGTGGAAGGCGTCCATTTTGCGTTTAACTGTTTGGGGAGCAGCGTGTCGTAAAGCGTGCGGGTCTCGTCTTCGAGAATGTCCAAACGGAGCGACAAGCCGTGGCGGGATAGAACCGGTTGAAGATCGCTCGCTCGGCTGCGCAGATGCTGGCGCGTGGCCTGATAGGCATGCTCGCAGACGTCGTGACGATTCTTGAAGCTGAAGATGTTGGAAAAGAACAGGCTTGAGTCGTCGCACTCCGGTTCGATTAGGATGAGGTCGGCGTCGGGATGGGTGTGCTCATACTTCTTGAAGCCGGTCCGCTTGCGGGAGTCGACGATGGCTCGGAAGGTCTGCGAAAGGACGGTCGGCAGCCCCCGGTCCGCAAGAGGCGTTTGATTCCCATTTTCCCGGTCCTCGAGCAGCCGATTGGCGTGCTGTTCAAGTTGAACGTTGATCGGCACGATGGGGTTTATGCAGAACAGCAGATCGGCCCCGGCGTTGAGCCCAACGCTGGCGTGCACGGTACGGCGAGCCACGCCGTCGATGTAGTACCGACCGTTGATTTCGACCGGGGTGTATAGCCCTGGGAGTGCTGTGGAGGCCTGGATGGCCGACGAGATGGGGACGTGATCGTGTTCGGGCTGTCCGAACACTGTCACGTCGGCAGAATCGAGATTCATGGCCACCACGTACAGCTGTCGTTTCAGCCGCCGAAAATCGTTGGTACGTCCTTCTTGAGATAGGGCCTCGGCGAGAAAGCGTTCAAGGGGAGCATTGGTGAAAAGGCCAGTCGGAACGACCGAGCCAAATGTGGTAAGGAGACCGAGAAGGGAGAGGTCGCCCGGGTTGAGAAGATAATAGCGAAGGGAGGAGAGCAGGGTCTTTGGCAAGCGACGCAATCGGCCGGCGTACTCGCGCACCGCCGGACGAAAAAGCACCTCTGGCTCCAGGTTCAGACTCGGATCCGACGACTCCGAGATGACGGCTTGACTCAATTCTCGCGCCGATACGTCACTTGCCAACATACCGCCGACGAGGGCCCCAGAGCTGACCCCCACGTAGACATCCAATTCGTGCAAATTGAGCCCCTCGATGACTTCGTCGAGGGCACAGAGCGCCCCGATCTCGTAGATTGCTCCCTCAATGACCCCTCCTGCACAGGCGAGACCAAATGTACTTTGGCCTGTAGACTCGACTGAAGGCATCAGGAGGAAGTGGGAATTTGGAAAACGTATTCGCAGTCTCGATTCCAAACAGATGCAGTTCCAGCCCAGTGGTGCTGGGAATAGGAAGCGGACTGGTCACTTCTGCGAGGGAACTCCCGCAGGAAAGGAGCCCCGGATATCAGAGGCTCCTCACATTCCCTGCGAGAAAAGGGCCACTACGTCTGGTCGGAGGCTGAGGACGGGTCCTCACTCTCCGAAAGGTTCTCGGCTAGTTTTTCCACCTGGTGGGATAGATGCTCCACTTTCTCTGTCAAGTCGTCAACCTCTTTGCGCGTCGGGACGCCAAAGCGCTCGAGTGCGGAATTAACGGACTCCGAGAGAGCAGATTGCGTTTCCTCACCCGCTTCTTCAAGCTGTGCGAGCGCTTCATCTCCCTGCTTGCGAGCCTTTTCGGTAGCTTCCTTGAGCGTTTCGCGACGCTCTTCCTCGAACTCCTGACCCCGGTCAACGAGGCGGTTGAAGAGCTTAGTTCCTTCCTCTTCAACGGTGGCCAGGGCGCCGAGGCCGGCCAGCCATACTTCGCGGCCCCGCTCGGTGAGTTCCTCCTGTAGTGATTCGGATTGGGATGCTTCTTGATCGGCAGTCATGGTTCGGATTGGAAAGTTGTGAAAGAAACGTGTAAGAGGGGTGGCGTGTCGAGTTATTCCGGAGACGATCAGTCGGTATGCTCTGAACGAGCCGTTTGATCGAGATCGTCGGGGGTGTACAGCTGAGAGTCCGAAGACCTGTGTTGTTGTTCGTCGAAGCCATCGAGCAAAATGGATAGGCGATGCTCTAAGCGACGCAACTGCTGCCGGAGTTCGTCGAGTTCCTGCTTGCGGGGACTCTGCACATACTGTTTGAGTCGACCCAGCGAGTTCTGCATCAGATTGTCGACCGTTGTGCGAATCTGCTTTAGGCCGCTGTCGAAGACCTCTCCGCTTTGACGGAGCAATGTGTGCAGGAGGTCCGACGAGATAACCTGATGTCCCCCCTTCCCCTCTTCCAGAATGATCTGAGTGAGGGTTTGAGCCGTGATGTCCTGTCCCGTGGCATTGTCAACGACCTCCACTGTTTTCCCGCTTCGAACCAAATCGGCGATGTCGCTCAATGATACGTACTCGCTCGTTTCTGTGTCGTAGAGCTTGCGGTTATCGTAGCGCTTAATCCGGCGAGCCATAAGAAAGAGCAGGCCGAGGAGTTTAGTTGTAACGCATCGCGTCATTTTCTATCGTTAATTTGACGCGCTGCGTTATCTTTTGATCCCGACGGCTGGCCAAAGTGTCCCGATATTGGGCCGATACCAGTCTTTGGGCACAAATGCGCAACGCGATTGGCGGAGACTCCGATTCGAGGAGAGGCCGATGCCGACCTGAGGGAACGGAGGAGTGTCCTCTGGAGGAGAAGAAGACCTTTTCCTTTCGAACGACCACTGCTGGTGGGAGTAGCATCGGACGAGCTCTGAGGGAGAGAACGTCTCGTTTCTTTTAGGGTGTTCGGATAATGTGGAGGCCCGTATGCCCTATTGTGTCGTGGACGATACGCGTCTTTACTGGAACGAGCGGGGGACTGGAGCGCCGCTCCTGTTCGTTCACGGCCTGGGGTCGAGCAGGCGGGATTGGGCCGCACAGGTCGATCATTTTGCCGACCACTATCGGGTTCTTCGGATTGATCTGCG
The DNA here is from genome assembly GCA_964426195.1 of uncultured Salinivenus sp. Taxonomy (GTDB): domain Bacteria; phylum Bacteroidota; class Rhodothermia; order Rhodothermales; family Salinibacteraceae; genus Salinibacter. Next base: position 3,753 of record CAYRPX010000169.1, read on the forward strand.
AGGACACGGCCGGTCCGAGCGGGGGGCGAGTTCCTATTCCATCGCGCAGTTTGCGAGGGACGTGGCCGTGTACCTGCGCAAAAGAGAAGCCGCGCCCGCCCACGTGGTCGGTCTTTCCATGGGGGGAATGGTCGCTCTCGAACTGGCCGCGGGCGCGCCTCGGCTCGTGCGGAGTCTCGTGGTTGCCAATAGCGTGGCCGACATGCGGCTCCATTCGTGGCGCGACGTGTGGTTCTATGTCTCGCGTCGCCTTACCGTGCAACTGCTCGGCATGCGGCGAGTTGGGGAGCTCCTCGCCCGAAAGTTGTTCATTAAGCCAAGCCAGGAAGCCATCCGGCACAAGTTCGTCAGACGCTGGGCTCAGAACGACAAGCAGGCCTATCTTTGGTCAGTGGACGCGATCATGCGGTGGAGCGTTGCGGATCGACTGCATCGTATTGATGTGCCCACGCTGCTCGTCTCGTCGGAGGAGGATTACACCCCTGTAGCAGCGAAGAAACGCATTGTCGCGAAGATGACCGACGCCGAGCTCGCCGTCGTCGACGACGCTCGCCACGCGCTGCCCGTCGAAAAGCCGGAGGTGTTCAATAGACTCGTCGGGGAATTCCTCTCGCGGGTCTCGCAGGAGAGGTCCAGTTTCACCGTGGAAGGGAACACGTAGCTCGGGTCGCTGGCACCAGACAAGGCGGATGGGTCGTGATCCGCGCTCGTAGTTACGGTCCTGACTGTTGTCGTTGGCCCAGCAGGCCCAGGATCGCAGAGAAGAGCGCCGCGCCGATGATCGACCATAGGAGGGGAAAGTTTTGTTCACCTACCGAGATTAGGAAGGGTTCGGGAACCCTCAGCTGGCGCGACAGCCAGAGGCCCAACAAGGCACCGATGAAACCGACGACGATTGAGATCAGGCATCCCCCAAGAGAGTATCCAGACAGGGTCTGCCCAAGGCTCCCAGCAATGGCCGCGATCAATAAAAGGAGAAGCAGATTAATCAGGGTCACGGGAGTTCGGCGCGTGTCTGCCGGAGAGTAGGAAGTCTGCTCGCCGAAAGGTAACACAGAGGGCGGTGACACCCAACCGAAGAGACCTTTGGGTGGGGAAGAGTCGTTGCTGGTAGAGTCATCCCCACAGCGGGGGTCCTGCTCAATGCACGTAACTCCCAGCGTTAATGTCGATGGAGGTGCCAGTGGCGTGGTCAGCCTTTCCGCTGGCGAGGAAGACGACGAACGAGGCCACGTCGGCGGGCTCGGTGAGTCGATTCAGCGCGAGATCGCTCGAGGCGTGGGCCTCTCCGTATTCGTCGATGAAGTCTTGGGCCATGTCTGTTCGCGTGAAGCCGGGGGCGAGAGTGAAGGCCTTGACACTGTCTTCGCCGAATTCCCGGGCGATCGAACGCGTGAGGGCCACCAGTCCAGCCTTCGAAGCGGCGTAGGTCATGTAATCGGGCGTGTCGCCTCGGAAGGCCGCCCGGGAGGCCACGCTGATGATACGGCCCCCAGAAGGTTTTTTGGACCGGAAATGGCGGAGGGCATGTCGGCAGAGAAGTTCGGGCGCGCGCAGGTTAACGTGCAAGGTTTCGTCCCAGCTCTCGGCCCAGGCGGTTGTCTCGGCATCGAGAGGGGTTGCCCGAGCCACCCCGGCGTTGAGCACCAGAGTGTCGAGCCGTCCGTACGCGTCGAGCACACGGTCGACCAGTGAATCCGTCGCCTCGAGCGTCGAGAGGTCGGCCTGAAATTGCTTCGCCTCGGGCCCGCACCCCGCAGCTACCTCTTCGGCGGCGTCGTGACTGTGGCCATAATGCACTGCCACGGTGGCGCCGGCCTCGGCGAGGGCCTCGGCGGTGGCGCGGCCGATGCCGCGACTCGCGCCGGTCACGAGAACGACGTGATCAGAGAGGTCAAGTTGCATAGAGAGGGTTCAGTGTAGGAAAAGAAACACGAAGTGTGCATGGGACGAGCGGACGCTACGGGTAGCGGTGGGTAGTATAGGTTGGCCGATGAGAGGAGTCAGCCGCCACGACCTCGAAGTGGACGCGCCCGATGAGCTGTCCCTCCGTGGTCTCGACGCTAATGCGCCACTGCCGAGGCCGCACGTGCTGCTTGTAGGTGACCCCACGGTAGCCACTACGCCGTCCGCCGACAACCTGATACCCGATCCGGTCCGTTTCCATCCAGGTGTTTCGGAATGGCACGTAGCGCTGCCATCGGTGGGTCACCTCCATCCGTAGCGCCGTAGGGGCGTAGATCGCCGTGAAGCAGTGCACCGTATCGCCGGGAGCATAGCGGAACGGATCGTCCTTATGTTGTGCCCAGAGCCACCAGGCCTTGGGAGGGCGTTCCTGGCGAAGCAAGAAGGCGTCGCCTTCTCGCTGCACGTCGTGGTAGACGCCGTTGTGTTCAAGAGCAAGGGGGCGGGCGGGATCCACGCCTGTACGTAGAAGAGGGTGAGTCCTCCGAAAAGGGCTCCTACGATGCAAAGCGCGCCCAGAAACAAAGAAAACTGGCTGAACACACCCTGGTGCCAGAGGAAGACAAGGAGCTCGGTCACGAGGCCCGTGCTCAGCAGGCCACTGGCCAGAAAGACCTGGAAGCCCATCGTGCCCAGGGCGACGGGCAGAAGGAAGGTCAGGTAGCAAAAGACGGCGAGGAAGTAGAGACCGATGAGCAGGTATCCACTGCGACGTCGGCTCCAGATGAGTTCGTTGGTCACGAGCAGCCCGACCAACACGAGCAGGAAGAGCGACGCCGTCGTGAGGGAGGCGCTCCGCGTGTAGTAGATGACGTATGCGCTGAACAGGCCGCCGGAAAGGAACTGGATGGCTCCGGTGGACTAGGTGCTGAGGGCTTGGAGGGAGGGGAGCAGCGCCCGGTCGTTACGGGTGAAGAGCGCCAGCACAATGAATCCCCCAAAAGAGCGAGATAGAGGCCAAGGACGACATAGTCGAGCAGAGCCCCCAACCGCTGGAGCGTAAGGGCGTCCCAGGTGACTCCGCCGAAAAAGAGAAGTGGAGGTGCAAGCCCTTCGTGGCGATGGTATATCCGCCGGGCAAGACGGTAGCGCGGGCTTCGGGCTAGATGTTGCATCACGCGCACCAGGAACGCCATG
>CAYRPX010000170.1:0-6803 GCA_964426195.1 uncultured Salinivenus sp.
GGTCGAACTACATCCTCCCCAACTTCCTCAACTACTACACGATGACCGACGCAGCTCTGGAGGAGGAAGCGCTCCACGTCCGCTTCGTCCCGGACACCGAGGACGACTAGCCCACTGCTTCCCTACACACTCCACCCCCACGCTCTCCACCCCCACGCTCTCCACCCCCACGCTCCCGCGCTCTATACGAACCCGTCGCGGCACTCTTCGTTGAGAGGATGTCTCTGCCTCCCTGCCCGTCCCACTCTGCGCTCCATGTTCGTTCCCGACGCCCTCCTGAAGCAGCTTTACACCTTTGGCAGCCTCGAAAATACCGACCGCGGTGTCGAGTTTGCGCTCAAAAACCGCCTGAAGGACGCGACGCTCACCGGATTGCTCGACGTAAAGATCAACGGGGACTCGGTTCCGCTTGATCGGGTCCACCTCTTCATGGGAAACGGAGACACCTACACGGCCGACGAACTCTCGGGCGACACGGCCCTCAACTTTCCGTTGCGCCGGACCCTCCACGTGCGCGCCGACCGATCGGCCCTGGGCGCGGGCAAGCACGAAATCGAACTCACCTTCCGGGCCCAGCCCTTCGGCAAACTCAGCGTTGCCGTCGAGGACTCGATCTCGGAGGCGGACGAGACCCTTCCGCGCATTCCCCGGGACGAGGACGACAATTACAGCCCGGGAAGCATCGAGGAGCGCCAGCAATTCGTCGAGAACTTCAGCGACACCTCGCTCGACCACGTTTCGGACTATTCGTTCGACCCCCACGTTACAGAGGGAAACGTCGAAAACTTCACCGGCGTCGCCCAGATTCCGCTCGGCTTCGCGGGGCCGCTAACGGTCGATGGGGAGCACGTTCAGGACGACGTGCTGATTCCCCTCGCCACATCGGAGGGCACACTCGTGGCCTCCTACAACCGCGGCATCAAGGTCTGCAACCTGAGCGGCGGCATCGAGGCCACCGTCTCCGGCGATTGCATGCAACGAGCACCGGTCTTCGTCTTCGATAGTGCACAGGAGGCCCGCGACTTCACCCACTGGGTGGACAACCACATGGACGCGATCCGTGAGGAGGCAGAATCAACCTCTAGCGTGGCGGAACTGCTCTTCATCAACCACTACCTTTCCAATCACTTTGCGTACCTGCGCTTCAACTATCGAACGGGGGACGCCGCGGGACAAAACATGGTGGGGCGCGCCACCTTTGCCGCCTGCGGCTGGATCATGGACCAGTACCCGGATCCGATTCAAAACTTCTACCTAGAATCGAACTTCGCAACGGACAAAAAGGCCTCACAGGTAAACGTGATGCAGACCCGGGGAAAGCGCGTAACGGCCGAGGCTACCATCGACCGCGAGACGCTCGTCCAAAACATGCGCGTAGAACCTGAGAGCCTTCATCATCACTGGAAGGTGTCGACAGTGGGGGCCTTTCTGTCCGGCGCCAACAACAACGGGGGCCACTCGCCCAACGCCATCACGGCTTTGTTTATCGCTACGGGGCAGGACGTGGCGAACGTCTCCGAGTCCTCGGCCGGCGTTCTGTACACCGACCTGACCGAGGACGGCGACCTCCACATCTCCCTCACCATTCCTTCACTCATCGTCGCCACGTACGGTGGAGGGACGGGCTTGCCCACGCAGCGCGAGTGTCTGGAAGTGATGGGGTGCTACGGGAAGGGGAAGGTGCGCAAATTCGCCGAGATCGTGGCCGCGGCGACGCTCGCCGGCGAGCTTTCCCTGGGAGCGGCGATCTCGTCGTCCGATTGGGTCTCCAGCCACGAGACATACGGTCGAAACCGGTAGTTGCGTATGGGCGTGGTTGCGTGTGGGCGTGATGGGGTGTGGGCGTCTGGGAATGTTGGAGTCTCAACGTCAATATCCGCCCAATTCCCCAATCTTCAATTTGCCAACCTTCCAACCTTCAACGTTCTAACGTTCAACGCGAATGCTTGCCGTCCTTGAGCTCGCCATCCCGGTGCTTTATGCAATCGCCATCGTGGCGCTCACCGCGTACGGCGGCAATCTTCTGTGGCTGGCCCTCGTTCACGCAAACCGCGAAACGCTCCGCGAGGGCCCGGTGCCGGACCCGAACGACCTGCCCGTGCCCGACGACACGTGGCCCGTCGTCACTGTGCAACTGCCTCTCTACAACGAGGCCGAAGTGGTCGACCGTCTCCTCGATGCCTGTGCGACCCTCGATTATCCACGTAGCAAGCTCGAAATTCAGGTTCTCGACGACTCGACCGATGAGACGACCGAACGGGTGGCCCAGCGCGTCGCGTACTGGCACGATCGCGGCATTGACATCAGCCACGTGCACCGTGACGACCGCACCGGCTACAAGGCCGGGGCCCTCGCCAATGGCCTGCCCCTCGCCCGCGGCGACCTTCTCGCCATCTTCGACGCCGACTTCGTGCCGAACCCGGACTTCCTGCGCCGCATGGTCCCCCATTTCCTTGAAACCGAGACGCTCGGTATGGCGCAGGCCCGCTGGGGCCACCTTAATCGAGACGACTCCCTGCTCACAAAGGTGCAGGCGTTTGGACTCGACGCGCACTTTGCCATCGAGCAGTACGTGCGCGACCGGGCGGGATGCTTCATGAATTTTAATGGGACCGCGGGCGTCTGGCGTCGCGCCTGCATCGAGGACGCGGGGGGGTGGGCGCACGACACACTCACTGAAGACCTCGACCTCAGCTACCGCGCTCAGCTCCAGGGGTGGGACTTCAAATACGTGTCCACCACAGAGGCCCCGGCTGAACTGCCCCCTGACATGAATGCGCTCCGTTCTCAGCAATTCCGGTGGGCAAAAGGTGGGGTGGAAACAGCTCTGAAACTCAGCGGGCGTCTCTGGCGATCGACCCAGCCGTGGCGGGTAAAGCTCGAGGGCACGTTCCACCTGACGGCCCACCTCGCCTTTCCCTTTATCCTGCTCGCCGCCCTTACGCATGCTCCTCTTCTGCTCCTCAAGAACCTCGGCCACGGGCCTGGGGATCTCTATTTTGGCCTCATGGGCATCGGGCTCGTCGGCTTCGCCGGGTTTTTCCTAATCCAGCTCTTCGCCCAGCGGGCGCTCCATGCCGACTGGCGAGAGCGCCTTCGTCTTTTCCCGGCCTTTATGGCCGGCACCATGGGCCTGTCCCTCAGCAACACGAACGCCGTCTGGCAGGCCCTCCGAGGCATGGATACTGCGTTCATCCGCACGCCCAAATACGGTGCTTCAGCGGAGGGCAGCTGGTGGGAAAGTCGCTATGCAGTCGACGAACTTCCGGCCGTGGTGTGGGGCGAATTGGGGATGACCGTGTATTCGATCGCGGGACTCATCGCCACGATCGCCTTTGGCGAGTGGGCCGCCGTGCCCTTTCAGGCCCTGTTTGCCATTGGCTTTCTCCTGGTAACGGCATCGTCCCTGCGACAGGTTTTCACGGTGCGCCGGACGCAACCGGTCTCCGTCCCGGCCTCGTCGCCCACCTCTTGATTCGAGTGTCCAACACGGGCCAATTACATCGATTCACATGCCGACTCAACACGGTCCAGAACTGTTTTGTCAAACGTCAGGCACGCCTTCCCGACAGCCCCCTGGGTTCGACGCTTTACGATCGGCGCCCTATTTCCCTCCGAGAACCGACCGGTAACAAACCCATCTCTCACCGGTTGATTGTGTTGGACATTGTCAGAACAATTTTCGTGTGCAGCGGAGACCGCTCCCCACTTCGACGCCTCAGTGTCTCGCCTCGACCTCACATGTCTCTTCCCGATCTCCAGCACCCCCTTGCTCTGCTCGAGCAAAAAGACGTTGACACGGCCATCGACGTGCTCGAGCAGAAAGTAACTGCCCTTCCGGCCCATCTCGGCGCCCACGTGCTGCTCGCATACGCCTTCGAGGCCCAGCAGCGGTGGGACAAGGCCCTGGAATCGTGGGAAAATGCGCGCTTCCTGATGCCGAACAGCCCGATCGCGGAGGCCGGAAAGCGACGGGTCCTCCGCCGCATGGACGGGATTGAAACGGACGCCGGGCCTCTCGGGCCTGACGCCCCCTCCGCGACTGGCTCTACTCGTCCGGAGGAAACAGCACCGAGTGCCTCCTCCGAAGACGACGATGCGGAAGCGGATCCGAACCGCGAAGAGGAATCGTCCGCCGAAGACTCCGGGCTGGCGCAGTTGCGTCAGCAGGCTGAGCGGGAGGCCCGCCAGGGGGGGGCGCGCCCCGGCCTCACCGACGAGCCTCTTTCCACCGACTCTCCTCCGCCCCCCGAGGCTCCATCGTCCACCCCCGAAGAGCAGGTCGAGCAGTTCGAAGACGAGGATGGGAGCAACGACCTCGACCGTCTCATCGACAAGCTGCAGTCGGCCCGCATCGATCCCGATCCGGACGCCGAAGCGGACGCGCCGCCTCCGGAGTCCGATCCCGACGACGAGACCGAGGAGGTGGTCTCGGAAACCCTGGCGCGCATCCACGAGGGGCAGGAGGATTACCAAAAGGCCGCCCACATCTACGAAAAACTTGCCAACCAGGAGCCCGACCGGGCCGCCGAGTTCCAGGAGAAGGCCGACGAAGTGCGCGCAAAGGCCGACGAACTCGATGACAACACTTGAGAAGCTGTTTGGCGGATGGATGATAAGTCCGAGACACAGTGGGCGACGCCGCAAAAAGTCGCCCAAACGAACCCTGTAGTGGAGCTACCGGGTGAGTGCAGAAGGCTTTTTGCGCGAGATCCACGAAGTCGCAGGCCTCAGACAATCCGCCAAACAGCTTCTGACCCGTGAAGGAAAAAGAAAAGTGGAGCGTGAGACACTCGGCCGTCTCCCCGCCCCTCCTCGCCTCTCGCCCTCATCCGCACCACGTATGGACCTCCTTCTCGATCTCCACCGTCAGTCGCCCCGAACAGTCGTCGGGCTCATGTCCGGGACCTCGCTCGATGGGGTCGACGCTGCGCTCACCCGCCTCTCCGGCAGCGGGTCCGACCTGACGATGGAGCAGGAAGCGTTCGTCCACGTGCCGTATCCCGCCGCGCTTCGGGCTCTCATTCGCCAGAACACAGAGGCCGCCTCGTCGTCGGTCCAGGCGCTAACCCGCCTCGACGTCCGCCTCACCGAGACGTACGCCGATGCCGTGCACCAAGTACGGGCCGAGGCAAAAGTGAACGTCGACGCGCTCGACCTGGTGGGCTCACACGGCCAGACTGTGTGCCACCTTCCCCAACCGACCGACTGTGCGGGAGAGCCGATCCGGGCGACGCTCCAGATTGGCAATCCCTCGACCCTTGCCACCCGTCTTGGGGTGCCCGTCGTGGCCAATTTCCGTGCCGCCGACCTGGCACTCGGGGGACAGGGCGCTCCGCTCGTTCCGTACTTCGATTACGTCACCTTTTCCGCCCCGGACGAACACCGCGGGGTGCTCAATCTCGGGGGGATCGCCAACCTCACGGTGCTCCCCGCCGACGGGAATCCGGACGACGTGCGGGCCTTCGACACCGGTCCCGCCAACATGGTGATCGATGCAGTCGCCACCCGCCTTTTCGACGCCCCGTTCGACCGCGACGGCGAGCACGCCGCCCAGGGGACGCCCGACCACGATCTGCTGGCCGACCTGCTCGAGGGCGAGTTCTTTCGACGAGAGCCGCCAAAGTCCGCTGGCCGGGAAAACTTCGGGGCCGACTACGTGGATCGCCTGCTCGGCGCCGCTCAGTCCCGCGGCCTCGACGCCGCGGATACGATGGCCACGGCCACCCTCCTCACCGCCGCCTCCGTCTACCAGGCCTACGCCCAACATATTCGATCTGAGCGGACCATCGACGTGCTCATCGTCAGCGGGGGCGGCGTGCACAACGACACGCTCGTGCGGATGCTTCGCGAGGCCTTCTCCCCGATTCCCGTCCGCACGACGTCGGACTACGGGATCACTCCCGACGCCAAGGAAGCCCTCTGCTTCGCCGTCCTCGCCCACGAGACGATCAACGGCGTGCCCACGAATCTGCCGTCGGTTACCGGGGCGTCGAGACGGACGGTCCTCGGCTCCCTCAGCGTGCCGTGCTCGTAAGGGTTCACCGGTGCGTGAGCAAATCTGTGAATACTCTCTGCGCACCCGTTCCGGGAAGCTACTTCGACAAGCGAAGATCGAGTATGGGAGTATGGGCGTGGGGGCGTTTTTCTCTCAGAACGGCTTGTGCTATTGTGCGATATATGTGCAGAGCGCCGAAATCAGCGTATTCCAATGGATAACTACCATCTCCGTCGCTCTGAGCTTGACTCAGAGCCCATCAACCGGCAGAAGACGTGCAACTGGCGGGTCCATGGGCTCCAAAGCAAGTTTGGAGCGACGAGGAAAGTCCTTTCTGGCGGTTGGAGGCGGGGACACATGTTGTTCACATATAACACAACGCGTTCTCAGACTCCCAGAGGCCCAAACAGCCGTACTCATCCACTTTCTCTTCAGGATTTTTTCACGGGTCGGTATTACGACGCCTGATACGCGTATGAGAAAGCGACTTCGGATATACGCGGCAGATCTCTCCTCCGCGGTCCGCCGTCCGCTGACTGCCGATCTCCCGATCAAAAAGCCCGCGAAAGGCCCCTCACAACAACATGGCGGGCAAACACGCCCCTCCCACCGGGGTACAGACAAGTTGGCACTCGACTCACTTCCCAATCCAAATCTCCGGCCTCTATGGAATCCCAGCCCCAGGAGCCTCAGCACCATCCCCAACAGACGGATCTCGCCGAGATCGGCGAGTTTGGCCTCATTGCCCTTATGCGCGACACGCTCGGCGAGCCCGACGACGACGCCATCGTGTCGGGCATTGCCG
>CAYRPX010000171.1:0-6790 GCA_964426195.1 uncultured Salinivenus sp.
GTATTGTTGACGATGTACTCCATCCGGGCGAGCCCAATGCCCTCTGCGGGCAGCTGCCACCAGTTGAGCGCCGCGGCGGGGCTCGCCACGTTGAGCATGATGTTGGTACCCGTGTCGGGCAGGGCGTCCAGGTCCATCTCCTTGGTCTCGTACTCCAGAATGCCCTCGTACACGTAGCCACCACTGCCCTCCACACAGGAGAGCGTGACCTCTTGTCCGTGCGTGAGCACGTCGGTAGCGTCTCCGGTCCCGATGACGGCCGGAATGCCCAGTTCCCGGCTCACGATGGCGGCGTGGGAGGTGCGGCCGCCGTGATCGGTGACGATGCCGGCCGCCTTCTTGAGGATGGGCCCCCAGTCCGGATCCGTCATCTCCGTGACGAGAATGCCCCCCTCCTCGAACTCGTCAATCTCGTCCGCGCTGTGAATGAGCTGGACCGTGCCCTCCGCAATGGATTGCCCGATGCTCAGGCCGGTCACCAGCCGCTCGCTCTTCTCCTTAAGTTGATAGGTCCGCAATACGCTCGCGGCGCGCTGAGACTGCACCGTCTCGGGACGGGCTTGGAGGATGAAGAGCTCCCCGGTCTCGCTGTCGCGTGCCCATTCGATGTCCATGGGCCGGTCGTAGTGCGACTCGATGACCGCGCCCCATCGGGCGAGCGTCAGCACCTCCGGGTCGGATAACACGTAGGCGGACTGTTCCTCCTCGGTCGTCTCGACGGTCTTCGTCGTTTCGCCCTCATCCTCGCCGTACACGAGCTTTTTTTCCTTGGCCCCCCGCGTCTTTCCGACGATGGGCGTCAGAGACTCGTCGTCCAGGAGGGGCTTGTAGACGGTGTACTGATCCGGATTGACCGTTCCTTTGACAACGGTCTCGCCAAGGCCCCAGTTGGCGTTGATGATGACATTGTGCGGAAAGCCGCTCTCCGTATCAATCGTAAACAATACGCCGGCCGCGTCGGCCCGCACCATCTTCTGAACACCCACCGAAAGGGCGACCTCCATGTGGTCAAAGTCTTGCTCTTCCCGGTACGTAATGGCCCGATCGGTAAAGAGGGAGGCGAAGCAGTTCCGGCAGGCCTCCAGCACGGCATCGTCCCCCTGCACGTTCAAGAAACTCTCCTGCTGCCCGGCGAAGCTGGCCTCAGGCAGGTCCTCGGCGGTGGCACTGCTTCGAGCCGCCACGTCAATCGCATCGGCGTCGTATGCCGCGCTCAGGACGTGGTAGGCCTCCAGGATCGCGTTGGCCATCGCGTCGGGGATGATGCCGTCGCGGATGAATTCTCGGATCGCCGCGCCGGTCTCACTGAGCGACTGCTTCCCTGCTTTTAATGCGTCCAGCTGTTCCTGAATTGCCCTCTCCAGCTCATTGGCCGCCAGGTAGTGCCAGTAGGCGTCGGCGGTGGTCGCGAAGCCGTCGGGCACACGGATGCCTTCCTCCTTGAGGGCCCCGATCATCTCGCCAAGGGAAGCATTCTTGCCGCCGACGACGGGCACGTCCTCGTTGGTGAGCGTGTCGAAGCGGCGAACGAACGTGTCGGTTTGGGTGGCCTCGGCGGCGGGGGACATATGTCTGGGTCATTAGATTTAGAGGGAAGTGGCGAGTCCCCAAAAGTCGAGGGAGCAGTGTTTTCATGTGTTGACTGCCGACCGCAGACGAGGGACCGCCCTTGTACCTTCCGTCAAAGAGGGCGCGCCGAAGCTTCTCCCCGTAGTACGTGTCGGTGAGGGTGTGCCCGTGCTGGGCGAATCCCTCGATCTCGTCGAACTCCAGGTTTTTGCCGAGCGCGATCACGAGGTAGTCGTAGTCGATCGCCTCGGCAGCCGAGCCGGACCGCTCGACGGGCGTAAACTCCACCGATTGCTGGTCTACGTCAATTCCTTTTACCTCGCCATGGACGAAGCGGATGGGGTCCCGGTCCGGGAACTTCACAAATGGGCGGTGCGGCTCCTCAGCGGGATTGTTGTTGTGCCACACCTCCAGCGGAATGTTTGGAATGAAGGGAAGGTACGGGTTGCGGTCGACGCAGGTGATGTTCCCCTCGTCCCCCGCGAACTCGCGGATGTAGCAGGCCGTCGTGAGGCCCGCGAAGTTACAGCCGAGGACGAGGATGTGGGGAGATGCGCTCATGGCGATAGAATGGAGGAGCGTGGAAGAGTGCGAACCGGCCGGAGCCGGGTCGCCTAGTCCCGCTCATTCGCCGGCGGTCGCGTCGGCCGAGGCAGAGGGAAGAAGCGATGTCCGGCCGGGCTTGACGACGAACACCGGTTTCGGAGACTGCCGAAGAACCCGCTCCGCTACGCTGCCGAGCACGATGCGATCGAGGCCGGTGCGCCCGTGCGTGGCAACGACGGTGAGATCCACCTCATTCTCGTCGATGTAGTCGAGAATTTCGTGGGGCGGGTATCCGGCGGTGGCCTGCACCATCACGTGCTCGTAGCCGATGTCCTCCCGGGCCATGTCTCCGAGCTGCTTTTCGACCCGGTCGATCACCTCTTGCGTGTGAAAGCCCGAGGGCTTGACCTCGTAGACGGGTGGATGAAAGGGCTCCTCTACGACGTGCAGCAGGTCGATTTCCGCGCCGTAGGTCAAAGCAATTTCCTTCGCGTGCTGGAGGGCCACCTCAGAGGCATCGGAAAAGTCGATGGGAACGAGAACCCGGCGGACGGCTTGACCGGGGGCCACCTCGGCTCCCGTGCGCACGGTAAACGCCGGGCACGAAGCCTTGCGCACCACTTCTTCCGTGACGCTGCCGAACAGCATCCGGTCGACCCCACGGCGGCCGTGGGTTCCCATTACCACGAGATCGATGTCTTCCTCTTCCGAGTATTCTACAATCTCTTCGGCGGGCGCCGCCGATTCAATTTGTTCCTGGATGAGGGAGAGCTCGTTCAGATTGGGCCACTGTCCCTGGGCCGCATCGCCCGAAGGGCTGTGGAGCCAGTCCGTGAGGGTGTCAACAGGAATCGGGAAGTGCTCCTTCGCCTCGCTGTAGTCGTGGCGATGCCGGCCCGTCACATTCAGGACCCGAAGTTCGGCGTCGTGCCAATCCGCGAGGTAGGCGGCCTGCGGAAATGCCTGCTTCGAACCGTCGGAAAAATCAGTTGGAAACAAGACGCGATGGATGTTGAGCATGGGATGGAAATCAGCGTTGTGAGAGAGAGCAAAAAAATGAATACCGAGTCAGGTTCACTCTGCACGATGCTGCCTTGAGGAAGCAATGCACGAAGAGTGATACGTGAGGGGGAGAGATTCTACGGTTCCCGGTTCACGCATCACACGTTGGTCCAGGCAGCAGGCAGAGAAGAAACTCGCACCCGGCATATGAGCCATGACAGCGCAAAAAGGATAGAAGCGATGTCCGAGCTATTGGGCCGTAAAGCCCCCATCCAGGACGAGTTCGGTGCCCGTCACGAACTTGGACTCCTCGGAGGCAAGGTAGACCACCGCATAGGCCACGTCATCCGGCTCCCCCATGTGCCCAATCGGATGCATCGCATCGAGCTCCTCCTTCGACGCACCCTGTGCCTCGGCCCCGTAGTCGGCCATCTGCGTGTCGATATAGGCGGGATGGATGGAATTGACGCGGACGCCGGCCTCTGCAAGCTCCATAGCCGCATCCTTGGTCATCGTGCGTACGGCGCCCTTGCTTGCCCCATAGCAGGTGTGTCCCGCCACGCCCACGAGGCCGGCCACGGACGAGAGATTGATGACCGAGCCCTGTCTCTGGTCGCGCATCAGGGGCGTGCAGTGTTTCATCCCGAGAAAGACACCCGTCACGTTCACGTCCATCAGCTCGCGCCAATCCTCAACGGCGATCTCCTCAATTGGCTCAATCTGGTAGATGCCAGCGTTGTTGACGAGCACGTCCGGCCCGCCAAAGGTGTCCTGCACGTCAGCGACGACGCGTTCCCAGTCGTCCTCGGACGCTACGTCGTGTTCAAAGAAGGCGGCCTCGTGCCCGGCCTCGGTAATCTGGGCGACCGTTTCTCGACCGGCTTCTTCGTTGATGTCAGTGACCGCTACCTGGGCTCCCTCCTCGGCAAGCATCACGGCCGTCGCCCGGCCAATGCCAAGCCCTCCTCCGGTTACAACTGCAATCTTTCCGTCTACGCGTTCCATCGTGTGTATTTGGCTTGCTCTTTAGTGAGGCAGAAATAGCTCAGCGAGTCGCTCAGAGCGGATGTGCAAATAAAGATCGATGTGGAAGCGGACAATTGTCGTAGGGGAAACTCTGGCATGAACGTAATGAATTCCTGCATCGCAGCAAATATGCTCATTTCGAGCCGCCACAAGAAGTGCACACCGATCCTCGACGCTCGGTATTCCGTGCCCGACTCCATGGCACGCTCGGCCCGCTCTACGTCCTCACTGTGGCGACGAACGCCTCGGACCGGCCCGTCGCCCCGACGGATTCCCCTCTCGGCATGGCCGCAACGAGTTCCGAGGGGGACAGCCCCCCAAGAGGACGATGACGGCCCCAATTGCAAAGAAGAGGATGGCCGCGGGTCCGGCTTTTCTTGCCACCAGTCCCGGAACGACGAAAATTCCCGCCCCTGCCATCGTGCCCGTCCCAATGGCGAGGGCCTGTATCAGGCCAAGTGACCGCTTAAGCTGTTTCTCCCGACCCGGTTGCAGCCGTGGTGCCTTTCAATCCATCGATGTCTCGCCCGCTGATTCTTACGCGTTCTCTGACAAAATCTTCGCGCCGGAACAGGGAGCAAAGGAAATGAACGGCCGACAGGTGTATTCGTCCGAAAGAGTGCCCCCCTACTCCTCCGCCCACAACCGGATGTCTTCCTCCGACTTTTCGGCGTCCTTCCACTCACTGGCATGGTCTAACGGCCCGGTCTTCTCGGTAATGTTGTGGCTCTCGGCCCGCCACCGTTCGGCAAGACGCCCGTTGATCTCCACGTAGTCCTCGGACTCGTCGGGCACCGCATTGGCCGGGTAGATGGCCTCCGAGGGACAGACTGGCACGCAGGCGTTGCAGTCGATGCACTCGGCGGGATGGATGACGACCATGTTCGGCCCCTCGTAGAAACAATCGACCGGACAGACCTCGACGCAGTCGGTATGCTTGACGTTGATGCAGGCCTCAGTGACGACGTAGGGCATGGGGGACACGAAGGGGGTTTGTCGGAGACTGCCGAAGACAGCGGTATCGAACGGATCACGGCGCTGGACGGGCCTGCCGCAGCGCCTTCTGAAAGCGGGTGTAGACAACGTCCGTCTGGATCTGTCCAGGTGGACGGTCGAGAAGGTCGGAGCGCCAGTCAGTCAAGGCCTGGCACACTTCGTTGCGGTACGCCGGGGGCACGCGAAAGCCGGAGGTGAGCCCACCATCGGCCGTGTCGGCAACCAGCGTCTGCCGCGAGCGAGCCAGGTTGACGGTCGCCGGCTGGGAACGGCCCTCTCGCCAGGCGACATATCCCCGCAAAAAGGCCCCGTCGGTCGGCACTTCCGTGCGTCCCGAAATCACGTCCAGGGATTCCTCAACTCGACTGAGGCTATCCTGCACCGCCAGGATTTGTGCAATCCGCACGCTCGGCTCCGCGTCATACTCGCCGTGAATACGAGCGACTGCCCGAAAGTGCTGCTTCGCGCGGGCGAGGTCATGTTGAGCGGAGTGTTCGGAGCACAGGGAAAGTCCTCCCAGCTGGCCCCGCACGCGGGCACTTTCGGGGGCCTCCTTGCGAAGGCGTTCCCACTGACGCCCGGCCGCCTCGAGCCGGCCCGACTGCAGGAGCGATTCTCCGAGATAAAAGCGAGCGTCGCGGTGGCCAGGTCGACGGTCGAGGGCCTTCCGGTAGAGATCAACGGCCTCCTCGTAGCGTCCGTCGGTCCGCGCGTCGGTGGCGCGCCGATATGTGGCCCAAAACTGAGTTGCTTCGGCCAGGGTGTCGGACGAAGGGTCTGTGTCGGCCTCTCGTTCCGCGGACGCAACGCTCCCGCCATATTTAAACAGGGTGACCCCGAGGAAGGCAGCGGCCAAGAGTCCGAGAACGGACAGGTGATAGCGGGTCAACACGGTCGACGCTCACTGTTCACTGATTGCGGCTGTGCGCGATTCTCCCTTCTCCGTTACGTGAAGGAGAGTGTCTACGGGCACCTCCTTGCGTATTTGCTGCGTCCCGCTCGGCCACCGAATCGTTAGGCTGTCCACCTTCTCCGTCTCTCCGAGTCCGATGTGCTGGACCAGCGCGTTTTGGGAGAGATACGATCCCTGCGCCCCCACCTCTCGCAACCGATCCGTCGAGCCGGCGTGGACTACGATCCGCGCACCGATGGCCGATCGGTTGCTCGCTGTTCCTTCGAGTCGCACCGCAAGCCAATGGTTTTCATTCTTCCCTTCATTCCGGTACAGCCGAGCCGGTCCATTGTGGTTGACGACGAACAGGTCGAGATCACCGTCCCGGTCGTAATCGGCCACGGCCGCTCCCCGCCCCACCCGCTCCGAGAGCGCCTCGCCCGTCCGGCTCCGAAATACTGTCCCGGACTGGACGATTGCTGAGGCATCGTAGAAGCCGTTCCCCTCACTCCGATTCCAGAAGAGAAGGTTGGGCTCCGGCCGAAGGCGACGCGGATCTTCCCTCTGTTGAAGCGTACTTCCGTTCACGACGAAGAGGTCGAGATTCCCGTCGTTGTCGTAATCGAAGAAGCTGGTGCCCCAACCGACGTAATCGAGGGCCACCTGGCCGAGGCCATAGCGATCGGCCTCGTCTGTAAACTGAACGGTGCGATCTTCGCTGTAGGGGGTCTCCGGGGGGCGCCCCTGGTTGACGAAGAA
>CAYRPX010000172.1:0-3078 GCA_964426195.1 uncultured Salinivenus sp.
GGTCGAACTGCTTGTACGAGGTCTCGTGCTCCTCGTCGACCACAAGGAGCCCAAGATTCTCCAGCGGCGCTAGCACCGCCGAACGGGGGCCGACGGCAATGGCGGCGTCGCCCGTGCGGAGTCGTCGCCACGCGTCGTAGCGCTCGCCCGTGCTCATCTGCGAGTGCAGCACCGCAATCTCGTCGCCGAAGTGGGACCGAAAGCGCTGGACGGTCTGCGGCGTGAGGGCGATCTCGGGGACGAGGATGATGCCGGTGCGACCCTGCGCCCGCACGGCCTTGAGGGCGCGGATGTAGACCTCCGTCTTGCCGCTCCCGGTGATGCCGTGGAGCAGAAAGGTGCCGTAGCGACGGGCCTCCACGGCATCGGTGACGGCGTCGAAGGCCTCCTGCTGGGCCGGGAGCAGGTCGTGGTCGGGCGGCGGGTCGGGGGGCGGCAGGTCGTCGAGGGGCGAGCGCAGGACCTCCGTCTCCACCTTTTCGATCATGCCCTTTTCCACGAGGCTGCGGACGGTAGAGTAGGGCGCATCGGCCCGTTCCACCACGTCGGCCTGGCGCGGCTCGGGGGTCCCCTGCGCCCGGAAGCCGGCGAGCGCCTCGATGACGGCCTGCTGCTTCTCCCCGCGGAGCTGTTCGATCAGGTCCGCCGCCGCATCTTTGTGCTGAAAGGCCGGCGCGAAGCGAAGGTGCATCTCCGTCTTCGCGCTCACACGTTCCTCTTTGAGCGTCGTGTCCATCTCCAGAACGCCGTCGGCGGCCATCCGACGAATCAGCGAAAGCGGCACCGCGGGCCCGAGGCGCCGGCGGACGGCCGCGAGGGGCGTCTCCCCCTGCTCCGCAAGGTCGGCGAGGACGGCCCGGGCCACGTCGTGGTCGGCCCACTCGCCCGGATCGGCGTCGGTGCGAGAGAGGCGGCGCTCCGTCTCGACGGTGGTGCCGGCGGGCAGGACGGCCTTCAGGGCCTCTCCCCAGCTACACACGTAGTAGTCGGCGATCCACTGGGTAAGGTCGAGAAGTTCGCTGGTGCAAACCGGCACGTCGTCGAGCACGTCAATAATGTCCTTGACTGTGAAGTCGAGCGTGTCGGCGGGCGGTCCCTCCTCCACAATGACGCCGGTGAGGCGCCGGTTGCGGAGCGGCACCAGCACGCGGGCCCCCACGTGCGCTTGGTCGGCCAGGGCATCGGGCACGCGGTACGTGTAGGCCTGGTCGAGGGGAAGCGGGAGGACAACGTCGACGGTCACGGACAAGGGAGGACTGCGGGAGAGGAGTCGGACAGCGGATTGTCTGAATTCGATCGGGCCCCGGAAGTTTGGCGAAGTTTCTGCGGACGGGTCTGCCCCCCCGACCGCTCGTTTGTTCCTCCGGGGCGGAGACGTTTCAATTCGTTAACGGGAGGATAAGTGCGCGGTAACAACGCCGTTCGTGGGAATGGCTAGGATAATGGACGCGATACATTGCGCCCATCACAAGTCCACACCGGCATGAGCAATCGATTCCCTTTTATTCTGTCCATCCTCATTTTATGCCCTTTTCTCCTGCTTCCCACGGCCGCCGAGGCCCAGGGCACGGACGCGTCCCTCGTCGGCACGGTCATCGACGAGGGCGACGGCAAGCCCCTTCCCGGGGCGACGGTCCAGGTCGAAAACACCGCGACCGGCTTTACGGCCGGTACGACCACGGACCGGAGCGGCGAGTTTAGCGTGGGCTCCCTTCCCCTGGGGCCGTATTCCGTGACCGTCAGCTTTGTGGGCTACGGCACGGAACGGCGAACGGGATTTCAGCTGACGCAGGGGGACGAAGTGCAACTCGAGATCGCGCTGAGCGAGGCCACCCAGGAGCTGGAGGAAGTCGTCGTGGAGGGCATCGAGTTTCGAAATCGGACGAAGCGACTGGACGCCAGCACCCACATCACAGCCGATCAGGTCGAAACCCTTCCGGCCCAGAACCGCGACTTTACGGACCTGATCAAGCTCTCTCCGCGAACGGGCGGGGGATCCAACATCGCCGGCTACGACAATCGTACCAACGCGATTACGATCGACGGCGTCAACGCCAAGGAGTCAAACTTCGGCAACATTGGAGACTCCCCCTACGTCCTTTCGATGGAGGCCCTTCAGGAATTTGAGGTGGTGACCAACAGCTACAGCGTGACCGAGGGGCGCGGCACGTCCGGCTCGGTCAAGGCGGTCACCAAGTCCGGCACCAACGAGTTCGAAGGGACGATCTTCGGCAACTTTTGGGACGCGCGGCTCGCCGCGGATACCGACCTTCAGGGCCGGTCCTTCCAGCAGGACACCAAGTCTCAGCGCGGCTTCACCGTCGGGGGCCCCATCCTTGAGGACGAGCTCCACTTCTTTGTCGCCTACGACGGGGAGCGCAACAGCCAGACGTACAGCATCTGGGCCCAGAGCACCGAGCCTGGCGTCATGCAGAACGGAATCGAGCAGCGGGCCAGCGAGGAGGCGGTCAATCAGATTCTGGAGATCGGGCGCGAGAAATACGGCGTCAATCCCAGCCAGAAGCAGACGGGCTTCTTCCAGCGCACCGTCCAGCTCAACACCTACCTCGCGCGCCTCGACTGGCAGATCAACGACGCGCATACTCTGACGGCGCGTTACATTAGCAATGACTTCGAGAAGCCGAACATGGACAACAGCCACATCTCCCGGCACGGCATCCACGACCAGAGCTACAACCTGGTCTCCGAGGGGCGCAATGGGCTGCTGTCCCTCCGCTCTCAGCTTTCGCCCAACCTGCGGAACGACCTGAAGCTGGGCTACTTCTGGAACCGGCGCGCCAATGTCTCGACCAACGGGCGAGTCCCCAACACGTGGGTCGAGTTCACCTCCGAGGTCAACGGCCGGCAGGAGCCGGCCCGGATTTCCATTCGCGGCTACGAGTGGGTGCCGGAGGACCAGCGCAGCGAGACCTTCAGTCTCGTGAACAACACCTACTATAGCACCGACCAGATCGACTTTACGTTCGGCACGGAGAACACCCTGGTCGAGTCCTCCGGCCTCTGGACGCACGGGCAGCAGGGCCGATTTACGTTCAACAGCATCGAGGCCCTGGAGAA
>CAYRPX010000172.1:3178-6744 GCA_964426195.1 uncultured Salinivenus sp.
ACCGACCGCGGCTTCCGGCTCAACGGAGAGGGCGGGCGCCGCGTCTACGCGCCGAAGAGCGCCCTCCGCGAGGACCCGCGCGATGGCTTCACCCCGGACGCCTCTCGGATCTCGGACCGGTTCGCCGAGGTGTCAATGTATACGAGCGGCTACGAGCAGACCGCCCAGCAACTCGTGCTCGAATCCGACGTGCAATTGCCCAACAACGGCCGGGTGCGGCTCAGCTACACCCGGAATCGGTCCCTGGGCGCGGCCATCTACCACAATGAGGTCGACGACCGCTACATCGGCCGGCAGTACGACGACTTCGACTTCCTCAACAACGGCCACTCCCAGGACGACTTCCTGAACAAGCTGCTCTTCGTCTTTACCTCCCCGGAGGTCAGCGGCTTTCAGGCAAGCGGATTCGTGAATCTGCTCCAGGGGGACCGCTACACGGCGACGATCGACGGCCGCACAAACATCAGCGGGCTGCCTGGCGAGCACGACTACCCGGCCTTCGTGTTCGATCCAAACGACTCGAACACGCCGGCCCAGATCGCGGAGGACATGGAGCACGTGCTCGAAAACTCAAGCGAACATTTTCGCGAGTATCTCCAGCGCAACATGGGCCAGTACGCCACCCCGAACGGCGGCGTCAGTCCCTGGGAGCCGGAGGTCGACCTTCGGCTGGTGAAGCGGTTCGATCTTCCCCTCGGCAGCTATGGCGAGCAGCTGGTCGTCAACGCCGACGTCTTCAACGTCCTGAACGTCCTCAATTCGGACTGGGGCGGCCGGCACAACGTGGTCGATACACGTCTGCTTCAGGTGACGGGCTTTAACGCAGATGAGAATCGGTACGAGTACCAGGTCAACCGGGACGCCGGCCAGCGGCGCTACGAGGGGCCTGGGTTCAGGATGCGGTTCGGGCTCAAGTACCGATTTTAGTGCCGGGCTGTGGGGGGGGCGGTCGGAAACGGGGAAATGATCCGCCGGCCGTCCCCCACGGCATAGCCTCCCTCACGGGGCGTCGTTGGGCCTCGGTCAGATCGGCCTCAGAAAGGGCCCCGGGCCGGCCCGCTCCCCCTCCCGGACTGCCGCCAACCTCTTCCGATAACGCCTTCCACCGATGCGCTCCGTTCTTGTCCTCCTCCCAGTTCTCCTCCTGCTGCCCTGCACAGAGCGGGGATCTCTTCACCCGGGAATGAATATGTCCGAAGGGCCTGGGGGGACCGCAGTGGACACCGCCGACCTCCGCCTCAATGACATCCAGGTGCTCGGCAGTCACAACAGCTACAAGGCGGCCATCGACTCTTCGCTGATGCACATTTTGCGGGACCGGCGGCCGGAGATGGCCCGAGCCCTGGAGTACGCGCATCCGCCCCTTGAGGACCAGCTGACCGCCGGGCTGCGCAACTTGGAACTGGACATCTACCACGATCCAGAGGGCGGGCGCTACGCCGACCCGTACGGCCCGGAGCTCGTGGCCGAGCAGGGCCTGCCGCCGGGCCCGCCGTACGATCCGGAGGGGCGGATGGAAACGCCGGGCTTCAAGGTGCTGCACATCCAGGACCTTGACTTTCGGAGCAACTGCCTCACGGTCCGGCGTTGCCTTCGCAACGTAAAGCAGTGGTCGGACGCGCACCCGACCCACCTCCCCATCATCATTACGATCAACGCCAAAGACGACACCCTCGACCTCCCGCAAGCCCCCCCGCCGCTCCCCTTCGACACGGCGGCCTTCGATGCCCTCGACGCAGAACTCCGGACCGTCTTCTCCGAGGACGGTGTCATCCGGCCCGATGACGTGCGCGGGGAGCGAGAGACCCTGGAGGCAGCGGTGCGGGCGGGGGCGTGGCCGAGGCTGGATGAGGTCCGCGGGACGGTGCTCTTCGTGCTGGACCAGTCCGGCCGGAAGCTTGACGCCTACCGCCGGGGCCACCCCTCGCTGCGGGGCCGCGTCATGTTTGCCGACGCGTCGGAAGGGACGCCAGAGGCGGCGTTTCACATTGTGAACGAACCGATCGAGCAGGGCGACCGGATCCGTCAACTCGTCGAGGCCGGATACATGGTACGCACCCGGTCCGACGCGGGCACTGTCGAGGCACGGCGGAACGACACGCGGCGCCGAGAGGCCGCGTTCGCGAGCGGCGCCCACGTCGTCACGACGGACTACTTTCGCCCGGATCCGGCCCTGGGCACGGACTACCAGGTGTCGCTGCCGGGCGGCGGGCCGGGACGCTGCAATCCCGTGACCGCTCCGGCGGGCTGTCGGCGGTCTCAGATCGTGGATCCCCCCTGAGCCGATGCGCTGATTCCTCGCGCCGACGCGTTCGGAGATGGAGCCCCCTTCCCTCAAGAAGATCAGACCTCGCTTTCTCTTTTCCCCAACGGACAGCAGACATTCTATGCGGCCTCGACACCTTTTGACGCTGCTTTTGGCCCTCGTGCTCCCACTTTTACTCTCTCCCCCCGCGGCGGCCCAGAAAAAAGTGGTCGTGCTCAATCCCTACGAGGAGGTCAACTGGGACGCACAGCCCCGCAAGGCCAATTTCCACACCCACACGACCGAGTCCGACGGCGCCCAGGACCCGTCCACCGTCATCGACGGCTACCACGCCCACGACTACGAGGTGCTGGCGCTGACCGACCACAATCACGTGACGTGGCCCTGGCGCGACTACGGAAAATCCCCGGAGCAGCTCGGCATGGTTCCCATCCCGGGCAACGAGTTGTCTCGCCACAATCATAACCTCAGCCTCTTCACCGAGTACCCGTCTCCCGTCCGGGAGGCGCCGACCGATCGGCTTCACACCTCGATCCAGGAGGTGGCCCAAACTGGAGGGCTGAACGTGCTGGCCCACCCGGGGCGGTACTGGGAGCCGGGCGACGACCGCGTGCCCGACGACGCCCTCGCGAAATACATGGGCCTCTTCTACCGATACGACACGCTGGTGGGCATGGAGGTCCACAACCAGACGAACCGCTACCCTCAGGATCGCCGGCTTTGGGACGCGCTGTTGGAGGCGCTCATGCCGGAGCAGCCCGTGTGGGGCCTCGCCAACGACGACAGCCACGAGGACCTCCACATCGGCCTCAACGCCAACTGGTTTCCGCTGCCGACGCTGAGCGCGCCGGCCGTCCAGGAGGCGATGGAGAACGGCCGGTTCTACTTCAGCACCGTCACGACCCACCCCGACGCGTGGCAGGACCTGGGCCGCGCGCCGCGGATTACCGACGTGACGTACGACCGGTCGGCCAACACGCTCACCCTCGCCGCCGAGGTGGAGGGCACGCCCGTCGAGGACAGTCAGGTGCGGTGGATCTCCAACCGCGGGGAGGTCGTCGCCAGGGGGCGGCGCATCGCGCTCGACAAGACGGAGGGGCTGACCACCTATCTCCGCGCGGAGGTTCGGAGTGAGGGGGCGCTGACCTATACCCAGCCGTTCGGGCTCGCAGACCGATAACCCGTACGGGATTGCTCAAAGGGTTTTGTCCCTGTACGGAGGTGTCGCACGGGGGCCGCACCACCGATTAGCCCGGTTTTCTCACGAGAGGCGTAGCGAGACACAAGAGGCGGTTCAAGA
>CAYRPX010000173.1:0-6733 GCA_964426195.1 uncultured Salinivenus sp.
CGGCCAGACCATCGAGTACGAGACCGAAGAGACGGAAAAGGGCCTCAGTGCCCTCAACGCCTCCCCGGCCGAGGAGACCAACAGCACGTTTTAATCCCGCGCGGTGCGCTCGGCCCTGCCGAGACGCATCGCCATTCGGTTGAAAACAGAAGGCCCGTTCCACATTCGGAGCGGGCCTTTTCTGTTTGGGGCCTGGGGGCCTGTGTAGATCGAGGAAGAGCCGCGCACGGGCCGCCCGGTCCGTCTCGCGCCCCGTCGGGCCGGCGCCGGTCTCGTCCCGGCGAGGAGGGGTGACGCGGTTCGCCCGATGTGGAGCGTATCGTCCGCCGGGGGGCACCCCGCCTGGGTCTCCAGCGGGAGCAAAAGGGGGGCAAGAGCGATCGATCCGGCGTGCCGCCGAGCCCCCGTTACAGGTTTGCCGACACGTGCCGGTACCCGTCGAGGTAGGCAACGATGGCGTCCTGGTCGTCGTAGCGGTCCTCGACGGCCCCGACCCCTTTGCCGTTCTGGGCCGTCTCGGCCCCGTCCTTCCAGGCGTCGTGCAGGGTCGTTTCGTCGTTCGGGTCGTGCGGGTTCTTGTCAGAGATGGACATGAATGGGAGAGTTGGGTGAGCGCTCGTTAACGTCGATGATCGCCGGCCGGTGTGTGGAAGAGGCCAATGTATGGTCAAGCAAGAGGCGTGCCTTCGAATGAGTCTCTCCGACGTAAACAGAAGAAAACCGTGATCGGATCGGGCAATGGCACGTTCGAATTCACGTCGGGCGCTCGAGGCTCACCTGGCGGGCCTACTTAGGTTGCTCGGGGCCGATGTGCTCGTCACGGTGACCTGGATGACGCTACATGTGCCTCCCTCTTGATAGAAGCAGCCCTTACCCGTTAGTGAGCCTTCTCGACGATTGAACTGGTACGAAAAAAGAAATCCCCAACCAAAGAGGCCGGGGATTCCTTGACGGAGAATAAGCCGAATCAGACCAACACGAGAACCAGGACGAGGAGGACGACTACAAATACCGTGAGTGCCCAGATTCGCCCTTGAATGTTGTCTGATTTGGCGTTCGTAGGTGGATCTCGCATGGGTTTTACAATCTTGATTCGCGGGAGCTGGCGTCACAGCCAGCAGCGATTCGAGCCCCGGACCTCTCCAGAAGGTTCGGGGCTCTTCTGTTGGGAAGCTATTTTGCCAAGTTCACCAGTGAACCTGTCATCTGAATTGCAGGTGTAAATCTCGCTACGAGAGAATCTGATTCGAAGCTATCCACGAAGGTCCTCTCGTAGCTCAGATTGATTCTCATACCGGCGAGCATTTCGCTCAAAGTGATCCGCAATTGCACGAAGAACGCGAGCAGTTCGCGGCCACCCAGTGCTGACATTATCGGCGTATCGATTATAACGGTTTGCCAGTGCCCGTTCCTGCTCTGCTGAGACAGAATGGACTCCTCTGCTGTTGTGAACTTCGATTCGAAGCCCATTTTCGAGCTCTGCGCTGGCGACCTCCTCAATGAGATTCCGAATCGGCCGAGCAGGCCATTTCCCGTCTTTTGGCTCTGGACCGTGCCGGAGCACCTCTCCAATTTTCTGGTCTCCGATGGCTGTTCGGTTTTGCTCTTCAAGCTTATCACGCGCTTTGTCAACCCATTCGAAGAGGGCGTCCTCATCTATCGATCCATCATTTCGAGTCCCTGGAACGGTAGTCCAGGAATCGAGCAGTTTGTACCCTAATCGGGCATAGGCACGCTCTGTATCGGATAGAGACTCGCTCTCCTCTTCGTCTTCCGGTTGGAATACGTGCGACACGACATCGACGAAAAGATTTGGATCGCGAGCCAATTCCTTGTGGAGTATTTTTGCGCTTCGCCGGCTGTGCCCAGATTGAAGCACATAGAGATATCTCCACTCCAACTTAGCGATCGTCTCTCGGTCGATCTCGGTTGATTCGTCGAGCAGCTCAAAAAGTTCTCCTGCATAATGGCCGAACATCTGGGGGAGTGCTCCCGAAGGAGGCTCAGTCACAGATGCTTCTCTCAGAGCCTCAACAGCCAGCTTTGGAGGTACCTCTTCTTCCTCGTCGTGAAGCCCGCAGAGCCCTATCACCCTAACTGCAGCATGAGGGCGATCATATTCGATCAACTTTTCGGCTGCGTGAGTCCAGTTCGTTCCGTTGAGATCCTCTGGTTGCAGATTCGCCCAGTAAATATCTTCTATCTCACTATCCAGATCGCTGAGTTTTTCCCAGGTGTTATCTGTTCCTGGAAGTACCAGTAGGTATTTGGCTATTAGGTTGTCTGGCCAGCCTTTCTGAATTCCTTCTTCCAGGATCTCAATTCCTAGATCCCATCCCCCACGTTCCAGACTCCCTTGCACGTATCCTTGTCCAAGACGGTAAGACGCTTCATCGTTGGCGACTAATGTGTTCGCGAGGAAGGTGAGTTCACTATCGGAAGAAAGTCCAACCCGCCCGAGAGAAAGGCCCAAGGTTCTCGGGCGTTTTACTTCGGAGGCCAAATTACAGATCGCATCTAGACCCTCGTCTTCGAGAACAGCGCTCACGACTTTATCCTGCCGACGTCTCAGCATATCTTGCTTTTCTTCCCAATCATCTCCGTCGAACTGCTCTAATGAGCCGTAGTCGAAGAGGTGCTTATTTCGCCAAGCAGTAGAGACGGACTCGAATCGCTCGGTTACTCCTTCTAACTCTTGAATCCGAGACTCCGGCAGGGACCAGTCTGCGTCTGGGTAGCTCCGGTGGTGCGAAATTACGTCTTGCGCGGCTTCGTGGATTGTTCTTTCGGTTGTCGTGTCGATTTCCGTGTCTGTCAAATCCCTGAGTCCATCAAGAACATCTTCCTGTTGCTCAATCGGGAGCTGACCATAGCTGGAGATGAGGTCCGCCCATCGCTGCCCATCGTTTCCGGCGTCTTCGAGCATTTGGTCTACCACTTCTCTCACTCCTCTACCGATCTCGGCATACGTCGCACCTGGCTGCGAATTCCATCCCCAGATTCGGCGCTTAGGTTTGTGGTTTGGCGTGAGGGTGTCGTGCTGCTTGGGGAGAAGTCTCTTCATGAGCTCCCACGCAATCTCCGGCTCATATTTTCGAAGTCCTTTCAGAGCTTTCATGCGCTCCTCCAAGTCCACTGTAGTTTGAGGAAACCAGAGTACGAACGCCCTTCGGAGACTATTTTCCGGGCGGTTTTCCAGACGTCCACCAGGATCGATGCGATCAAGCGAGGCCAGCAGTCGAACTGCACGACCGAAATAGTCCCCGCTCCAGGCGAGGTTTTCCAGGGCCCAGAGTAGGCCGGTATGTGGTGAGCTAGGGCCAAGGGGCACTGTAGATGAATCATCGTTGTCAGTGAACAGCTTCCGGAGAAGCGGATCGTCGCCCTCGATTCCCTTCTCAACTGCCTCGAGAAATACATCCGGTGCTGCTTCGGAGAGCAGTGGTAACACGTCGGATAGGGAAGCCCAGAGCTTAACATCGTCCTTGGCCTTATCGAACAGCTTTCGGGTTATCTGAACTGCTCTACTCCGAAACCTCTCGTCTTGTCTCCTTCCCGACTCCCCCTGGACAGCCATCAGGGCGAGCGTGTCCGCAATCCCTTTTCGTAGATGATCGCTGTACGGCGATTCTTTACCCTTCACTCCAGCCATCCACCTTTGGTCCTTCGGAAGATCCAAAGAAGGATCGTAAGTACCGAGGACTTCGAGGGCAACTTCTTGAAGTCGGTTCATGTCACCTGGGGTTAATTCTTGAGCCGCCATCTCCCAGGTGTCCCACTTGGATGCAATGAGCCACACGCCCCCGATTCTACGGAGTGGAGGGTCAGATCTATTTGCCAAACTGCTGGCAGTCTGGCTGAACGTATCATAGTCCGTCCCCGCTAATTTGGAGAGCGCCTTCCTGTCTCCATCTTTTCCATCGGTCCAGCGTCCCGCCAGCAGGGCTGGAATAACAGAGCGAATCTGATCGGGACGTGCCCACTCAGGTCGCTCAAGCGAAGGATCTTCTGCCAGTATGCGACGGAGTGACAGGAGACTCCGCCGAGCGACGGAAGCAAGCTTTTCAGGAGAGTAGCGCTTCTCATCGACTCCGCCGTTCTCTTCCCTGCCGTCGAACATATCCTCCTCTATCGCCTCCTCCGCCGCGTCAGAGTTCAAACGCGGAAGTTCATTTTCCGGGGAGGAGTATGGAGCCCCTCGCACCTGTGGAACGAAGACGCGGTGCCCGTTCCGCACCGCCTGTTGGACCTCCCCAGATGAATCGAAGAGGGGGATTAATAAAAGATCCTCGTCGGCCTCACTTACCTTTTTCCAGGCATCTGAGTTTTTGACCACCAGTGATTGCAACAGCAGTCTTTCTTTTTCATCCTCCGACAGCTCATAGATGGAGGAAACGAAGAAAGCGAGTGCCTCTTCCTGAGAGTCAGCCTGAAGAACGTACTGGCTCGAATCGTTGCTCTGGATCCAATTTTTGATGTCCTCTGCTGCATCGTCTCGACCGCCGAGAATCAATGAACGAGATAGCTTGGGGCTTGTGGCACCAGCCCAACGATCCCACCAGTCTGGAAGACTCTCTACTTCCTCGACGGAATATCCGGCGAGCTTTGAAACCCACGCATAGACCGCAGGAGCCTTTCTCAGCCATGTGATCAGATCGTCCGCGTCATATGCTCTTACATCATTCCAGCTACCTTCCTCGTTCTTTTCTCGCTCCCACTTATCCTTTTTTTGCCAACGACGGGGAGTGACGAAGATAAAAGTATCCTCTTCTGGATCTGCTTCCAGAGGATTTTTTGTTCTCTTCTGATAATCCCGATTTGCCTTGTCTCGAATGTTCTTACCAGTTCCTAGCTCCCAGTTAGATCTTCCCGCCGGAATAAAAGGAGTTGATTCGCGCGATTCTACGATTCCATCCCACCCCCCAGCTTGAACACCCTTTTTCGCATCGAATCGGATACGGGTGATCGTGTCATTCGTGCTCAATACGAGCTGACGCACGAGCTTGGGAAGATTGCCTTGTGCAGTACGGGTATCTGCCCATTGCTGCAAGTCTGTAGCGTCAGCGAGCGCAAGTCTCGATACCGGAGAGGTGGCTGACTTCCAAGGGCGTTTACTCTCCGGGATCGAACCTTTGACTTTTGCCTGGAACTCGATCCCAAGCTTGTCCAGAATGCGCTTCGCCCGGCTAACGTTGACCCCACTGTACTCTTTCTTCTCATCCCGAGAGACCTGCTGGACCGAGGTGTCCAGCTCACGAGCTAAGTCGCTCAGAGACCATCCCTTCGCGAGACGACCCCCAATTAGCCAGCGGTAGAGGTCTTCTAGGTCTTCTAATGGCTGAAGATCTCCCTTTTCCATGCGCTCGAACGTCCTTACCTCCTTCTGGAGGGCATTCTCCTGGGAGACCATCTCCGCTAGTTTGTTCTCGATCTCTTCCTCGGAAGCGCCGTGTTCGTTCAGTTGCGCACGTCGCTCCTCGATGTGCTTTCGCAACTCTTCGAGCTCCTCCTTTACATCTCTATATTCTGATTCAGTGCGTATCATAATCAGTCTCAACCGTCTCTTTTTGTAAACATCTAAGATGATATATCGCGATAGACAACTTCTCTGTTTAGAACAAGTGCGTTAAGGGCGACGTGTTCCGATTCTTAGGCCTCGTCGTGCTCGTTTGGGATCTCGCTGTCGAGGTTGGTCTCCTGGATCCAGGAGGCGGTGAACGTCCTGACGCTCAACATTGTCGCCCGCTTTCGCTACAGGAACCCATCCGCCGATCACATCCGTGGGGGAGAGATCGGCTGGATCTTTTGGGGAGCGGGGAGCTTTTCACGAACGAGCCGGCGGCCTTTCAACGAGACGGCCCGACCGATGCCGAAAACAGAGCGGTCCATTCCTCTCTCCATTCGAAAAGTCCTGCCCTGGGCGACCGAGCGCCTTCAGGCCCTCTACGGCCCCCGCCTACGGCACCTCGTTCTGTTCGGGTCCCACGCCCGAGGGGAGGCCCACCCCGACAGCGACGTCGATCTGCTCGTGGTGCTCGACGGTCCCGTGGAGTCGCTAAAAGAGGCCCGCCGCACCAGTGGGATTGCGCTCCGGGCTGCCGCCTACCAACATACCGTCCTTTCCTTTGTCCACCTGAGTGCCGCAGAGTTCGAGGACGAACGGCGGCCACTCGTCCGCTCGGCTCGCGAGGAAGGCATTGATTTGCTAGAGATCCCGTTCTCGGCCCCAACTTTGCCCGCAGACGAGCCGCACCAGTAGCGATGGATGCCGACCACGATGCCTTTTCGGACTTCGACCGAGAGGAAGCGAGAGAGCTGGCCAGGGGTGCACACCGCTGCGTTGAGGCGGTCGAAGAGCGGCTGCTTTCCGGGTCAGGATCTGAATAGTTAGCGAGGGACAAGCGCAAGATTTGACACGAAGTCGCCTACGCGTCCGCCTCGTGAGCCTCCTCCTCGTCGGCCAGCACCTCCGCCTTCACCCCCTCCAGCTCCGTCAGCGCCGCCTCCCGGTCGGCCGGCAGGTCCGGGTCGTCGAACACGACCTCCTTGATCGCCCCCAGCGCCCGGTTCTCGCGGCCCTCCAGGCGGTCCTGCATCGCCTCGAAGAGGGCGCCCCGGCGCAGGGCCTCGTCCTTGATCGCCAGGAGGTAGTCGAACGCCGCGTCGTGCTCGTTGGGGATCTCGCCGTCGAGGATGGCCTCGCGGATCCAGGTCTTGGCGATGCCCACGGCCA
>CAYRPX010000174.1:0-6709 GCA_964426195.1 uncultured Salinivenus sp.
CCTGCCGGTGGAGGGGACCGAGGCCGAGGCGACAAAGGCCCACCTCAACGATGTCGAGCAGGCCCTGGACGCGCTGGAGGAGCAGGGCCTCGATGTGCCGGATGTCGACGACATCAAACAAGAAATCGTAGACCGCAATCAGCCTCTGGGCGACGAGGACCTGCCCCCGCCCCCCAACCGTCCTGCCCGCGAGCGCCACGCCTACCGCAAGATCCTCAACCACGCCGTCCGGCGCGCCGCGGGCACCGTGCTGCACCGCCTCGACATCCCTGAGGGCGACGACCTCGTCGACATCGTGGGCACCGGCGAGGAGGACAACAACATCGAAGTTATCATTCGCATGCTGCACCGGCGCGTGAACGCCGCGATGGGCCGCGATGACGAGTCGGATGGTCGCAACGCGTGGCCCCTCGCCGCACTAAAAAAGGCCAAGAAACACGTTCGCGACGCTCGGGACACCATCCTCGATCGCATCGAGGCAGCGACCGAGTACCGCTCCGATTCCGCCCCTGACGCCGCGTTGCCCCCTGATGACGGGGCGCAGGAGGACGATTTTCGAGAAAACGATACGTGGGACGCCGACGACGTGGACTGGGGCGATCCATTCTGATTTTCCCGTTGTCTCCCTCCTGAATCCTCGGACACGAAGCGAATCCGCACCTCCCTTTGCAATGAAACCACACCGTGAACGACCGCGCTGCACCATAGGACTATAGACTCCGTAGAAATGTGCGCGGGCCTCTTTCTTTTTCAAAATGTATGGGATGACTACACTCCTCCGCGGTCTCATTCCTTCCTCGGACACGGACCGCCTCTTCTCTCCCCCATTCTCCGCGTCCGGACTCGGCCTGGCTTTCGTATGCTTCTGCACCACGGTGGTCGCACTGCCCAGCGTCCATGCCCAGAACATTCGGATCGGGGGACGCGTCGGGCCCACGTTTGGGTTTCTGAGCGACAGTGCCGTTCCCTTTTCCGGGAATGACGTCACCGTGAACGCGAATCCCCGCATCGATTACCACACCGGGGCGTACGCTGTCGTCCCCGTCACTCCCTCCTTCGCGCTGCAGCCGGAACTTCTCTACCTTCAAAAGGGCGGCCACTTCTCCCGGCCTACGTCCGAGAGCTATTCCGTGGAACGGTACCGACTCTCCTATCTGCAGGGAGCCCTGCTCGGTCGCCACAACATCTCAATTCCCGGCTCCCTGTCTCTCTACGCCGTCGCCGGACTTTCCCTCGACGTCGCCCTGAGCGGGAGGACTCGGCGCAATCTCCGTACTGCAGAGTTCAACGTCGAGAGGCAGGTAGATCTTATGAAGAATGAGCGTCTCCGTCGGTGGAACGTAGGGGGCATCTTGGGAGCGGGCCTTAGATACTCTGTAGGGCCCGCGAGCCAGCTGACCCTCTCGATTCGGTACAATCCCGCACTCTCCCCCGTGTTCGCAAATCCGGAGCGTCCGGCACCCTCGCCCCCAGAGACGATTCAGGACCTGTTCCCCCTTCCTAGCTCGCCGTCCAGCCTCCGGTCCGACGCGATCAACGCCAGTCTCTCGTACACCTTGCCGCTAACGTCGCTTCTCTGATGCCACCGTGAGATTTCGCTGCGCATTTTGATCCCCCGTAGAGGGCGAGCCTTATTCCGTTTCTCGTACGAAGAGCGTTCCGCGAGCATACGGAACTGCAAGCGTCAGGAGCCGCCCGGCCATGAGGATGGTAATGCCCCACCATACGCCCGTCAGCCCCCACCCCATCGTGGGGACGAGCAGAAGCACGACGGCTGACACGGCCGCCGTTCCAATCATGGCTTTGGCCAGATACAAGAAGGCCTCGGCGCCCATATAGACGCCGTCCCACACGAAGACGAGGCCATTCAAGGGCTGCAGCACGACCACGAACAGATACACGTTGAGGAGCATCTGGATTGTCTCGGGGTCGTCGGTAAAGAAGCTGGGCAGTACGGGCTGAAGGGCCCAAAATCCTAGGCCGAGCCCAACGCCGACGGCGAGTCCCCACTGCAGGAGTCGGTTGGAGACGCGACGGGCCGTCTCTGGACCGTCGGCCCCGAGGTGCTTTGACACGAGCGCCTGGGCGGCCACGGCCAGAGCATCCACCAGCACGGCGAGAAACATCCAGAGCTGGGCCGCCACCTGATGGGCTGCTACGGCCGTGACGCCGACGCGAGCCGCCATCGCCGTCGCCAGTGTCATAGTTCCCACGAGCGAGGCGGTACGCAAGAATAGGTCCCGTCCCACCTTCAGGAAGGGAACCAGCGTGCGCAGGGCCGGCCACCGCAGTTCGATGCCAAGTTCTTCGCGCCGTGTTTTCAGCAAGAGGACCAAAAAGGTGAGTGCTCCGATCCACTGTCCAATGGCCGTCGCAGCCGCCGCGCCCGCAATGCCCCAGTCAAGAACAAAAATGAGAAGCGGGTCGAGGCCGCCGTTGACGACGTTGAAGCCGAGGGTAACCACCATCGGCGTGCGGGTGTCCTGGTAGCCCCGAAAGGCCCCGTGACTGGCCGTAATGAGGAGCACCGCCGGCCCCGCCAGCGCCCGGATGCGCAGGTAGGACAGGGCCGGACCCATCAGCTCCTCACTCGCCCCCATGAGGAGCAGAATGGGACGGGCCGAGACCTGCAGAATGATCAAGGCCACGATGCCCGCCCCCACCGCCAGGGTGAGTGCACGCATCACCACCCGGCCTGCCTCCGCCCGGTCGTCGTTCCCCACGGCCTTTCCCACGCGCGGCGTGGTGCCGTACGCGAGAAAGTTGAAGATGACGAACGTCATCGAAAAGATCGACGTGTTCACGCCCAGGGCCCCGAGGGGCACGCGCCCCAGCTGCCCCACGAACGCCGTGTCGACCAGCGAGACGAGCGGACCGGCGGCGAGCCCCGCGAGGGCCGGCACCGCCAGTTCCAGAATGTCACGATCGTAGGGACTCGTGAGGGGAGATGCCACAACCCAAACATGCTGATGACCACCGAAACCGCCTGCCCCCACGAAGAGCCCGGATGATAAGATCCGTGCGCGAGGCGTTTCCTCTTCCGCCCCCGTTCCCAGCGCACCGAGAAAGTCCTCTCAACAGGATTCCTGCGATCCGGGCTCGGACGAAAGCTCCACGAAAAAACGATGTGCCCGTCCCGTTCAGGGGGATCATAATGATTCCATAACAACAGCCAATCCATCTGCCGGGTACAGGAACTGATATCGTCTGTCGAGTTGAAAATCTGCCTACCGTGGACGACCAGACCCTTGGGACAGGCCCGACGATCCTCGTGGTTGACGACGAAGAGGACCTCCTCAGTCTCCTCGAGTATAACCTCGAACAGGAGGGCTTCGAGGTCGTCCTTGCCCGAGACGGTGTGGAAGCAATCGAGCAGGCACGGGTCCACGAACCGGACCTCATTATTCTCGACATCATGATGCCGAAAATGGACGGCATCGAGGTGTGCGAGAAGCTGCGCAAGGACGCGCACCTCCGCACCATCCCCATCATGATGCTCACGGCGCGGAACGAGGAGGAAGACAAGGTCCAAGGACTCGACGTGGGGGCCGACATTTACCTCGGTAAGCCCGTGTCGGTATCCGTTATCGTGAGCCAGGCCAAGGCCCTGCTCCGCAGTACCCGCCGCTACGAGGATCCGCCCGATCAGATCGAGGTGCACAACCTCCGAGTGGATCGCGATCGGTATCTCGTCTACCAGAGCAACGGCGAGGAGGAGACGGAGATGCGCCTCCCGCGCAAGGAATTCGAGCTGCTCTACTTCCTGGCCTCCCACCCCGGCCGGGTCTTCTCCCGCCAGGAGATCCTCGACGAGGTGTGGGGCCGTGACGTTTACGTGGTGGATCGGACCGTGGACGTGCACGTCCGCAAGATCCGCGAAAAGATCGGCAGTGAATACATCGAAACGGTCAAGGGCGTCGGGTATCGGATGAAGGAATAATCTGTCCCGAAACCGCTTTCTCTTGCCCTGAATGTACGTTATGATGCAGCGTATCTGACGCGCCTTCCCCACAAACCTCCCCACTTACCAATGCACCCTTCGCGGCCTTCCAATTCACTGCCCCTCTCATTCGGGTCCGGTGTTGGGTTCATCGTCGCCCTCATTTTTGCAATCACCCTCAGCGGCTGCGGCGGTTCGTCGACCGAGTCGGTGAGTGTAGACGGCTCCAGTACGGTTTTTCCGCTCACGGAAGCCGTGGCCGAGGAGTTTATGAAGGACAACCCGAACGCCCGGGTGAATGTGGGCGTGAGCGGCACCGGCGGCGGCTTTTCCAAATTCCTGCGGGGCGAGACGGCCATCAACGACGCCTCCCGCCCCATTGCGCCGAACGAGATGGAAAAGGCCGAGTCGAATGGCATCGAGTTTATCGAAATCCCGGTGGCGTACGACGGATTGGCGGTGGTCGTGCACCCGGACAATGACTGGGTGGACTGCCTCACGGTCGGCGAGCTTCAGCAGATTTGGGAGCCGAACAGCTCCATCGATCAGTGGAGCGACATTCGCGACGAGTTTCCGGATCGAGAGATTGATCTGTACGCCCCTGGCACGGCCAGTGGTACGTACGACTACTTCACGGAGGCAATCGTGGGAGAAAGTGGTGCTAGTCGCTCCGACTTTACGGCGAGTGAGGACGACAATGTGCTCGTGCAGGGGATTAAAGGCACAGAAGGAGCCCTCGGCTACTTTGGACTGGCCTATTACGAAAACAATGCCAACGAGCTGAAGGCCATCGGCATCGACCCTGACGAGCGAAACAGCGGCGCCTCCTGTGTGCGCCCGAGCGCCGAAACCGTACAGAACGGGACGTACCGCCCCCTGTCCCGTCCGCTGTTCATCTACGTCAACCCGGAAAAAGTGACGCCCACCGTAGAGCGCTTCGTCGAGTTTTACCTCGAGAATGCCGATGAACTCGCCACCGACGTGGGCTATGTGGGTCTCCCGGACGATGCGTATCAGTTGGCCCTTCAGCGCTTCCAAAACCGGACGACCGGCACAGTCTTCGGCGCCGAAGGAGTGGACGTGACCGGAACTCAGGTGGAAGACATGCTCCGATCGGCGGAAGGGGGATCGGCCTCGTCCGACACTACGAGCGAAGAGTAAGCCCCTCCCCGACCGCGAACGCTCGGATTAGCTTTCGCCTACATGAGTACGACCCCTTCTCCCCCTCCAACGACTGCGGGCGACGAGACCGACGCGGGGGTTCGCACGTCCAAAGACCTCACGCAACAGGTATACGACAGCCCGAAGGAGCAGGCCATCGAGTACGCGCTCGGGGCGTGTGCGCTTATCAGCGTACTCACGACGCTCGGGATCGCAGCCGTGCTCGTCGTCGAGTCGATCCCGTTTTTTCAGTCGGTGCCCCTCACGGAGTTCTTTGGGGAGACCCGCTGGACCCCGCAGTTCGCCGAGAAGTACTTTGGCATCTGGGCACTGCTGAGTGGGACGTTCCTCGTGACTGTGATTTCGGCGGTCGTGGCCCTGCCTGTGGGCCTGGCCAGCGCCATCTTCATCTCGGAATATGCATCTCGATGGGTCCGGAAAATCCTGAAGCCGGGCCTGGAACTACTCGCCGGGGTTCCCACCGTCGTGTACGGGTACTTTGCACTGACCTTCGTCACCCCACTGCTGCAGACCTTCGTTCCGGGACTCGGGGTCTACAACGCGCTCAGTGCCGGCATCGTCGTCGGCATCATGATTATTCCCATGGTGGCCTCCCTCAGCGAGGACGCATTGCAGGCCGTCCCCGACAGCCTGGCACGGGCGGCCTACGCCCTCGGGGCCACGAAATACGAAGCCGTGGTGCGGGTGAACGTCCCGGCGGCCTTCGGGGGCATCATGGCGAGCTTCATTCTGGCCGTGAGCCGCGCAATTGGGGAGACCATGATCGTCACGCTGGCGGCGGGAGCTTCTCCCAAAACGACCCTCAATCCGACCGAAGCAATCCAGACCATGACGGCGTTCATCGTACAGGTCAGCAAGGGCGACACGCCGCAAGGGACGATTCAATACCAGAGCATCTTTGCAGTCGGGCTCGTCCTCTTTCTCATCACCCTTGCCATGAACGTCTTCGCCAACCGCATCACCCGCCGTTACCAGGAAAAATACTGATCCGATTGAAAATTGGTAGTGCCGAAGCGCTCCACGAATTTTCAATTTTCCAATTTTCAATCCCATAAACTATGGAGGCCTCTTCGAACGGGTCGTTTAACCTTCGCCGGTCGCGCCGGGAGCGCATCGGTCTCATTCTGGCGGGAGTGCTCTTTCTGGCGACGATCTTCGGAATCGTTGTACTCGTCACGCTTCTTGTCGACGTGGCGGTGACGGCTGCCCCGTGGCTCGATGGTCAATTCATAAGTAGCCTGCCCTCCCGGAATCCAGGAGAGGCCGGCATCCGGTCCGGTTTGTTTGGGACGCTTTGGCTAATGGGCCTCACGGCCCTGATCTCCGTGCCGTTGGGCGTGGCCTCGGCAGTGTACCTTGAGGAATACGCCCAGGAGGGATGGTTCCTACGCCTTATTCAGGTCAATATCGCGAACCTTGCCGGCGTGCCGTCGGTGGTGTACGGCATCCTCGGCCTGGCTCTTTTCGTCCGGTTCGCGGCCTTTGGCAACAGCCTCTTGGCCGGCGCCCTTACGCTGAGCCTGCTGATCCTTCCCATTATCATCATCAGCACCCAGGAGGCCCTCCGGAGCATTCCCAGCGGCATCC
>CAYRPX010000175.1:0-6626 GCA_964426195.1 uncultured Salinivenus sp.
GGCGTTCACCCGAAAGACGTCCATCATCGTTTCCGGGTCGACGGCCTCGAACCGATCGCGCTCGCCTCCGCCGCTGATGCCAGCATTGTTGATGAGGAGACCCAGCGCCCCGGTTTCGTTCCGCACCCGCTCGGCCGCAGTACGGATGGACCCGGGCGTGGCCACGTCGAGCGCAAACACCTCGATCGTGTCGGAATGCGAAGCAGCGAGGGCATCGAGCGCATCGGCCTCCTCCGGACGGCGGCAGGTGGCAAAGACACGCTCTGCTTGATCGGCCAACTGACGGATCCATTCGAGACCGATTCCGCGGTTGGCCCCCGTAACGAGGACGGACGATGTCACTGTTGACATTTTTATGACCAAGATCAGAGATTAAGATATCATGAACTGATCTTCCCAACGAGTTTGTAACGTAATAGGCATCCGACATACGGAAGGAAGGCAATCATAAGAGTGTCTCCCTTCCAAAAGAAACATCACCCAGATGTCTACCACGTTTCCCACCACTCGTCCCGACGTTGGCCCCTGGGATTGGGTTCGAGGCGCCGTTGGGGGATTCCTCGGCAGCGTCGCGTTTGGACTCATGATGGCGTTTATCATGCCTCCCCCTCTCCTGGAGGTCGTCATTCCCAACATGTACGGATTCAATGCGACACCGGACTCTCCAGCGATGTTGGCTGGTTGGGCGTTACATCAGTTCCACGGAACCGTCATGGGACTGATGTACGTCGCCTACGTCGAGCATCCCTCGGTCGCAGACTGGTCCGATCCTCGCACCATTGGAGGCGCTATCCTCCACGGCATCATTTGGGGCATCGCTACGACCATCGTATTCGCCGTGATCGTGATGCCGATCTGGCTGCAGGCCGTCGGGTTTCCGCAAGCTCCTCCCTTCCCCAACATTGGCCCCGCCACATTGATGAGCACACTCGGGCACATCGTGTACGCGGTTCCGCTCGGCCTCTTCTACGCCTTTCATCGCTCCTGAACTGACGTCGAGGAGTGCTCTCCGACGTCGGCGAACGTGATCCTGGAATGATTGGGCAGGCAAGGTCGACGTTCCTCCCGTCCCCTGTGAGGCCAGAGGCTCGCAGGGGACGTTTTTATTTCCGACCTTGCTCTTCCACTCTCTCCTGGAGACGCTCGATCTCGTGCTGGAGGCGCTCGCGCATCGGGACCAAGCGCGGATCGTCGTGGCGTTGCGACGCCTCCAGGACCGCCTGATGAAACCAGTGCTGGGCCTCGGCGTCGCCGCTGAGGGCGTCAAAGATGTTTTCTCCAGCCTCCAGGCTCTGGACAATCGACCACAAGTTGTGAATCTTATCCGCCAGACTAATGGCGGTCGCCCCCGGACTCCCCGTGCGAACGTTTTCCAGGTAGTCTTCCTTGCGGGCCCGCCAGGACCGCATCCGGCCTGCCTTGTCGAGCTTCTGCTCGGACACCTCTGCCACGAGCCGGGCCACCTCGGCGCCCACAGCCTCCCGAAGCTGCTTGCGCCGCAGGCGCTGACCGTGCTGGTTCATGTCTTCGATCGCATCGTGCAGATAGGCGGCCGCTACCACCGTCTCGCCCCAGCCCGCCCGGTGCACGATGGACGCCACGGCCGCCAGGTGTGCGATTACCGGAATCTGGATCTCCTCGTCCTCAGGAACCTCAAAGGCCGGGTCGCGCCACACGCTTTTGCGGTAGGTGCCGTCGTGCCACTGGGCCGATAGCTCGATGGCGTGCTCAATGAGCGGACTGAATAGCGTGTCGGGAGCAGGCACGTCGTCCATGAGCAACGCTCAACGATCTTACTCTTGGAAAGTACGAGCCGACGGACTTCCACACGTCTCTCCTCTCCCCTTCCACTACAGTTCCACAACCTGATGCGCAGACGTGTCGGTGTCGAGCTGATTCCGCAGGTTGCTGATTAGATCGAGGCTGTACTTGTTGAGGTAGTACAGCACGTTGATCGTGCGTTCCTGAAGGGTCCCGCTCGGACGAAGATTGACGTGCGCCTTCTCAAGTTGGGCTCGCACCTCGTCCTGTTGCCGCTTCTCGGCACGGACGACCTTCTGTTTCAGCGTCTCCATCTCGTCGACGATCGCCGCGCGCGTGGCCTCCACCGACGACCCAAGTGTTCGATCAACGGCCTCCACCTCCGGCTTCAGAACGTTGATGGCCTGATGGAGACGAGGCATCGCCTCTGAGAAAACAGCATCGACGTCAACCTCCATCGTTTTGACGACCACCTCCTGGAAGAGCGTCTCCAGGTTGACCTGAAAATCGCTCACCGAGAGGTCGTATTTGTCGAGCACCTTCTGCACTTTGCCCTCAACCAGGGAGACGCTCGCACGCGGGTGAATGAGCGGCCTTTCGAGGCTCGCCCACTCATACACGTCGCCGTACTGGGCAAAGTAGGAGACCTCGCCGGGCCCGGCGACGTACGCAGCGGTGGGCAACAGGTGATCCTGCATGAGCGGTCGCAGGACGACATTCGGACTGAACCGCTCGGGCTCCGCGTCGAGGCGATCGAGCAGCTCAGCCCTCGAAAACGTCCGATCCGTCCCCCGAAGCACAAATGTGCCATCGTTGCCCAGATCGAGAGCCCGCCGGGCATCGTCCTCAAGCCAAAAGAGGTTGCTCGGGCGGGCCGTTACCTGCGCGTGGTAGCCCCGGTCGCGGAGCGCCTGACTGGTGGCGTCGATTCGAGCGGCGGGGGTCTGTGGATTTTCTAGCTCGCGACGGAAGAGAGGACGGCTCAGGGCCTTGAGGCGGGGATCGTCCGGATTGAGGAAGACGAGCCCTTCGTCGTCGAACAATGAACGCAGCAGTTGGACAAATGCATCTTCGATCCGCGTGCCTGGCCGATAGGCCGTCCGCACGTGTTCCATTACCGCCGGCTTAAAGTCGGACGGCAGCAGGGCCTCGTCGAGCCGATCGAGCACGTCGTCGATTGCCTCGGTGAGGGCGAGGCGACCGACGGCCCCGGGGTTTTCCCTCACGTCAGGCTCGTAGGAGAGCGCAACCCCTTCGTTGCGGTGCAAGACGTGCGCCGTAGCAATCTCCTCGAAGTCGTGGTCCTCCCCCTCCACCCAAAAGACCGGTACCACCGGACGCCCCGTTTGCTCGGCCCACTCCTGGGTCAATTGGAGCGTGGTGATCGTTTTGTAAAGGGTGTAGAGGGGGCCAGTGAAAAGCCCAACCTGCTGGCCCGTCACGATGGCCACGGACTCCGGCTTCCGCAAGGTGTCGATGTTGCGTCGGGTCGGGGCGTCCAGCCCCCACCGTTCGTTCTGGTCAAGAAGTACGTCGGCCAGCACCTCACGGTCAGCAGGTCGGTGAGCCGCCGTGTCGGCAGCCTCGCGTCGGGCCGCCGGGGCCCGCCAGTCTCCCGCGTAAAAGTCCGCCACCGCGTCGAAATCGGTGCAGTAGTCGACGAAGAGCTTCGAGAACGCACCGAGATCGGCAGGGGATTCGCGGCGGACAGCAGCGTGAACGGACGACGTCATGCAGAACGTGGCTGGGATGGGGAGAAGGATGAAATCGTGAGAGCGGAGGCATTCGGAAGCGTGGGAGTATGGGCAGTCCTTCGCCCTCAAACCTCCCTACTCGCCGCCCCTGGCTTCGAAGATGGGTAGGCGGGATCGGCTGAGATAAAATCAGCCGGCAATAAAAAAGGCGAAGCCCCGGGCACAACGGCCCTCAAGGCTTCGCCAGACGTGTGGTAACCGACCGCCCCGTCAGTTCTGATTCTGCTGTTCCTCTTGTTCCAAGCGCTGAATCTCATCGCGGAGCTCAGCGGCCCGTTCGTAATTCTCCTCCTCGACAGCCTCTTCCAACTTTCTCTGCATCTGCTCCAGTTGCGTCCCACTGGCCTCTTCCTCCTCAGCTCCCGACGTTTCTTCGGCCTGCTCGGCGAGTGAGGAAATGTCCGACTCGTCTTCGGCGACGATTCCGGCTTCCTCCAGCACCATGGGGGCAACGAAGATGGGCGCATCGACCCGAACGGCGAGCGCCACGGCATCACTGGGGCGAGAATCGAGTTGCTGCTCCTCGCCGTTGTGGCGGTATCGAATCTTGGCGAAGAAGGTCCCCTCCCGAAGTTCGTCAATAACGACTTCCGTGACCTCAACATCGACCGCTTCGAACGTACCCCGAAGCAGATCGTGCGTCATCGGACGCGGCGGCTGAATCTTTTCCAGCTCCAGCGCGATTGCCTGCGCCTCGAACGCCCCGATAATAATCGGCAGGCGGCGATTGCCCTCTACCTCTCCCAGGACGAGGGCGTAGGCCCCTCCACTGGAGGGGCTGGTGGAGAGACCAATGATGTCTACCCGAGTAAAGTCCATCGCAATCTCAGGATTTCAGTGTGTTCGAAGAGAGTGTCCGACCTCCGAGGGGGAAGAAGCGCTCCGTAGCTGTGCCCCAAACGGCCGTGTCCGCCGTCAGGCTCCGCCGCGTGGGGCAACTTCGTGGAGCGACTTTTCCAACCCAGAAACGCGTTGTTCTCCGCTTCGGTCCCGGCGCTGACCCGGAGATAGCCCTTCAACTCCGGGTATCCTCCCATGTTGCGGACGAGGACACTATGGTCGGCTAGGCGCTCCTGCAAGGCATCGGCCGGAACCGGAGTCGTAAAAAGGACGAAATTTGCCTGCGACGGCACCACCTCCACTCCGTCGAAGGCCTGGAGGGCCTCGGTAACCTCTTGGATTGAGGCCTGCATGCGACGGACGCGCTGCTCAATAAGGTCCGACCGCCGGAGCACGGCCAGGGCAGTTTGCTCCGTAAAGCGGTCAACCATGAACGGCAGGCGTGCCTTCATGAACTCACGAACAATCTCCGGATGGGCCATGAGGTATCCCACTCGCACTCCCGCCAGTCCGAAGGCCTTCGAGAGGGTGCGGAGGATGATGACGTTGGGATGTCGATCGAGTAACTCTACAGCGGTGCCCTCCGGATTGAACTCGACGTACGCCTCGTCGACCACCACGAAGCCGGGACTCGCCGCCACCACACGCTCGATCTCATCGAGCGTCATGGCCAGTCCCGTCGGGTTATTGGGCGTGGCCAGGACCGTGAGAACGGCCTCCGTCTCCGCCACGGCCTCGACGAGTCCGTCTGCATCAAACCGCAGATCGTCGCGGGCGGGGACGCTCGTCAGATCGGCGTCTTGGAGACGCGCGACCTTGTCGTAGAGCGAAAACATGGGTCGCGGGAGCACCACCGGCGATCCCGGATCGAGAACGGCCAGGCCGAAGGTATAGGTAATCTCGTTCGAGCCGTTGCCCACGATGACACACTCCGGATCCACGCCGTCATGCTCGGCGAGGGCGTGTCGCAGGCGCTCAGGCTGCTCGGAGGGATAGCGGTTGACCTCGACCTGTTCGAAGATCTCAAGAAGCTCTTCCTTGAACGCCGGCGGCAGGTCGAACGGGCTCTCGTTTTGATTGAGCTTCACCTCGATGTCGCCGCTTGGGGCGTCCACCACGTACTCGCTCCGCTCCCGCACGGCGGGCCGGATGCGGGCAAGAACGTCGTCGATGGCGCTCGGAGAAGAATCCACAGCCATAGGCCCGGAAATTGTGCTCAGAAAAGGGGAGGACGAAGGATCCATTTCGAAGGTACCACCTCGACGGCACAATGTCCCCCGTGTCACGACTTTTTCGAACCCGATCCGTCTTCGTCGTCACGGGAGAGGCGCACGCGAATGGCCTCGGCGTGCGCCTGCAGGTCCTCCGCCTCGGCAATCGTCGTGATCTGCGAACCCGTCTGGGCCAACCGCGTCTCTGTGTACGAGAGCACCGACTGGGTGCGCACAAAGTCGTCCACGCCGAGCGCGGAGGCGTGACGGGCCGTGCCCCCGGTGGGCAGGACGTGGTTGGGCCCCGCAAAGTAATCGCCCACCGGCTCCGAGGAATGTTCGCCCAGAAAGATCGCCCCCGCGTGCCGGATGCGGGTCATGGTCTGCCAGGGGTCGTCCGTGTGGAGTTCCAGATGTTCCACGGCGAGCTCGTTCATCAGGGCGACGGCCTCCTCCATCCTCTCGGTGACGATGCAGGCACCATAGTCGGTCAGCGACTGCTCAATGACCTCGGCCCGCGGCAGCCGGGGCACCATCTGGCGGACGCGCGCCTGGACCGCCTCGGCCAGCGGGCGGTGGGGAGTAATCAGAATCGCGGAGGCGCGCTCGTCGTGCTCGGCCTGCGAGAGAAGGTCGGCGGCCACGAACTCGGGGTCGGCCGTCTCGTCCGC
The DNA here is from genome assembly GCA_964426195.1 of uncultured Salinivenus sp. Classification (GTDB taxonomy): domain Bacteria; phylum Bacteroidota; class Rhodothermia; order Rhodothermales; family Salinibacteraceae; genus Salinibacter. The sequence continues at coordinate 6,238 of CAYRPX010000175.1, forward strand.
CAGCACGCCAATCTCGCTGGGCCCCGCCACCGAGTCGATGCCCACGTGCCCGAAGACCTTTTTCTTTGCGGCGGCGACGTACGCGTTGCCCGGCCCCACGATGTTGTCGACGGCCGGCACGCTGTCGGTGCCGTAGGCAAGGGCCCCTACCGCCTGCGCCCCGCCGACGGCGTAGACGTGCTCCAGCCCGAGGAAGGCGGCGGTGGCCAGCACGAGGGGGTGTGGGCGTCCGTCCTCCTGTGGGGGCGACACGAGATGGATCTCCTCGACGCCCGCCACCTGCGCGGGAATGGCCGTCATGAGCAGGCTGGAGGGGTAGAAGGCCGTGCCGCCCGGCACGTAGAGGCCGGCCCGCTCCATCGGCACCACGCGCTGCCCCAGCACCACCC
>CAYRPX010000176.1:0-6461 GCA_964426195.1 uncultured Salinivenus sp.
GACCACTCCCCGGTGCCGTCTCCCCGAAGAACGGTCCCGTAACTCGCGTCGTAGCGGCCCTGCTTGGGCCGAACGCCATAGGAATTCCCCCCCAGCATCACGTCGCGGCTGCCGTCGTCGTCAAGATCATGTGCGAGGACGCCATAAACCGGGGAAAATTGCGCACGGGACGGAAGTGACTCCACGGCGAACGTGGTGTCTCCTCGATTTTCGACGTACACGCTGGCAAAGGTCCGGGCCTCCTTGACCGTAGCGTTCTGAATCTCGGAGGACGAAAAGATGCCCTCAATCGGCTGAGCCCCGAACGACTCGTAGGTCGGAAACTTCTCCTCGAGCGAGGGAAATTCCCGAATCAGCTCATCGCGGCGTGCCCACAGATAGTGTGCCCCATCATTGTAGCGGGTGAGAATCGGTTCTGACTGACCGTCCTCGTTGAAGTCGTCCAGGTAAAGACGGACCGGTCGATCAGAGGCGGGGCGAATCCGTGAGTTGAGCCCAAAGTTGCCGGCGATGAGATCGGTGGCACCGTCCCCGCTAAGGTCGGCGGCGCGCACTGCGGACCACCACCCCGTCGTTTCGGACAAACCGGCAGCGTCGGTGCGATCGACGAGCCGGTCTTGCTGCTGCTCAAAGATCGTAATCGGCATCCACTCGCCGACCACCACGAGGTCGGGATCCTCACTGCCTCGAACGTCAGTCCATACGGCGTCGGTTACCATACCCACGTCCCGGAGGGCCGGGGCCACCTCGTCGGTCACGTCCGTGAAGCGGCCCGAGCCGTCATTTTCGAGGAGATAGCTCGCCGGCGTACGACCGTAGTTTCGCGCGACGACCCGGCTCCCCACGAAGAGATCCAGATCCCCGTCGCCATCGAAGTCTTCTGAAGCAACCACCGATCCGTTTGCCGTCATCCCGTCGGGCAGACGCCCGTCGGCACGACGAAATCCTCCCCGACCGTTGTTCAGATACAGCCGATCCCGAAGCGCCTCGTCCTCGCCCGAAAATTGGTTTCCCCCGCTCACGACGTAGAGGTCGAGCGCCCCATTGCCCGTCGCGTCGAAGAAGGTCGCGTCCACGTCCTCTCGCTTCCGATCCGCCCTCCACACCTCCTCATTCTCAGCTGTCCGCCGAAAGCGTCCGTTCGGTCGCTGGACGTAGAGCACGCCCGGCTGTTCGGACGCCCCTCCGAGGTAGACGTCATCGAGCCCGTTTCCGGTGACGTCCCCGACCGCGAGGGCCGGTCCTTCTGTCGAGAGCCGACGCGGCATCAGCGGCTCGTGCTGAAAGTCATTGTACGACGTGTTCTCCTCATGTCGGAAATCAATGCCGATCGTGTCTGCGGGGGCCGTGTCAACAAGGGGCTCCGTCGACGGAACCGCGAACGGATCGTCGGTGTCCTCCGCTTCGGCCTGCCGAAAGGTAATCGCCTGATTGGGAGCCACCTCCGTTCGGGTTTCCGCGCGTCCGTCCGGCCAGACCACGGTGAGCGAGTCCACGTCGTCCGCCTCGAGCCCAAAATGCAGACGCGGATCGACAGACGACTGGTAGCCGCGCGTCACTTGCTGCCGTCGGAGTTGAGTTCGGTCTCCCTGATGCACGGTGACCTCCGCGCCAATCCCCTGCGTATTGGCGCCCTCGCCCTCCAGTTGCACCATCAGATAGTGGTGATCGCGCAACGTGTCGGCCTGGTTCTCGTAGAGGGACGCCGACGCGTTCACGTTGTTGACGACGAGATCGAGCGATCCGTCGTTGTCAAGATCGGCGTAGGCAGCCCCATTGGAGAACCCCGATCGATCCAGGCCCCAGGCCTCCGTCGAGTCCGAAAAGGTCAGGTCCCCATTATTGTGGAAAACGAAGTTTGGAGCCGGGACGCGGGGCATTCGTTTTCTCAACTCCTTGTACGGCTCGGAATCTCCCTTCTTAAGCTCCTCCAGCCGCCCCTCCTGCAGGGCATATTCGAAGTAGTCAAGGTCGTTGGGACGGCGGTAGATGCCGTTGGTGACAAAGAGATCCTTTGTGCCGCTGTTGTCGAAGTCGGCAAAGAGAGAGGCCCAGCTCCAATCCGTCGCCGCGACGTTGGCCAGCAGGCCAATCTCACTGAAGCGGCGATTGCCCTGATTGAGCTGAAGCGTGTTGCGGTCGAGTTGATGATGGTAGCCGTACCGGCGCCTCGACCGGTACGTCCGCTCGTCGTCGGAGGGCTCCGTGGTTTTCAGCACGTCCTCCTGGAAGGGAAGCATGTCGAGAACAGCCAGATCCGGACGCCCATCGTTGTTGTAGTCGGCCGCATCGACCCCCATCGAGGAATAGCTCACGTGGCTCGTGGCCTCGTCAATGGCCTCAGTAAAGGTGCCGTCGCAATTGTTATAGTAGAGGTAGTCGTGCTCAAAAAAATCATTGGCGACGTAGAGATCGGGACAACCGTTCCGGTCGAAGTCACTAGTGACCACTCCCAGTCCCGCCCCCGTGGGCCCGCCATAGATGCCTGCCTGAACGGTTACGTCGACGAAGACAGAATCATCGTTGCGGTAGAGGCGATCCCCAATCCGCTTGTGCCTTTTCATCCGCAGACCGCTCGGTGGCAGTCGGCGCGGGCGGTTTCCCATGCCGTTCATCTGGTACATGTCAAGGTCCCCATCCCCATCATAGTCGAAAAACAGGGACTGAATGCCATAGCTCCGATGATCGAGCCCATAGGCGGCCGCCCGCTCTTCAAACTGGGGAATTCCCTCCTCATTCGTGCCCTGGTTGACGTAAAGCTCATTATGTCCCTTCAGATCCAGGTACCCGTCGACCACAGAGACGTAGATGTCCAGCCGTCCATCCCCATTCACGTCGACCATCGTGACGCCGTTGGACCAGTCGGCCGTTCCGCCCACGCCCGCCGCCTCCGTTACGTCCGCAAACTGAAACTCCCCCTCATTGAGATACAGTCGATTCGCCCCCTGATTCGCCGTGAAGTAAAGATCGACGCGCCCATTGCCAGTGACGTCCCCCACCGCGACCCCCGCGCCATTATAGTAATAGGGCCAGTTGACGATGTTGAGGGCTTTAGTGGGATCAAGATCATTGGCAAAATCGACCCCAGTGCGATCAGAAGAGAGGGGCTCAAAAAGACTGTCCGGACCATCTCGGTGATCACAGGCAGTTCCTCCGACAAATAGAATCCCGAGAACGAGAATCGCCACCACGACGGACCCGGTCCGCACCATATACGGAGGAAAACTACCATTTAAAAGGTACATTTTAATACCAATATAGTTAAAACAATAAATAAATTCGTTTCGACTACAAAAATATCTACATTACATCATCATATGAAATATTATACTCTATTTTTACAATGAAGTTATTTTGTGGAAATATATCCGCCGTTCTTCTGATTTGTTCTGATATCCTTACATCATTTTCGAAATAAGATCCCTCACTGATTAAATTCTTGCGCTCTTTTCTCCCACTACGACTATGATCCCACACAAAATAGAGAGTTGATCCGGCATCAAACCTCCATCTGAATACCACATTCGATTGAAAGTTGTTCAGCCTGAATTGGTTACTCTTTGGGTAACTTTTAAATGGTGAAATGATGTCTTTGTTTTTCAATACCTTAAAATTTTCATAACCTCCTTGGGCAACAAAGACCTGATTATAGACCTGTATCGACAGCCGAGGCGTGAATGCCAGGGTCCCTCGTAGCGTCAAATCCAGTGATTTTGTGTCCCGTTCACCGAAGATCGGGACATAGTATGCGTCCCCCGACCGCGGAGTCACATCCTGGAGGATCGGACTCAGCTCCGCGGCGCCCTCAAACCCGGCATATTTCTCCCGGGCTAGTTCCTCCGGGGGCGCAGATTTCTCTCCGATTTTCCACCCCTCCTCCGTAGCCAGGAATGCCTCATTCGAGGACCACTCCAGCACGCCATTTTCCCACTCCCCTGTTACACTCCCCGAAAGAGAAATTCGATCGCTAGCATTCCATTGCCCCCCCACAGACAGACTATAATCATCCCCTCCGCTACCCCGGAGCTTATAACTTGCGCTCGTGTTTACCGTCCATTCTTTTCTGTCGTCTGTGGAATACCCTACACTTGTATTTATATAATACTTTCTATTTCTTGGCCATAAACCTCTTGTCTCGTATATGTCATAGCTATCCAGAAAGTTAAATATCCTGCTGGAAACGCTTATATTACTAAAATTCTTTGTCCTAAGGTTTCCATTAACTATAACAAATTGCCTCCTGCTTAGCCATTTACTCGTGGAAAATGTCTGAGAAAGTGCCCCCCCCACTGTCGACCGTCGAAACGGCCCAAACGGTTCTCCCCGATTTAGATCATAATCGAACGTGCCATAGACCTCGGCAAAATTAATTCGGTCTTTCGTGAGTCGTCCGACGTTGTTTGGATCGAACTCCTCTTCCGTGATTTTTGCATTGGCTCTCGGCCGAAAAAGACCCTCTTGCTTTTCTACCTCCACCTCTCCCGAATATCCAGTTTCCGGAAACTGAGGATCGGCCGCTCCGCGCTGGTGCGTAAAGGCCCCGTATCCCCGAAAGGCATACCGATTGTCGTCGAACCGGAGATCCCAATCTCCTCCTCCCGCTATGCTCCGGCTCGCGCTCCCCTCCCCCCCAGCCGGGCCTCTGAACGTCGTGAGAATGCCGCCGACCGAGGAGTAGCCATTAAACTGCTGGCTGATCCTCGTGACCCCGTAGCCCCTCGACGGCGTAAACTCCGATCCTGTCGCCGCCCCCAATACGCCGAACGACAATCCGTCACTCGTGCGGCCCGAAAACTTTGACGCCCCAACGATCGGATTCCGAGACCCAACACGCCGCGAATAGAACATCTCTCCCCCCGCGACTTCGAAATTATAATACTGCTGTCCTTCGACGAAAAACGGTCGCTTTTCGTCGAAGAAGGTCTCGAAGGCCGTCAGATTCAGGACAGCAGGATCCGATTCCACCTGTCCGAAATCCGGATTGACCGCGACATCCAACGTGGTGTTCGGGCCAAGCCCAACCTTCACATTGCCCCCCACGTCCGCACTGCGACTCGTGGCCACCGTCCCCGGCCTCTCGCCGTGCTCCTCGGCTCGAAGCCGGCCGAGCGAATAGGGACGAACTTGCAAATTCGGCCGCGGCTTGATCTCGACAATGTCGGTCATGCGACCATAATTGGCGACCAGGTTGGACCGATCGGTGCGCGGAATGAGAGGCCACTCCGACTGCTCCCCAAGACGCGGAATCCTTCGCACAAAGTGAACGCCCCACGTCTGCGATTCTATCTCCGGAAAGCGCAACATGCTGTACGGAATTCGCATCTCCACATTCCATCCTCTGTTGGTTTTTCGGACGGCGGAGTCCCACACTGCGTCCCACGAGTCATTTCGATTGTCCTCCCGTTGCAAGGCATCATACTGGACTCCACCGGCGTTTACGCCAAATGTATATGCGGTCCGCTGATCAAAATTAGAATCGATCGAGATGAGAAACCAGTCTGCCTGATTGTAATTGTCTCTACGGGTTAGCTTTTGCCTGATTCCCGAGGGATCTTCATCCCTCAGAATGGCTCCCACATACAGATTCCCGTTCCCATAGACAACCCGAACCTCCGTCTCCTGGGTGGCCGGGGCTCCTTCCTCGGGGTCGAACTGCCGAAATCCCGCCACAGGCTTGACCTGTTGCCAGACCGTTTCGTCAAGATGGCCATCGATCGCTGGGGATTGATCTGTAGAATGAGCGGGGAAAGAATTCCTACTCTGAGCAAATGCACCGTTTAAGGCAAACAAAAAGGAAATACATGACACAATACAAAATCTAATTATGATACTTTTACTTATGCTCATCCTCATGATTCTTATTCGGCAATCAATCCCGTTAATTCGTATAGAAGCGAGACTCCGAACCGCCGGTGGAGAGGAGGTTGTTCGGCGCGACCGAGTTTGAAGAGATCCGGAAAACTCAGGCCGATGGTGGGAATCGGCACTGATCGGCCTCGGCGATGTGCCGGGGCCCACTGTCACACTGGATGGATGCCCCGGGCCGGACGCGGAATCGAAGGGGGTACGATACTGCACTGCTCGGTCGCCCGCCCTCTGTACCAAAGGATCTGGAAGAAGGTCCTAGGAGGAAAGAAGTCGAAGAAGTGTCGGCCGGGGGGGACGGCGGCTGGGTCTCCCGTCGATCTACCCGACCGGTTTCAACAAAACTCGCGCACATTGATCTTCGACACTCGGGGTCACCGCGGCGAACAGGGGAGCCGTTCGGGGCTGCAGCTTCCTCTGAAGAATCAGTTTTCCGTTTGAAATTCCGAACCGGGACCGATTGAAGGGCCTTTTCCCATGCGCGGCGATTTCAAGGAACATTCCGGTGTGTACTGGACGTTCTGGTAGGCCCTTCATTTCAATGCCCGAGTGGCGGAATTGGTAGACGCGCGTGATTCAGGGTCACGTGGCCTTTT
>CAYRPX010000177.1:0-6431 GCA_964426195.1 uncultured Salinivenus sp.
AGCCCCAGCCGGAGATCTTGGTTAGGACCTTTTGGATTCAAGGTCATGAAACGATCGCCTAGGGGCGAGGTACTATACTCAAATACTCAACTCATTTACTCATTCTGATATGAGAGTCGTATCGCTTCTCAACCGAAAGGGTGGGGTTGGCAAGTCGACTATCGCTTGTCAGCTCGCTCGGGGCATCCAGTTGACCGGCCAAGATGTCCTGATCGTGGATACGGACGCTCAGGGTACCGCTTCTGATTGGGCGGAATCTGGAGACGAGGACACACCGTTGGTCGTGAAGATCGACCGGGCAACGCTCGAAGACGACATCCCAAAAGCTGGTCAGCAGTACGACGTGGTCATCATCGACGGTGCTGCGAAAGCCGAGCGAATGAACGTCTCGGCAGTAAAGGCCTCCGACTTGGTTCTCATTCCCATTCAGCCCTCTGCGGTTGACATTTGGCCCGTGAAGGAGACGGTGGAGATCATTAAGACTCGTCAGGAGGTCACAGGACGACCACAAGGCGCGTTCGTCATAAGCCGGGCCATCACTGGCACCAACCTTGCCTCGTCCATTGGAAACGTCCTCAACGATCTCGAGCTTTCTCTCCTCGATGCACGTACTCACCAGCGCGTTGCTTATGCTGAGGCGATGGGAAAGGGCGTTGGTGTCATGGACCTCGTCGGCAAAGACAAGGCTGCATCGGAGATTGAAGCGATGACCGACGAAGTACTCGACATTCTTGAACAGACACCCGCAGTAGCATGAGTGACGATACTGGACTTGGTAGCGCAGCAGAGAAGGCTGAGAGCAAAAATACTGGCCACCTCGATGACCTTCTCGATGAGGCACGCACTGAGGAGGAAGAAGACGAACCCACGAAGCGATTCAATGTCGAGATTCCAGAGGAACTGCATCGTCACATCAAAGCTCAAGCCGGGCGTGAGGGCCGGTCAATGAAGGCAGTCTTCCTCGACGCGATCGAGATGTACCTCTCCCGGAGTGGAGCGTAATCTCGGCCAAGGAATCTTCGTGAGTAAATGAGTTGAGTAAATGAGTAATTAGCGTGGGCCGAGGATAGCGTTTGACTCTGTGCTCTCACTAGTGTTCGGGCTGGGTATGAAAAATCGTGGTTGTGGCTCCCTTCAGCGCCGGTTTTGGGCAGATTCCTTCCTCAAATCACCGTCCTAACATTCGACCTGGTACAGAAATCGGGGACAGCTCGCAGGAATCGATGAGAACGAACGAGGATGTCTGGTGGAGAATCCGTACGGTGTTTTCGGTCATGCATGGTATCGCTCCACGAGGGGGGCAGATAGAAACTTATGACGGATGAACTCGACTGACGAGGTTATGTCCTCGGTTTCCGTGTGCCTACCGGATAGCCATTCGCGCCATGATGTCGAGGGACGGTGCCTCTTAGGGAGGGCCCTCTCTTTCTTTTCGACAGGGCCATGGTTAAACGTCGCTAATCGCTACACCTGCTATGCGACCGCCGACAAGGGAGAATCGCGGTGCGCTTCCGGATCACGTTCCTCCCATCTGCATGTCCGAGACGAAGGAGGAAGCTGAAGAAATCGTCGGGCACCTCAACTCCGGACGTTTTCCTCGATGCGAGGAAGACCTGGAGCTCGTTGAGAAAGACCTCACTGTACGAAGCGCCTAGCAGATGAAACGACTAGCGCTTATTCTTGCCCTCGCATTTCTCGCTTCCCCATCAGCGGCCCAAGTCGAACCGGGCCAAACCTTCACCGCGAAAGTCACATCCGTTACGGACGGCGACACCTATACCGTAGAACGCTCGATCGGCGGCGAAGTGACAATACGCCTCCATGGCGTGGATGCGCCTGAATCTAACCAGCCCTACGGCAGGGCCGCCACGCGTGCTGCACGGCGCTACGTAGGTGGGGAGAGGGTCCGAGTCCAAGTAGAAGACATCGGCCACTACGGCCGCGCTGTGGCCTCTCTGGAGGCAGGAGGCTGAGACCTCGGGGCAATGCTCATCCGGGACGGACTGGCGTGGTGGTACAAAGAATACGCCTCGAATAAAACCGATTACGCTCGCTTGCAACGACAGGCGAGAAATGCCGACCGCGGGCTCTGGTCGCAGGCCAATCCCGTTCCACCGTGGGAGTGGCGAGACCGCACGAGCGGCCCAGGTGAGACCTCAGTAGAGGACCGAGATTGCTCGGATTTCGACACCCAGCCGGAGGCCCAGCGTTTCTTCGAGCAGAACCGGCCGGGTGATCCTCACGGGCTCGATGGCAACAATGATGGCGAAGCTTGCGAGTCGCTCCCAGGCGGACCCTGAGCCTCACAATCTGCCGAATACCGACACTGAATCTGATGTCCGACTCTGATTTCCCGCTCGACGAAGATAAGCCACAAGAAGGCAACGGCGCGGCCCGCGTCCCGCTCTCGGAGGCGGTTACCGCAGTTCTTGACGTCCTAAACCAATGCGCCGGCGACCTGGCGGCCGTCCGCCACCGGCTTCGCCAGCAGGAGTTGCCCGAGGAGCTGGACATCGACGAATCGGAGCTTCCGCGTCCGGACGAGCAGGCTCGCCACGTCGCCGCTCGGTTGGAGGAGTGTGCAAGTGCCCTGCGGAACGCAAGTGGGGAGATGGGGGATCAGCCTGGAATGCCGCCGACAGGCTGAGACGTGGGACACGAATACGAAACGCTCTCCGGAGTCAGGCAGAGTCACTTTTCGGTAGGTCGCCTTTTTTGCCCCGCCTAGGTGTTTCGGGTCAGTCGCCGTAGGCCTGTTGCTGTGGGCCTGGTTGCAGATTTAGTTGCTGTGCCCATCGGCGTCGTTATCGACGACCTTTACCGACTCGGCGGCCTTTGGCTCGACTTTTACCTTCACGATCTGCCCGGCCGGAAATTCCTGGCTGGTCTGTTCGCTTCCGCAGTCAACGTAGGCGGTCGTGCCTGTGTCGACATCGATGTCGCAGGTGGCAGTCTCCCCGGCCCCGATGGCCACAATCCCGCTTCCGTACTGGCCAGAACTCTCAGGCGCAACCGCGTTGGCAACCGTCTCGTCGTTCGGATAGGGGTTGCTCAGGTCAATGCCTCCGAGCGGAGACGGCTTTTCGTGATCCACGGCGATGTCGGTGCCGATCGAGACTGCTCGCTGGACGAGCGCGTCCTGGGTGGCCTGCCGCTGCCCCCGGTCGAATGCTAAGATTCCGGCCACGACGGCTAGGCCGACGATCACTGTAGACAGCACGAGCAAAAGGAGCTGCTGCTGACCCATAGGATGCCGGCGATTCGGATGCTATCGATTCGCGGGAGGCCGATTTGCGGGAGGCGTCGGCCTTCGGCAAGGAGCTTTCTCCTGTCGGTATCTTCCGGTGCTTCCTAAGGAGAGTGGCTCCAGAGGACATCCCAGACATAGAAAAAGCCCGCCCCGACTGGGCGAGCAACTTTCTTTCGACTATCGCTCTGGCGCTCAAGGTAAGAAAATCGACCCCCGGGGTGTCAAGGGCAAAAGCAACGGAGGTGTGAGACCAGAGAGAAGACTCCGTGAAGGAGCAGGACTGACGTTAGAATGCCGGACCCGCTCGTGTCTTCCGCGTGGATTCCTTGGTGGGGGATCCACCATCACATCTGTCCGCGGACTCACTTCTGACCGCGGCAAGTTCGCAGTAGCGCCCGGTTTCCTTGGTGGGGGCCGGGCGTTTTTTTCTTGATGGAGGTGTCCATACGAGGCGGGAGTCCTATGACTGACCCTGAACGCACTGCCCTGCGGCTTTGGCTCAAGCTGGAGTGGGAGAAGGTCCGCGAGGACTACCGGGCGGCCGGGAAGCCGTTCGGCGAGGGACGAGGGCTTGGCCTATGGATCGAGTACGGGCAGCTCACGACGATGAACTGACTGGCCTGCTTTGGCGATTGGATGCATTGAAAGCCCAATGTAGGAACAAATCTCTCTCTTCACGCCGATCTCACTTCGCCTCTCAATCCCATCGATCCCTGAAAGTAGCTACTGCACCGCCGAATCTACTTCGCACGCGTCATTTGCCCGCGTAATTCCAGCATGGACCTGTCGGTTCGTGGAGCACCTGTCTAGGCCGGTTCTCAGCGGCAGACCTTTTCCGCGGGTTGCAAAGAACACTTCAGCGGTCTTCTCATTTTCTTTGATAGCTTTTCTTCAATAGCGCCTGCAGCCGTTCAGCGCCCCCCCTGTTCCGAGGGGACCAAGTCCCACTTGCCCCGTCCCGAGAGGTCAGCAAAACCACCCTGCTCGGCATGCTCGGTAGAAGCAACTCCGGTAGCGGCAGTTTCGGCCTCGATCCGCCTCTGCGTCCCCCTATGAAGCCGAGAGGGAGTCTGGTATGTGTCCATCGTGAATGTGACCATCGTGGAGGAGTCCTATACCGATTCCGGAGGCAACGGGACGGAGCGGGCCGGAGCCTCCTCTGCTGGGCGGGCCGCGAGAACTGCAGGTACGTAGGCTTTGAGGAAGAGAAATTGCGCCGTTATCATCGCATATTTGCTCCTATCAAACCATGGATAGAACTGGTCTTTTCCCCTCTTTCGGAACTGGCCACTTCCTGGTGCTTCTCTTCGCATTTGGAGGTCTTTTCCCCTCGTCGTTTGCACTGGCTCAACGCACGCTCGAATCTCCCAATGTCGAGATTGGAGGCCACTTTGGCGCCTCGGTTGCGGGCACGGGAGACATCGACGGGGATGACACGCCGGACCTTGCAATCGGCGCTCCGGGAGAAATTGGGAGCGACCCTACGGAAAACAGTGAGGCGGGCCAGGTTTACGTGCTTAGCGGAAGCGATTATTCAGAGATACGCGGGTTGACGTCCCCCAACCCGAATTCCGGAGGGGCCTTTGGGACTTCGGTTCTTGAAGTCGGGGATCTCGATGGGGATGAGGTTCCCGACCTCCTAGTTGGGGCAACCGGTGAAACCGTCGATGGGGAGGTCAACGCCGGGCGAGCCTACCTCATTAGCGGAAGCGACGGGTCTGTGATTCACACCCTTACCTCTCCGAATGTCGAGGAGGACGGTAATTTTGGGCATTCCGCTGCCGCGCCAGGAGACGTCAATGAGGATGGCGTTCCCGATGTTGTTGTCGGGGCGAACAATGAAACGGTCAACGGGGAGACCGAGGCCGGGCGGGCGTACGTCATTAGTGGCGACGACGGGTCTGTGATTCACACGCTTACGTCTCCCAACGCGCAATTCCTCGGTCACTTCGGCAGAGTAGCGGGCACCGGGGACCTAAACGAAGACGGCGTGCCCGACGTAATTGTCGGAGCGCCCGACGAAGACGATTCAACGGAGGGAGGCAGCGTATACCTGTTCAGTGGACAGGATGGTACACTGGTTCGATCGCTGGCCTCTCCTACTCCGGAGTCGAGTGGCCAATTCGGGTTTAGTGTTGAGGGTCCCGGGGATCTCGACGGCGATGGCGTCCCTGATCTTCTGATTGGAACGACCGAATCAGGAGGGGGAGTGAGTTCGTCGGGTCGGATCCACGTGATGAGCGGGGCGGATGGCTCGCAAATCTACTCGGTAACGTCACCGCAGGCGGAAGAATTTGGGTTCTTCGGCCTCTCCCTCAGCCTCGTTGGAGACGTCGACGATGACGAGGTCCCCGATGTTCTCGTGGGAGCGCCCCTTGAAGACGTCGGGGACAACAGTGATGCGGGACGAGCTTATGCAATCAGCGGCGCCGACGGCTCGGTCATTGGCACGATGACCTCCGCCAATCCTCAGGAAGAGGGAGACTTTGCCACGTCGGTAGCTAGCGTCGGTGATACCGATGGAGACGGGGTTGCTGATCCGCTCGTAGGAGCGGATGACGAAAATATCGACGATTTCGATGAGGGACGCGTGTATCTCTTCCGTAGTGGAAGCGGCGAAATTCCCGTCGAACTGGCCAGCTTCGATGGCACAATGACCGAAGACGGCGTCCGCCTCACCTGGGAAACGGCAAGCGAGACGAACAACTCTGGATTTGACGTACAGCGCCGCGAAGCAGGTGCTGCTGGGGCGCGCCGGGCAGAGGGGTCCTCAACGGAAGGCTCCTCATGGACCACCATCGAGTCCGTCAAAGGGGCGGGCACAACGTCCCAGGCGCAGTCCTACCGGTTCACGGACACGAACCTACCCTACGATGCGGGTCGGCTTTCTTATCGCTTGAGGCAGGTCGACACCGACGGCACGACCACGCTCTCCGACCCGATCACGATACAGCGAAACGTAAGCGAAGTGGAGCTACTCGGCACCTTCCCGAATCCCGCGTCCCAGCAGGCAACGGTCCGCTACGCGCTTCCAGCCCAGCAAGACGTTGACATCCGTCTCTACGACGCGCTGGGGCGGCAGGTGCGTATGATCGTCAACGGCCAGAAGGAAGGCCGCCACGAGGAGAGGGTTGACGTGAGCGGCCTTTCGAGCGGGACATACTTTCTCCAGCTTCAGGCA
>CAYRPX010000178.1:0-6410 GCA_964426195.1 uncultured Salinivenus sp.
GAGCCGGCCGCCGGTCGACACTGGCGCTTTGGGGCATCACTCCAGTTTGACTAATCCCTCATCGCCTCGTCAAGCCGGGACGAGCCCGCGGAGCCTCGTCCCGGCGGAAGAAATTGTAACGGCTGGAAACCCTTGTAAAACACGGATTTCCAAGCCAGCGCTCCCATCGGAAAACAGGCCGGCATTCCGACGAGGCAGCCCTCCCCCCTCATTGCCCGGTGGCGGAAACTGAAGCTGACCCGTCACGATGGACAGTCCTACGCTTTCAGAGAACACACCAACGCCGGCTCTTCCTCTCTCGGTGAGGAAGAGTCTAACCTCCCTTCCTGCTCGTGTGGCTTGTTTCAGAAATGGCCTTTTTGACGCGCTTCCAAGCAGTCGGGGCCGCCTCGAAACCGCTCACTCGGCGGTCTTCTCTTTGCCGAGCGCTCCGCTTGCTTTAGATTGCCAGCCTTTCAGGCCCAGTAGCCCCTCAACGAATTCGTCACTCGTTCCACCCGGCCTGAATCGTCCGAACTGGCCCCCACCGCGCGGGCGATCCAGCAGCGAACCGAGGTCGCTCCCTCGTCCCCGTTCGACTAGGGAAATCTCTACACATGCAACGCGATAGATCGAATCGCCGTCCTCGATCTGGGAGGGCTGAAGGTACCGCCGGACCAGCGAATCGGGGACCGGGCCGCCCAGTCGATCCGAAAACAACTTCACACTGTTGGTACTCCGACAAAAAAAGCCCGTGGAGTCTTTCCACGAGCCGAGCGGGGAGCCTGAACGGAGAAAGCCCAAGTGTATTTCTTGGGAGAAGAGGGTTGTCCTAAACGTTTTCTCTCTTCACCTTCTTCTCCCTTTTCACTCGAAGAGCCTTCGCCTCCCTTACCTCATCGATCGAAAGCCGCTTGGTGCGGAGGACTTGCTCAGAAAGCTCCGGATACTTCTCTAAGTAGAAGGAGGCAAGACCCCTCTGAGTGGCTCGATCGACCTTTGCAGATTGAGAAGCGCTTTTTTGGATCAGCTGCTCCAGGCTCTGTTCGTTCCCGATGCGCAGAAGGGCGGACATGGCCGCAAGACGGTGGCCATCGGTCGGACCCTCGCGGTAACTCTCAAGCAAGTCAGGAACCAAGGCCTCCAACTCCACCACCGAGCCCCCGCCGGTCTCGTTTTCGATGCCAATGTTTTTGTCCTGCATCGAGCGGAGAGCGATCGTGCAACTGGCGGAGCAAAGGGTCAAGGCATTTATGTCCACAAGTGCTAGGCTTCGCCGCATCGCATCCTTTGCCTGAAGCTCGCTGCGCAGGTGGGTGATGAGACTTGACGGGGCGTCAGTGGAAGACTGAGCAACCGTTCGCGTAGGGAAAAATAAAAGGCCCGCCCCGAGCAGCAGAACTGCAAGGAGAGGGAAGGTGCTCCAACGGTAAATTTTCATCGGTCTATGGATTGAGGATGAGGAAAAAGTCCGGGGTTGACTACCCCGGATCCTTTACGAGAACTTTATCTAAAAACTACTTCCCTTGGACGCCCCAGCCAGAAGAGGTTCCTTCATTCACCAATTCTCCACGCGAGGTTTCCCCGACCGTTGAACTGAGGTATCCCCCGAGGTCGATTTTTAGTCTTGGGCAGTAGCCTGATGGTCGAAGAAAAGTTGGCTCGCTCTCCGAGGTGTCTCTCAGGACGGGCGTTTTCTACTTCCGCCCTTCTCGGTCCGTCTCCGTTCGTTTTCCAAACGGGGGTTCTGAAGCGATTTGAAACGGGCTCGATGCTGACTGGATCGGTGAGCGTCGAGTTGCCATCCAGGTCGACCTGCTTCAGGCGAAATTCGTCGTGATGACTTGCTGGGGAATTCGGGCCCGCGTTCCGGACCGTCCACACGGCAATGCTCAAATGGCACAGCCGAGGGCACATTTAGCGGCCCGCCAGAGAGGGCCCCGACGCGTTCAGCACCGGATCCCCGTTCTGTCGAGTCGGGGACTGGGCGCGTGCAAAGACCGACGCCGTGGAGGATTGGAGCCGGGAAAGCAGCGCCTCCACGGTCTCCCGGAAGTCGTCCCGATGCTGGAACGGGACGGGCTGGGAGGGGGGAAGCTCCACGCTGTACGGGTTTACGGGCGTGCCGTGCTTCCACAGGCGATAATCGAGATGCGGCCCCGTCGAGCGCCCGGTGCTCCCGACGTAACCGATCGTCTCCCCCTGGTCCACCGACTCGCCCGGGGCCACCGCAATCTGCGAGAGATGAAGGTACCCGGACGTGAATGTGCCGTTGTGTCGGATTTTGACGTAGTTTCCGTTTGCGCCTTGATACCCGGCGCGCTGAACCACCCCGTCGCCCACAGACCGCACAGGCGTTCCCCGGGGAGCCGCATAGTCAACGCCGCGGTGGGGCCGATACTCCTTCAAGACCGGGTGATACCGGCGGTTGGTATACCCGGAACTGATGCGGGAGTACTGGAGAGGGGCCTTGAGCAATTGTCGGCGCAGACTTTGCCCCCGCCGATTGTAGTAGTCTGCCTCGCCCTCTGTCCCTTCAAACCGGAACGCGTAATAGTCCTCTCCGAGATGGCGGACGTACGCACCGACAATATTGCCGGGCTGAATCGTCTCGCCGGCAATGGCACGTTTCTCGTAGATTAGCCGGAATGTGTCCCCGGCACGGAGACGGAAAAAGTCGATTTGCCAAGCAAACACTTCCGAGAGTCGAAGGGCCAGCAGGGGATGGCCGCCGTCCTGCACGATGGTCTCGTACAACGACCCATCGACCGTTCCCGAGACAGTGGCCCATGTGCGCTCTACCGGTCGGGTATTTGTGTACGTCTGCTCCGGGAATTGAACATCGAAGACGACGTATCGGGCCGCGTCAATCTGATAGACGAGATACTGCGCCTGCTGGAGCCACGGGTTCAGATACACGCGATATGGGCGTCCCGCCCGAAGTTCCTCGACGTCAAAGGCGGGATCTGCCGCATCGGCAAGCGCGAGAACGGTCTGGTAATTGACGCCGTGCTCACCCAGCAGATCGGAAAAGGTCTCTGCACGGTCCACTTCCCCCTTCTTTACCGTGTACATGTCTGCCCGCATCCCAAACTGATCCGTCGAAGCCTCTGATCGCTTGTCCGAGGACCGCTCCCCAGATCTCGGGGTGGTCGCCCCGATCTGGCAGGCGAGGGGAACGCAGGAAATCGCCAGGACGACGGGGAGGAGACTCGCAGTCGGGTACCGCATGTCAACCAGGGTGACAATGGGTGAGAAAAAGACGTTCTGAAGGCCACGGGGGAGCGGGCTACCGATCGGCCGCGTCCGCAGATGCCTCTTCATCTGAATCCGCCGGCGCGGGCGTCCAGGCATCCTCTCGGACGCCAGCCCTCCGATTCGCCCAACGGGCAAGAACAAAGAGAAGATCGGAAAGACGATTGAGATAAGCAATGGCCTGGTCGTTGATCGGCGTCGAGGTGCTCGCTTCCACGATGTGCCGCTCGGCCCGCCGACACACGGTACGGGCGGAGTGGAGCGACGCCCCGGCAGGCGTTCCACCCGGTAGGATGAACCGCTCCAGAGGGGGAAGGTCCGCATCGAACCGATCGATTCGCTCCTCCAGAACGTCGACGTGCTCCCCGGCGATTCGCTCAACCCTCGCGTTAGCGTCCATCGGGGTTGCAAGGTCAGCCCCGAGGACGAAGAGCTCTTCCTGGAGATCCCCGAGCACAGGATCGAGCTCGTCCCGGCCCGGTTCGTCCTCGAGGTGGGCCCGTGCAAGACCAACGATGGAGTTGGTTTCGTCGACCGTCCCATACGCCTCGATCCGGGGATTGCCCTTGCCCACGCGGTCCCCGCCGAAAAGGGAGGTCGTGCCGTCGTCGCCAGTCCGGGTGTAAATCCTCTTGCTCATTGGTGTACGATGGAGATGTACGAGAACAAACGCTCGTGAATCACGCCGTAGCACGGCTTATCTCCGCGGGCGTTTCCGTCGCCGGAGGAGCACGAAAGAACTACGCAGGGGCTTCGGCTCGGGCAGCGGCCGGAACGGGCTCCAGGTAGTCGATCCGGAGACTGCCATCCGGATGACGGCCAACGTCCGCCCGCATGCCAAACACCGTCGCGATCTGGTCGGGGGTCAGTACCGACGCGGGCGTGCCTTCCGCCCGAAGCTCTCCGTCGTCGAGAAGAAGGAGCCGATCCGCGTACCGGGCTGCAAGTTCGAGGTCGTGGCCAACGGCAACCACTGCGCGTTCTTCGGCCACCTGCGCTCGCACCTGCTCCATGAACGAAAACTGATAGTGGACATCGAGATGAGCGGTCGGCTCGTCGAGCAATAGCAGATCGGCGTCCTGCACGAGCGCCTGCGCCAAAAACACCCGCTGCATTTCCCCCCCGCTGAGCGACAGGACCGATCGCGACTCGAAGCCTTCTAAATCCACCTGGGCAAGCACTTTTCGGACGCGCTGCTGGTCCGATCTCCGGTACGCTTCCAACCACCCTCGGTGGGGCGCCCGCCCGAGCAATACAAACTCTTCGACAGTAAAGTCGAACGTCAACGATCGCGCCTGCCGGACAAAGGCTAGGATCCGAGCCCGCGCCGACGCACCCATCTCCTCAACGCGGGCTCCCTGCAGTTCAATCCTTCCCTCGAACGGAATGTGTCCACCAATGGCCCGCAGAAGCGTGGTTTTTCCAGCCCCGTTCGGGCCGATTACACCGACCCACTGGCCCGGCGACACGTCGAAGCGAACGTCCCGAAGAATCGTGTAGCCGTCGAGCGTGACGGTGAGCCGATCGACCGAGAGAAACGGCACACTGGGTTCCAATCTCGTGAATAGAAACCGTACATTCCCTCCGAACGCTCCGCCGCCGGCCCTGTTCGAGACGGCCCATCGCACTCAGATGGGAGAGGCAACCAGCACCTCCGACGGCACGCCCCAAGCCGTCACGATGCTGTGGTGCTCCTCATGCCAGTGCGCCTCCCGCAGAAGCGACCGGACCCGGAGAGGCCGACACCCGCCCACCCACTGCGGGCGCAACGCATGGAGCGTGTCCCAGAGAGCACTCACGCCCCTGGACAGGGGAGTAGGGCCCCTCGTCAGTCCCACCACACAAATTCGTCCTTCTGCACACAGCAGACGGTGCGCTTCCTGAAGCAGGGTGCGCACATCATCTCGCGGGAGGAGATCCAGCACGTAGGTGGCTACGATCCGATCCTGCGATCCGGCAGGCCGATCGAACGTCAATCTGCCGTCGGTCTGCAGTACCGTCGCCCGCTTCCCAAACGACGCCAGTCGCTTCCGGCCAATACGAACCATTTCGGGGCTGAGATCAACCCCTTCGTATTGCGTCTCGGGCGGGCACCAGTCCCGAAGAAGGCGCTCGGCAAACCGCCCCGTTCCAGTCCCCACCTCGAACACTGAACAGGCCCTTCCAAAATCCCCGTGTGCGATCAGTGCGTCCAGCGCCGGGGCCTCGTAGAAGGCCTGTGTGTCCTGCCATTCCCCGATGCGGTCATAGACGGTTTTTACCTCCTGCCGAGACAACAAGCGCCTGGAAACCATACCGGCACCCCTAAAATCCGTGAAGTCGCCCGTCGATCCTCTTTGCCCCTCCCCCGCCTGACGCTTAACGCAAAACGGATTACCGATTTCTACTGGGCCGGCACCCGCTCATCATCCTTGGTCACAAGCGGGTACTCTGCCTCCACCTCTCCGTTTACCATCTCGCGAAGAGGCCGACGTAACAAACGCTTCCGAAAGCTGCTGAGATAGTCGACAAAGAGAATACCATCGAGGTGATCACGCTCGTGCTGCAAAACGCGAGCCAGCATGCTCCCGGCTTCAATCTCTTGCTCGGCAAAGCTCCGATCTCGGTAGCGCATTCGGATCCGCTCGGGCCGGGAAACCGCCTCTCGAACCTCCGGGATGGACAGGCACCCTTCTTCAAGCTCGACGGTCTCCTCACTCTCCGCAACGAGTTCGGGATTGATGACGACCATCGGCTGGGGCGGAAGAGACTCCCCCGCCTCCGCCAGTTCGTCGGCCATCGGAGTAAGATCAACCACGAAGAGACGCTCACTGCGGCCCACCTGCGGTGCCGCCAGCCCAATCCCAGCGGCGTTTCGCATCGTCTCAATCATGTTTTCGATGAGGGCCTGAAGTTCGTCGGTATTCTCCTC
Organism: uncultured Salinivenus sp.; assembly: GCA_964426195.1. Taxonomy (GTDB): domain Bacteria; phylum Bacteroidota; class Rhodothermia; order Rhodothermales; family Salinibacteraceae; genus Salinibacter. Next base: position 6,146 of record CAYRPX010000178.1, read on the forward strand.
CACCGGGTCGGTTTCCTGACGCAGGGCGTCGTGGCCGTAGACGCAAATGGGAAGTACCATAGACGAGAGAAGTTGTGAGGAGCCAGTACGAACAAACATTGTAACGAGATGACCCGCCAGAAAGTGCCAGAGCCTCTCCTTCCGAAAAATAGAACGTTCCCTACCGTCCGCGCCCTTCCTTCTTCAGAAGCTGTTTGGTGGATGGATATCACACCGAGACACAGCGGGCGACGTGCACGCTCGGAGCCCAGGTGAGCCCTGTAGC
>CAYRPX010000179.1:0-6402 GCA_964426195.1 uncultured Salinivenus sp.
GTGCTCATGGACGAGCCGACCGGCAACCTCGACGCGCGTACCGCCGAGCCGCTGCACGACGAGATCGAGCGTCTGAGTCGCGAGATGAAGCAGACCTTCGTGGTGGCCACGCACAATCCGTCGCTTGCCGCTATAGCGGGGCGCATACGTCGGCTCGAACACGGCCGGCTCCACGACGCCGGCCCGGCCGACGAGATTGCACTGACGGAGGGCGCGACCCGCACGGAGGAGGGCTGATTTGCAACGGATCGGGAAAAGATGGTTCTCCTCGTTTCGTCCAATGTCGGTCTGCGCCGCCCACGGGCCTTTTGGGGCCGGAGAACGGGGACGCATGAGGCCCTGACCGCTCCGCGAAAGCGAAACACCGGGCTAGCGAGGCTGGTTCGACAGCCCCTCTTGATGACAGTCAACCGGCCACGGCTTATGGCCTCGATCGATTCCCTTCCGCTCTTCCCGCTCGACCTGGTTCTGTACCCGAACGAGCGCCTTCCCCTCCACATCTTCGAAGAGCGGTACAAGGACCTCACCCAGTACTGCCTCGACCACGACGTGCCGTTCGGCATCGTGCGCAGTGGAGACGACTCGCTGGCCGACGTGGGCACGACCGCCCGGATCGACGAGGTGGTGACCCGGTACGAGGACGGGCGACTGGACATTGCCGTGCGCGGAGAAGAGCGATTTCGGATTTTGGAGGTCCGCGACGACAAGAGCTACTACACGGCCGACGTCTCACTTCTTGAAGAAGAGGACGAACCGGTTGATCTCGCCCTCAAGGAGCGCGTTATTACACAACACATGAAGCTCCTAGAGCTGGCCGGTCGCACCGTCCGGCCCGACCTCTACGAAAACGTCGAATACCTTTCCTACGTGCTGGCCCAAAATGCAGCCCTTGACGGCGAGCAGAAACAAGAATTGCTTGAGGAGCCGAACGAAAACGACCGCATCCGGTACCTGATTCGCCACTTCGAATCGCTGATTCCGAAAGTCGAACAGAAGGAGGACATTAATTGTCGCATTCGGTCGAATGGGCACTTCCGGGATTTTCCGCCGGAGGAAGTGTAGCCCGGCGACTCGATCCGTTCGGATCTGATACTTCCCCCATCATTACGCTCTCAGCATGCCGCAGATCGGACCCTACACGCTTTACACCATCGAGACGGGGCGATTTGGGCTGGACGGGGGCGCGATGTTTGGCATCGTGCCGAAGCCCCTGTGGTCGGAGCGGATTGCGCCGGACGAGAAGAATCGAATTCCGCTCCACATGCGCTGTCTTCTGCTGGAGGGCCCCGAGCGCCTCATTCTCATAGACACAGGCGTGGGGGACACCTTTGCGGGGACGAAGTATGCAGACATCTACGCTGTCGATCACGCGGACGCCACGCTCGACGACTCGCTTGCGGCGTACGGATTCGATCGCGCCGACGTGACGGACGTCATTCTCACGCACCTTCACTTCGATCACTGTGGCGGCGCCACTCGGGAGACGAGCGACGGACGAACGGTCACCTTCCCCAATGCGACCTACCACGTGCAGCGAGCGCACTGGGACTGGGCCACCGACCCGAACCCGAAGGAAAAAGGGTCGTTTCTCCGAAAAACATTTGAGCCCATCGAAGAAGCCGACCAGCTTCACCTCGTTGATGGACCCGGAGGCCTGTTTCCGGGCCTCTCGGTGGACCTGGTGCACGGGCACACCGAGTCCCAGCAGATCGTAACCATTGCCGGGGAGGAGACCACGCTGGTGTACGTGGCGGATCTCCTGCCGACCGTCCACCATCTTCCCCCGACGTGGACGATGGCCTACGACGTCCGTCCGCTTCGGACGATTGAGGAGAAGGGGGATTTTCTGGAGCAAGCAGCGGATCGGGGGTGGAACTTGTTCTTTGAACACGATCCGGAGGTGGCCGTCGGAAGCCTTGCCGATACGGATCGCGGCATTCAGGTTGTTGACCCCCGCTCGCTGGAGGCGCTGTAGCGATCGGCCGGAAAGAACGTTTCTTTTCGTATTTGCTAACGAAGTTCCTTCCTACTCATGAGTGATCCCCAGCCTCCCGAGTCGATGGACGAGGTGCACGACGCCGTGTCGTCCGTCTATCATGACCTCAACAATCCGCTCTCAATTATCTCCGGCAACGCACAGTTTCTCCTTGAACTGAGCCAGGAGGAGGACGTAGACGAGCAGTTCGTCTCTTCTGTACGGGACATAAGAGAGGCCGCCGAACGGATGTCCGACTCCCTGAACCGGCTAACGCGGCTGAAGGACGAACTCAAGGAGGTCTCTTAGGCCTGACTTGGCCTCCTATCGGGTCTTCAAGACCGGATCCAGCCAGCGCCGGAAACGTTTGTGAGGTCGGTTCATACCAACCGAAGTGCACCTTTACCTACGCACTCTTGCCTCTTTTCTTGTTTCCATTCGGTCCGTTTCATAGATTTCTGCTGATGTCCTGAGCGATTTGCTACAGACAATACATTTATGGAAGACCGGGAGGTGCGAATCGGTTTCCGAGCCTCCTGTGTAGGGGACCGAAGCAAGAAATGGTCGCCTTCCCGGCTTCTTCCTCGCTGTAATTTTCTGTACGAGACCCCACCTTCTATCATGTTGGATTCCCTTCGGCCTCGTTTCGCTCAGTGCGTCGCTTCCTTCGTCGGGCTTTTTCTCCTCGCGCTCGGTGTGGCGCTCCCCGCGAAGGCACAGCTCGCAGAATCGACGGCTCTCTTCTTGCGTATTGAGCCGGACAGTCGAGCGGCCGGGATGGGCAATACAGGGGTTGCCCTTGCGGACAACGCGAACGCAATGTTTTGGAACCCTGCAGGCCTCGCCTTTCAGAAGAAAACGCAAGCGGGCCTCACCCACGCAAACTGGCTTCCCCAGTTCGACGCTGGTCTCTTCTACGAATACCTCGTGGGGACCTATCACGTCGATGGAGTGGGGACATTTGGGGGCAACGTGACCTATTTCAATCTCGGAGAAATTGAAATTACGGATGGGAATGGGAATACGCGGGGAACCTATCGCTCGTACGAACTTGCCGTCGGCGTCTCGTACGGATATCGAGTGTCCGAGCGACTGGGATTTGGAACCAGTCTTCGGGGAATCTACTCGAAGTTGTCGCCGGAGATCGAGAGCCAAGACATCCAGAGCGGAACGGCTTCGACCCTGGCAGGGGATTTGTCCATGCTCTACCGAACCGCGCCCTTCGATTTGGGAGGATCAAAGACGACGTTCTCCACGGGGTTCAATCTCGCCAATATGGGAGGACGTATGAAGTACAACCAGGATAAGCAACCTCTCCCGATGAATCTGCGATTCGGGTATGCACTGACGGTTGACTTTGATGAATACAACACCTTGACGTTTGCGAATGACTTCAATAAGTCACTGGTGAACGTCGAGTCACGAGAAGTACCTCAGGGGGATTCAACTGTCTTCAAGACCGAGGCAGATCCATTCTACGAGGCCTTATTTACCTCGTGGGGAACCGCTGACGGTGAGCAAACCCCAGATGGTTCTACTACATTGAGTGTGATCGAGCAGTTCACCGTCGGCACGGGGCTGGAGTACTGGTATAGTGACCTCTTTGCTCTGCGGACTGGATACTACTATGAGGATCCGAATAATGGCGGGCGCGAGTTCTTAAACTTTGGAGCTGGTCTTCGCTACAACATTGTCGGCGTTGATATTTCTTACATCTACACGCTGGAGCGAGATAGTCCCCTCGCCAACACGCTTCGCTTCTCTCTCCTATTCGAGTTCCAAAAGTAGGCCGTTTGGGCGTGGTCTGCCCTGAACCGTTTCCACGTTCCCACGATGGATCTTTTTATCACATCCATTTTCTCTAGATGACGGTCTCATCTGCGATCTAACGTTGTCAAGGAAAGGGGGGGAGCTCTGTCCAGGCCCTGTCTGGATGAATGCTGGTCTTTTCTGGGTCTCTTCCTCGTGGGGGGGACTTCTCCTCCCGATGACCCAGCCCGTAACGGCTTAGTCGTACCAGGACCGTTCCGAAGCGAGAGAGTCGTACCAGCAGCAACGAGCAGAGCTGCAACCCGCCCCTTCGTCCTCTCCGTCGAACCTTCCCGACTGGGCGGAGCCCTCGCAGTCCCAGGATGGGTCTTTTTCGGGGAGCGGGACCGAGTCGAATGCAACGACTAATGTTCCTGATCCTCCTTCAGATCCTAATCAGGTCCCCGTCGATGGTGGGTTGGCCCTCCTTGCGGCCGCCGGGGCGGGATATGCCGTGCGCAAGCTCAATGAGGAGGATGACGATGAGGAACCTCTTCCGTAACGTTCTTCTCAGGAACGTACGCTTCTGATCGCGGGGTTCGTGAGCGCTCAACGAACAGCTTCTGAGCGTGTGGGCGTCGGCTGGGATTGTTCTCTTGGTGAGGATACGAGTGCTCCCGTATTCGGGATGTGATTGCTGAGGATACGCCACGATCTATCGGAGCATGACGACCGCAGAACCGCCCACTTTAGCCTTGCGCACGACCGCTACGCTTCAATCGGCGCCTCTCCACGAAGACATGGATAGCGAGTGTGGAGGCGATTCGTAACTAGAGAAGTTCCTGCACTGAGCAGTCGGAACGTATCGATGAAATCCGCTCCGACGCTGACCTTGTGACCGTTTTGACGGCGGAACTAACAGACACGGAGGCCCGCCTCACGCCGCGGATTAACGAGGGGGAAGGCCAGCTCGGACAGCGCATCGGTAAAATTGAAGATCGGCTTGACCAGCACCCTGATGCCTTTGAGCGTCAAGCGAATGTGACTGCGATGCCGGCCGAGCGGATGAATTGAACGGACGCTTTCTAAACAGACCGATGGAGTTGACCCGCTTCGTATGAGATCCAATGTCAAGCGCGCAGTCCCCCCGTTCGCCCGTGAAGCGCGCTTTTCACGGGACGACCGTGGTCGCTCATATGCCGCCACCTGGGATGGCCTCATGCCACCGGGCCTTCGCGTCGGATTTCGGGGAGAGAGACCCTTGATGACGGTGCGCTTGGAGCCAGATTCGTATGGGAGACTCGCCTTCTCGGAGCTACTGCTCCAGGGAGACGGTCTATCGTCATGTCTGGGCATTTGATGGGCCGAGGCGTCTAACTTTAGTGCCGAGTTTCCCGATTGGGCGGGAACTATCGGGTCAACTGAGACTGCCTCGGCCACCCGGGTCCACCAGCCCCGACCCAAGCGCGTTGGCCGACTGGCTGGGCCGATAGAAGCGACCTATTGCCAGATGGCTGGCTTACCGGGAGGATTCAGATTTATGAGTGCGTTTCGAGTTATAAAACAGCTTCGGGTTGTAGGCGGCGGATCTTTTCCAGAGTCCCCACATCGTCGCGAGAATCTTCCGCTGGGTGTTCAAGCGGGCATGAGTCTCATCCCCTGTGCGCCGAACGGAGGCGCGGTAGGAGGCTTCAACCTCGTTGTGATCCTCCCCTCCGAGGGCTTCCTTGACCGCCCGATGACTGAGGACCTTGAGTTCACCGTGGCCCGCCGGATCGAGTTTCTCCCTTTGGACCTGTTTGCCACCGCTTGAGCGCTTCTGCACCCCGAGTTTACAGTACCGCCAGAGCTTCTGCTTTGTGGCAAACCGGTGGGGCGTCTGGATGTACGCATCGAACGTATGGGCACTGATCGGACCGATGCCCGGAATTTTCTGAAATTCCTGCGTCTCTGGATAGTCTCGACCCAACTCAAGAAACTGACGACGAGCGGCCTTCTTCTCCGCGTGCGTCTGGTCCAGAAGACTGTACAAGCTCTCCACTTGCGAGCGGACTCGATCGTGACTGAGCTCAGCCAGGTAGGCCTCGCGGCCACTCTGGCTGAAGACGCTGGCTCCTGGAATGTGGAGGTGCCCCCACCGTTTGAGACGCGATTTGATCTTCTGTTTGAGGACCCGCTGCTGGTCGCGGAGATCCATGTAGTGGCTGCACGCCTGCTTGTAGAGGGCGCGTTGGTCGTTTTCAGGATGGTAGACCTCCTTGAGTTCTCCCATGCGGAGCAAACGAGCAAGTGCCTTCGCGTCTGGCTCATCACCCTTCCGGATCGAACGGCTGATGAGATGGTTCTCCCGCGGATCACAAACGAGGACCTCGTCGACCTCCCCGGTCAGAGTTCGCGCCGTCCAGAACGCCAGCGGGCTTTCTTCGAGAGTGATCTTTTTGGTTTGAGCCTCGATTTCCCCGACTTCCTCGATCAGATTTTTCTCGGAGGTGTCAAAGGAGACGGTCCATTGAATTTCGCCATCTCCGTTCATCCAGCTCATCGTGCAGGTTTCGGAGTGAACGTCGAGGCCGATATAAGCGGTTTGAGATCCCATCGGTTTGCCTTGGTCTGTTGGGAAGAACATGCGTCCATACGTCCGTACCAAGGTCGTCCTTGATTGGATCTCATACTACTTT
>CAYRPX010000180.1:0-6402 GCA_964426195.1 uncultured Salinivenus sp.
GCAGGACCGCAATTTTGTTTTTCCAGAGGGCGTTGATCGAAAAGACGCCGCGTCGCTCCTCCGCGTCGTCCACCACGTCGTCGTGCACGAGGGTTGCGGTGTGCAGAAGCTCCACGAGAGCGGCAGCCCGGTGAGTCATGTCCGTTGCTGTGCCGCCGCAAGCCTGGGCCGAGAGCAGCACCAGCAGAGGGCGGATGCGTTTTCCCTTCTGCCACAATACGTACTGGGTGATTTTGTCTAGCAACGTGTGGTCCGACCGCATGGCCTCCCGGAAATAGGAACGAAAGGCCTCAAGGTCGTCCTCCACTGGAATTCGGATGTCGTCGAGGGTCGTTGGCACTGGCCGATTCAGGGGCACAGTTTCTCCCTCGGCGTCCGGGACATCGGGTGCGGCACGGCCGTTCGGAAGAGGGGGAGAGGTGTCGGGCATTTTGATTTTCAGTTTGGATTGAAAGCTTCTGCGGACGGTACGTCCGACGGAGGGAATGGTTTAGCGAAGTACGGCCGTGCCGTGAAATGAGGTGCGGAGACGGGGGCGAAGTGGTCCGGAGAGAAACGGTTGGGACGGAAATTGAGGTCAATGATAGAGGTCTCCGATTTGGAGGGATAGGGAAGAGGACGTTTTGTGAGCACCGACTTGGAAGACCTGCTGGTTGCAGGCCGGTCGAGAGAGAAAGGGCCGATGCCTCGGTGTGCCCGACTCACCGAAAAGAGCAGGCGGCGCCTGATGGACACGCTTCTGTGGGGCTCAACCTCTCGAAGCTGTAGGCTGTCGAGATGAATCTTTCGACCGAGCCGATCGAACTGAGCGAGGAGGGATCTCGATTTACGATCCAGCCCCCCCGCCCCGAGGAGCAGCTCTCAGGGACCGACGCGTAGCAGATCTTGCATCTCAATCCCCCTCACCATCCTTATTGGGCCCCGACCACCGAGACGGACAGGGGCATTCGACCGTTGAGAGGCGCTGGTCCTCGGAACGTCATCCGGGGAATGGGGCTCGGTTTCTATGAGGGAGAAGCTACCCGAACTGATAGGCACGACGACGCAGGAGGGCGAGGAAGAAGGGCACGCCGCAGAGGGCTGTCAGGATGCCCACGGGCAGCTCTTGGCCGGGCAGGAGCGTGCGGGCGGCGAGGTCGGCCCAGCAGAGGAAGATGGCGCCGCCGACAAAGCTGAGGGGCACGAGACGCCGGTGCGGCACGCCCACCAGCAAGCGCACGGCGTGCGGCACGATAAGTCCGACGAACCCGATGGCTCCGGATACGGCCACGAGTGCGCCCGTCACCAGGGTGGAGAGCACGATGAGGCCCCGCTTGAGGGCTTCGACGGGCATCCCGAGGCTCTGGGCCGGTTCTTCTCCCACGAGCATCGCGTCGAGCGGGCGGGCCAGCACCAGCATCGTCCCGAGGCCGACCGCCGTGGCAAGGATGGGGAACGGCAACAATCCCCAGCGGGCCCCGCTCAGCGAGCCGAGGAGCCAAAAAAGTACCGCCCGGAGCTTGTCGGGCTCCGGCGAGGAGAAGGTAACGAACGAGGTGATCGACGCCATGAGGGCCGACATGGCTACCCCGGCGAGCAGCAGGCGGGCCACCGACACGCGGGTGCCATCGCGGGCAACCAGGTACACGATGGAGATGGAGATGAGGCCCCCCACAAAGGCCGCCACCGGCATCGAGAAGGTCTTGCTGAGCAGCGGGGGCAAAAAGCCGAGATAGAATAGGGAGGCCCCGGCCGAGGCCCCGCTAGAAATGCCCAGAATGTAGGGCTCTGCGAGCGGGTTGCGCACGAGCGTCTGCATCGCCACACCGATAATGGAAAGCCCGCCCCCTACCACGCAGGCGAGTACCGCTCGGGGCAGACGCAGCCGCCACACAATGCGGTCGACCGTGGGGTCGGGCGGGGCTCCGAGCCCGAATAGACGGTGGGCCAGTACCCGATAAACATCGGTCCAGGCGGTAGTCGTGCTCCCGACCGAAACGGCGGCCCCCACGGTAACCACCAGGATTCCCGTCAAACCGAGACCGATGAGCCACGGTCGCCTCATGAGTCTGGCTGATCGGGCGAAGGAGAAGACGGGGAGAGAGAACCGTTCTCCATGGTGGAGGGAATCCGTTCCGGATGGAAATGACGGGCCAGGCGACGGGCCCCGAGGAGGACGCGGGGACCGGGCCGGGCAATGAGGGCCGCAGGGAGACTGTAGACCCGATCATTCTGAATGGCAGGAACGACGTCCCACGACGGATGCAACTCAAGTAAGCGGGACGGATCGTAATCGGATCCCCAAAGGCCAACGATTACGTCCGGTTTTTCGGTGAGCACGTACTCGTCGCTGAGGGTGGGAGCCTGGGTTTCGATGTCGGTCGTGATGCTTTTTCCTCCCGCCAGCTCCACCAGGGTGTGTACGTAGCTTCCCTGCCCAAAGCTGTAGAGTGTGTCATCGCCGACCAGGACGAGCACGCGCGGGCGCTGTTCGGGGGGGATCGATTTGGTGTGGGACCGGAGCGCCTCGATCTCACGCTGCAAAGCCGCAGCGCTGTCCGTTGCGGCTCGCTCCGTGCCCAAGAGGTGGCCCGTGGTGCGGATGCTCTCAAGGATGTCGTCGAGCGAGGCGAACGAAAAAAAGTAAACGGGGAGCCCCAGGGCTTCGAAGGTCCCGGCGTCCTTCGGAGCATTGATCTGATCGGTGGCAAGCACGAGGTCCGGCTCCTGGGCCGAGACGGCCTCGAAGTCGACCGGAAGGGCGCTCACGCGGGGCAGCGTGTCTACGGCAGGAGGGTAGTCGCCCGAGGACGTGACGGCGGCCAGAGACGAGCCCGCCCCGGCGGCGTACACGATCTCCGTGAGATTGGGGGCGAGGGAGACGACCCGGTTTGGGGGGCGGTCGAAGGAGACAGTTCGCCCCAGGTTGTCGGTGACGGTCGGAAGGGGCTCCTCCGAAGAAGAGCTTCCGCAGGCCATTCCTACCAAGAGGACGAGCAGTAGGAGGCTAAGGGGGCGGCGGGGCATCGAGAAACGGCGTGTGATCGCGGAGAGAGACCAGGACACCAACCGACTCCTTCATACTGCGGACGGCTAAAGGTGTTGGACACCGTCCCAGGTCCGCATCCGAAAAAATGAACCAAAGTGCAACGGTGTTAGGTTTTGTGTTAACTGCTTTCGACACCGCTGCCGATTGCAACTGCTCAAGGTGGGTTACCCTTCATGAATATGACGAATCTGGCGTTCTGAAGGGGGGGTGTCGAAGGTGGGGGGGTAACGGAAAAAATGGTTCACAGGGCGCCGTTGGACAGACCGGGGAAGAAACTTTACGTTAACTTCCACCGAGGGGAAGATCATACACGCTTATGGGCATCAATTACGAGTTGTAACGATCGATCGTCAGTCTATCATCGGTGTAAAGAGTGCAAGATTCTTATGAGCAAACGGATTTTTGTCGTTGATGACGAGCCCAAGATTGGAAACCTTTTTGACAATGTGCTCGAGCGGGACGGCTACAATGTCGACGCTTTCGTCAATCCTCTTTCTCTGCTGGAGGCGCTGGACGGGGGTGGTGAAGATCCCGACGTCGTGGTGGCGGACATGATTATGCCGGAGATGGATGGGGTGGAGCTCATGGAGAACCTGCAGGAGCGGGGGCTTGACGTGCCGATCATTATCATGACTGCCCATTCGTCAGTCCAGACGGCGGTGGAGGCCATGCGGCAGGGGGCTTTCCATTACCTAGAGAAGCCGGTCAACCTGGAAGAGATGCGGGCGCTGCTGGAAAAGGCGATCGAACTCTATGGGGCACAGCAGGAGCTCAAGCAGATTAAGACGGAGAAGCAGAAGCAATACCCCATTGAGGGAATCCTGGGGGAGAGCGATCCCATTGTGGAGGCCCGCGAGACCATTCAGACCCTGTGCGATGCCTCGAACACGACAGTTCTCTTTACCGGCGAAACGGGGACAGGCAAAAATCTGGCGGCAAAGACACTGCACTACAACTCTCCACGGGCCGAGGAGTCCTTCACCGACATTGACTGCGCCTCTTTGCCCGACAATCTGCTCGAAGCAGAGCTTTTTGGCTACGAGGAGGGCGCCTTCACCGACGCCCGCGAATCCAAGGAGGGTCTCATCGAGGTGGCCGATGGGGGTACCCTCTTCCTCGACGAGATCGACTCGATGAGCTTGGCGCTGCAGTCAAAGGTGCTCTCATTTCTCGAAAGTCGGGAATTCCGCCGTCTCGGCGGTGTGGAAGACAAGACGGCCGACGTCCGGATCCTCTGCGCCACGAACGCAGATCTCGAGAGCAGCGTGCAGGAAGGCAGTTTTCGCAAAGATCTGTTCTTCCGCATCAATGTGGTCAACGTCCATCTGCCCCCGCTCCGCCGCATGGGCGACGACGTCATTCTGATTGGGAAGCACATCGTGTCGGAGTTCAACCGAGAGTTCGGGAACGAAGTGAAAGGCTTTACCGACCGCGCCAAGCAAAAACTCCTCAATCATACGTGGCCCGGCAATGTGCGGGAGCTTCGCAACGTGCTCGAACGAGCGATGATTTTTGTGGAGGGCAATCGAATTGAGGCGGATGATCTGACCCTGGCGCCGCCCGAGCGACTTGACGACAATGGACCCAGGGGCAACGGCTTCAAGGCTCCACTGGGCCGATCCCTCGAAGACATCGAAAAATCTTACATCCGCCGTACGCTCGAGACGCGGACCAACGATAGCTACGCCGAAATTGCCGATGACCTCGGCATCTCCAAGAAAACGCTCTGGGACAAGCGAAAGCGGTACAACCTCGACGAAAAGGTGGACCGATAATTTCCAAGTCTCGGTGTCCGTTCTCCTTCGGAATCGCATCCACCGCACGTCGGTTTCGGCAGCGCATCCGTCCGAGAGCGCTCCTCGACGACAGTTGACTCATCGACCCTCCTCTTATGCAACGGCCAAGCACAGCCGATTATCGTCCCCCTCAGGTTCCGAGCGTCGATGAAGTGGCCGCCAAGGAACGCGCCTCGCGGCTGGCCGCGCGGAGCATCAAAAAAGAGGCGAAGGTGGAGGGATTGAAGCGACTCATCACGATGCTGGATTTGACGACCCTGGAGGGCGCTGATACGCCGGGCAAGGTCCAATCCCTGTGTCAGAAGGCCCGCACCCCGAATCCCGACGGGGAGCGCGACTACCCGTCCGTCGGGGCAGTCTGCGTGTATCCGCCCATGGTACCGGTCGCCCGAGAGCAGTTGGCCGGAACGGATGTCCGGATTGCCTCGGTGGCGAGCTACTTCCCGAGCGGACAGGCCGCCCTCGACGAGCGAGTGGAGGAAGTGGAACGCGTCCGGGACGCCGGGGTCGACGAAATCGATGTGGTGATCAACCGGAATGCGTTCCTCTCCGGTGAGTATGGGCGGGTGCACCGCGAAATTAGCACGCTGGACGAGGCCTCTGGCGACAAGCACCTGAAGGTGATTCTGGAGACCGGCGAGCTGGAGACCTACGACGCCGTTCGCCTTGCGAGCCGCATCGCCATGGACGCCGGGGCCGACTTCATCAAGACCTCGACGGGCAAAGTGACGCCGGCGGCGACGATGCCGGTGACGCTGGTCATGCTGCAGGCGATTCGGGATTATCACCTGAAAACGGGCCGGAAGGTGGGGATGAAGCCGGCGGGGGGCATTCGGAAGGCAAAGCCGGCCCTGCGGTATCTGGTGATGGTGAAAGAAATCCTGGGGGACGCGTGGCTGACGCCCGACCTGTTTCGCATCGGCGCCTCGTCGCTATTGAACGACCTCCTGCTCCAGCTCGAAAAAGAACACCACGGGCGCTATTACTCGAAGCGATATCTCTCTCTGGGTTGAACGTTTTTCGGTTCAAGGGCTCTGCTCAGTCTCCAACGAGACGCCCTGGGCCGACGGACCATTTCTGACCTGAACTTCGGTAACGTTGAACGTTGGAAGGTTTGAAGGGAGCGGATTTTTGATCACCTTCCAGCAGTCGGGGGCGAATCTTCCTTCCCCCGATTGGTTTAGTCAGAACGGAAAACTTTTCACTTTCCAACCTTCAACTTTCTAACGCATCATGGCTGAATTAGAGGCTGCCCCCGATACCGCTCGCGAACTGCTCTTCGGCGACGAGTGGGAATATGCGCCCGCGCCTCAATCTGCGGATCACGTGCGCCTCGATGATCAGTACGGCCCGTTCATCGACGGACAGTTCCGCGAGGCCGACGAATATTTTCCATCGATCAACCCGGCGACGGAGGAGACGCTCGCCGAGGTGGGGTTGGCCGACGAGCACGTCGTTGACGACGCGGTGAATGCGGCCCGCAGTGCCTACGAGTCTTCCTGGCGGGACCTGCCGGGGGCCGAGCGGGCGAAATACATCTATCGTATCGGCCGGATCTTCAAGTGAAAGTCGCACGAG